>JBIQLO010000108.1:0-13075 GCA_044464175.1 Planctomycetaceae bacterium | reverse complement strand
GGAATCGTGAAGATGGTCAGCTTCTTCACACGCTCCGCATCGAAGGCGCGCTTGATCAGGAACAGCGCGGAGAGGCCGTCCCTGGTCATCTTCACAATGGAATCCTTCACGATCAAGGCGTCGACCACCCGGGTGAGGTTGTAAGCGAAATAGGGCCCCTGCTTCGTCCGCAGCGGCAGGATTTCCCCGTTCGCCCGCAGCAGGTCCTCCAGTGCATGGACGGCGCGCTCACTGTAGGCGGGAACCACCATGTCAACGCATGGGTAGTCATTCGATTTAGCGACGCGACCGTTCACCATCGGCGGAACCCAAGTCTTAGCCAGCCGTCGCACCCTCCACCTAAGCGACCGACGATGCCGGGGTACTGTGTCGAACAGCACGCCATAGCCAGAGTTGCTAAATCCTCGATACCTTGGCTTGTCAAGGACCGGACGGAGACGATAGATGGAGAATTCGCTTTCCATGAGATGTAATCTCCTCAACTTTACGTCCATTGGCCGCCATTGGCCACGCTGGCGGTAAGGCTATTGGCCGAATACCTGCCTGAATTTTCCTTGACAAATACCAAACAAATGCTATACTAAGGGCATGATCCACTCTATTTCCACCGCCGAGCAAACACACGTTTCCCCCTCTTTTCCGCCCATTGCCTGCTACGACAAAATGTCATCCAAACCCAAACGAACCAAACCCAATGCCCCCGTGGCGCTACCAAAAACGCGGTTTTTATCCCCAGCCGCACTACGACAAATTACGAAACGAACCAAACCCATGCCCCCTGATCCCTCAACCCTGTCCCCTCATGTTTCATGTTTTCATCTCTTCAGCTAGAATCCCCGCCCCATGAGCGACCCTTACATTCAAAACCTCTTCGCCGACCGCATCGGCGGCAAAAACTACGGCAAAGACACGGCCATTTACAAGTTCGAAAAGATCAAGCGCGCCAAGCGGGCCGCCGCTCAGGCGCATCCCGGCGTCGAGCTGATCGACATGGGCGTCGGCGAGCCGGATGAAAAGGCCTTCGATCAATCCATCGACGCCCTGTGCCGGGCCGCCAAAGATCCTGAAAATCGCGGCTACGCCGACAACGGCGGGGCGGCCTACAAAGAGGCCGCCGCCCGCTGGATGGACCGCGTCTGCGGCGTCAAAAACATCGACCCGACCACCCAAGTCGTCCATTCCATCGGCTCCAAGGCCGCCCTCACCCTCCTGCCCGCCTGCTTCATCAACCCCGGCGACATCGCCCTGATGACCGTCCCCGGCTACCCCGTCTTCGGCACCCACAGCCGCTACTACGGCGGCCAGGTCCACAACCTGCCCTTGCGGGCCGAAAACCAGTTCCTGCCCGACCTCGACGCCATTCCCGCCGACGTGCTCCAGCGCGCCAAGACGCTCGTCCTCAACTACCCCAACAACCCCACCGGCGCCGACGCCACGCCCGAATTTTTCGCCCGCGTCGTTGATTTCGCCAAACAGCACAACCTGATCGTCATCCACGACGCCGCCTACGCAGCGCTCCGCTTCAATGGCCGGCCCCTCTCTTTCCTGGCCACCCCCGGCGCGATGGACGTCGGCATCGAACTGCATTCGATGAGCAAGGGGTTCAACATGACCGGGTGGCGCCTCGGCTTCGTCGTCGGCAACCCCCTGATCGTCAAGGCCTACGCCGATGTGAAGGACAACAGCGACTCCGGCCAATTTCTGGCCATCCAGCAGGCGTGCGCTGAGGCGCTGGATCACCCCGAAATCACCCAGGAAATCGCCGCCAAGTATTCCCGCCGCATGGACGGCCTGGTCGCGGTCCTCAACCGCCACGGCTTCAACGCCCGCAAGCCCGGCGGCTCCTTCTTCCTCTATGTGAAAAGCCCCAGGTCCGCCACCGTCGGCGGGAAGAAAGTGAACTTCGAGTCGGCCGAGGCGTTCAGCCAGTGGCTCATCACCGAAAAGCTGATCAGCACCGTCCCCTGGGATGACGCCGGCGCGTATGTCCGCTTCAGCGTCACCTTCATCGCCCCCGGCCAGGAGGCCGAGCAGCGCGTCCTGGAGGAGATCGACCGCCGCCTCCAGGGTTGCTCTTTCGAATTCTAACGCCGCTTTCGCCCCGTTCCGTTGGAGCGCGAACCGGCCCGTCCGATCTGCACCACCGGGTCGCACAACGGCGCCTGCCCCGGCGGATTCTCCACCAGGTCCGCCAGGGTGGACTTGGAAAACGCCTTCTGCACCAGCGCGATGGCGTCATCCAGCCGCCGATGCACCGGGCACAGGGTTTTGCTGTGCGCCTCCAGGTGCAGCGGGCAGGCCAGAATCCGCTCGATGGGGTCCACGGCGTTGACCACCTCCAGGACGGTGATCTTGTTGGCCGGGCGCCCCAGCACGAAGCCGCCCCCCAATCCCCGGCGCGCCTTGACCAGCCCGGCCCGCCCCAGCGCCTGGAGCACCTTCGCCAGGTATCCCGCCGGCACCTGTGTCGCCAGGGCGATTTCGCGCGTCGCCTGCGGCGCATCCTCCTGCGCCGCGATCCAGACCGCCGCCCGCAGGGCGTATTCAGCTGTTTGGGAGAAAATCAGGGGAAACCTCCGGCTAATGGAAAACTCAATTGACAGCCATTCTAGACGGCTCTAACATAATAAGCAAAATGGATAATTATATCCAATTTAGGGCCTCGCCCCGCTGAACCCCTGACCGGAGGTGTGCCATGACCACGCTGGACCCAACCCTCACCCTCGCCGCCCTGGTGGCCGACCGCCCCGCCCGCGCCCGCATCTTCGAACGCCTGGGCATCGACTACTGCTGCGGCGGCCGGCGCCCCCTGGCCGAGGTGTGCCGTTCCAGGGGACTGGATGCCTGGACGCTCCTGCAAACCCTCGTCGCCACCGAAGACCTGGTGCAGGAGGCCGACGCCCCCGATCCCGCCCGGTTGTCGCTGGCCGAACTGGCCGACCATATCGAGCAGACGCACCACGCGTATCTCAGGCGCCAATTACCGCGCCTGGCCCGCACGATCGCGAAGGTGGCCGCCACCCATGGGGCCCGCCATCCGTACCTCTTCGAACTGGAGGAGACCATCAACCGCTTCGCCGAGGAGATGCAACTGCACATGGCCAAGGAGGAGCAGGCAATCTTTCCCGCCATCCGGCGTCTGGAGTCCCAGGGCGATGAAGGGGACTGCCGGTGCGGCGGGTTGGACCATCCGCTGGCGGACATCGAACATGACCATGATGAGGCCGGACAGGCCCTGGCGAAGATGCGCCAGTTGACCTGGGGCCACACCCCGCCCCAGGATGCCTGCCAAACCTTCCGTCTTATGCTGGAGGAACTGCGCCAGTTGGAAGCGGATATGCACCAGCATGTGCACAAGGAGAACAACCTGCTCTTTCCCCGCGCCATCGATCTGGAGCAGGCGATCTTCTTTCCCCCCGTGCCGCAGCTATGAAGGGCCGGCCCAGGCCCTCCGGAAGTCCATCAGCGCCTCGCCCCACGGCCGCATGCCCCGCCCGGTGAGGCGCTCATACGGCTCGATGTCCAGCACGCTGTAGGCCGGGCGAATCGCCGATTCCGGATACGCCCGCCGCCAGTCGGCCGAGGTGGTCGTCTCCAGGGCAGGGGGGGCGGCCGGCAACCCGAACGCCTCCAGCGTCGCCTTGGCAAATGCATGCCAGGTCGTCTGCCCGGCATTGGTCAGGTGCCAGAGCCCCGTCGCGTCATGCGCGATCAATTCCAGCAGCGCCTCGGCCAGGTCTCCCGTGTAGGTCGGCGTGCCGATCTGGTCGGCCACCACCTTCAGCGGCTTGCCCGCCCGTGCCCGTTCCACCATCGTCTTGGGGAAACAACCTCCCCCCGGCCCATAGAGCCACGCCGTCCGTGCGATGATCCATCCCGGTGGATTGGTCTCCTGAATCAGCCGCTCCCCCAGCAGCTTCGAACGCCCATAGGCGGACAGCGGGCCGACGGGATCATCCACGCGGTAGGGCCGCTCTGCCCGCCCGTCAAACACAAAGTCCGTGCTGATGTGGACCAGCTTCACCCCATGCGCTCGGGCCGCCCTGGCCAGAATCCCGGTCCCCGTTCCGTTGATCCGGTCCGCTTTCTCCGGTTCCTTCTCCGCCAGGTCCACCTTCGTGTAAGCCGCGCAATTGATGACCACCCCGGGCCGGTGACGTTCAATCGCACTCTCCACCGCCTGGGGCAATGTGATGTCGCACTGGCCCGACCCCAGCGCCACCGCCTCACCCCCGCGGCGCCGCACCGCCTCCGTCACGGCCTGCCCCAGCATGCCTGTGCCGCCTGTGATGAGGATGCGCGGGATCGGATGATCCATCATGGCTGACTACCTCTGCCCATACTGTTTCTGGTAATAGCTCAGGTATTCCCCGCTCTTGATCGCCCGCCACCACGGCTCATTTTCCTGATACCACCGGATGGTTGTTTGGATGGCCTGCTCAAACCGGTGCTTCGGCTCCCAGCCCAGTTCGCGCTTGATCTTCGAGGCGTCAATCGCATAGCGCCGGTCGTGTCCGGGCCGGTCCTTCACATACTGCACCGATGCATCCCACGCCTTGCCCATCTCCTGGAGAATCACTTCCGTGATCCGCCGGTTGGGAATCTCGTTGTTGCCGCCGATGTTGTAGACCTCCCCGAAACTCCCCTTGTTCAGCACCGCACGAATCGCCTGGCAATGGTCCTCCACGTAGAGCCAGTCGCGGACGTTCATCCCATCGCCGTACAGCGGCACCTTCTTGCCCTCCATCAGGTTCGTCACGAACAACGGGATCAATTTCTCCGGAAACTGGTATGGCCCATAGTTGTTGCTGCAGCGCGTGGTCAGCACCGGCAGGTTGAAGGTGTGGAAATAGGATCGCACCAGGCAGTCGGCCGCCGCCTTGGAAGCGCTGTAAGGGCTGTTGGGCGCCAGAGGGGTTTCCTCGGTGAATTTCACCTCCGGCCGATCCTCCGGCAGCGTCCCGTACACTTCATCGGTGGAGACCTGAAGAAACTTCTCCACCCCTTTGCCCCGGGCCACGTCCAGCAGCACCTGCGTCCCCACCACGTTCGTCTGCACAAACGGCCCGGAGCCGAGTATGCTCCGGTCCACGTGGCTTTCGGCCGCGAAGTTCACCACCTGTCGGATGGAGTGCTTGTCCCACAATCCTTCCAGCAGCGCCGCATCGCAGATGTCCCCCTTCACAAACGTCAGCCGCCCATCCTCCAGCAACCCTTCCAGGTTCGCCAGGTTTCCCGCATAGGTCAGCTTGTCCAGCGCCACCAGCCGCAGGTCCGCCGTGCGCTCCTCCAGCAGCATCCGCACGAAGTTCGATCCGATAAACCCGGCCGCGCCGGTGATGAGGAGTGAGCTCATTTGCCTCGTTCCTTGTTCGCCCCGTGCTGCGCGATCGTATTGCATGCCCGCAGGTAGAAATCGATGTTTTCTCCCGCATCGGCCCACATGCCCTGAATCCGGTCGGCCGTCATCTCCCCCCGTTCGATGTAGGCGTTGTTCACATCGGTGATCTCCAGCTCTCCCCGGGCCGACGGCTTGAGCGTGCGCACGATCTCGAAGACCCGGTTGTCGTAGAAATAGACCCCGATCACCGCGTATTTGCTCTTGGGATTCTGCGGCTTCTCCACGATCCGCGCCACCTTGTCCCCCTCCATTTCCGCCACGCCATAGGCCTTGGGGTTCTCCACTTCCGCCAGCAGGATTTTCGCCCCGTGTCCCTGATTTTCAAAGCGCTGCCGGGCGTCGGCAATGGAGTACTCCAGAATGTTGTCTCCCAGGATCAGGCAGATCGACTCCCCGTCGGCAAAATGCTCCGCCAATCCCAGCGCCTGGGCGATGCCCCCGGCCCCGTCCTGGTAGGTGTAGTTGAGGTTCTTGAGCCCGAAATCCCGCCCGTTGCCCAGAAGCCGGATGAAGTCCCCGGCGTTGTTGCCGCCGGTCACCAGCAACACTTCCTCGACCCCGGCCTTGGCCATGCACTCGATCGAGTAGTAGATCATCGGCTTGTCGTACACCGGCAACAGGTGCTTGTTGGTCACCTTTGTCAACGGAAACAACCGGCTGCCGGTCCCGCCCGCCAAGATCACGCCTTTCATAGTCTCTCCTGTAGGGTCCGCCCCGCGAACCATCGGCCTCAGCACTCAGTACTCAGCGCTTTCCAAAGGCGGATGCTCCCGATCGCGCCCGCTCAAAATCGCCTCGGCCGGGTCGATGCCCCAGTCAATGCCCAGCGCCGGGTCATTCCACCGGATGCCCCGCTCATGCTCGGGCGAATAATAGTCGCTGACCTTGTAGACCACTTCCGTGTTCGGTTCCAAGGTCAAAAATCCGTGGGCGAAGCCGGGGGGGACGAAGATCTGCTTCCAGTTGGCAGCGCTGAGAACTTCCTTGACGTGCCGGCCGAACGTCGGCGAACCCCGCCGGATGTCCACCGCCACATCCAGGATCGCCCCCCGCACCACGCGCACCAGCTTTGCCTGCGCCATGGGGGGCAATTGATAATGCAGCGCCCGCACCACGCCGGGCCGGGCCGAGAGCGAATGGTTGTCCTGAACGAACTGCGTTTGGATGCCCACCGCGGCCAGCGCTTTGCGGCTGTACACTTCGGAGAAAAAGCCGCGCTCATCCCCGAATTTTCGGGGAATCAGCACCTTCACATCGGCGATTGCGGTTGGTTGAAGCTCCATCGCACTCCTGTTATCGGCCAAATCCGGCCGCCATAAAACCCGCGGGTTTGGAGGACGTTACGCCGGCAGGACCGCCAGGCTTTTGACGCTTCGCGGCATGGCGAACGCCACCCCCTCCTCCACCAGTGTTCGCACATCCACATCCCCGCCGCCGAATTCCCGCTGAATGCGTTCGATCAGCGCCCGCACCAGGTGGTCCGGCGCCGAGGCCCCGGCCGTCACCAGCACCGACTTTTTCCCTTCAAACCAGGCCGGGTCCAGTTCCGATTCATCGTCAATGAGGTGGGATTCGGCCCCGCGCTGCTTCGCCGTCTCCACCAGACGCTGGGAGTTGGAGCTGTTGCGGCTGCCGACCACCAGCACCAGTTCCGCCTCGCGCGATAACTCCTTTACCGCGTTCTGGCGATTGGTTGTGGCATAGCAGATATCTTCCTTGGGCGGCGCCTTGATGTCGGGAAAGCGCGTTTTGAGCGCCCCGATGATCTGCTGGGCGTCGTAGAGGCTCAGGGTGGTCTGCGTCACATAAGCCAGCTTGTGGGGGTCCGGCACCTCCAACTGTTGGACATCCTCCACCGTCTCCACCACCCGGATTGCCTCAGGGGCTTCCCCGACCGTACCCACGGCCTCATCGTGGTTCTTGTGCCCGATGAAGATGATGGTGTATCCCTGCTTGGCGAACCGCAGCACCTCCAGATGCACCTTGGTCACCAGCGGACAGGTGGCATCCACCTCGATCAACCCGCGCTGCCGGGCCGCCGCCCGCACCGCCGGCGAGACGCCATGGGCGCTGTAGACCAGCACCGATCCCGGCGGCACTTCCTCCACCTCGTTCACAAACGTCACCCCGCGCTGTTTGAAATCCTCCACCACGTGCCGGTTGTGAACGATCTCATGGTAGACGTAGATCGGCGGTCCCTTGATTTTGAGGACCTCCTCCACGCAATCGATCGCCATGTTCACACCCGCACAAAACCCGCGCGGATTGGCCAGTAAAAGTTCCATCTTGCCCATGACTATACCCGAGCCGCCCCCGCGAGTGTAGGCGACCCTGCGGAAACTCGGCGGCCGCCCATTCTGCTTCAGGCCGGCTTTCCGTAGTAATACGCCCGCAACGTCCGGGACCGCAGGGCGATCAACAGCCCGATGGGGTACAGCAGCCCGATGAAGGCGGAGATGACGCCAGCCAGGAAGGCCGGCCCGGCAAATAGGTTGGATGCCGTCGCCCCGGTGAGGTGGGTGACCAGGGAAAAGAGCGTGGCCCCCCCGAGCAGCGCCAGTACGATCTTGACCCAGGCGTAAATCCGGTGCAGCCGCCCGCCCAGCCGGCTGCCGCGCAGCGTCAGAATGCCGATGACCAGCAGATAGATGGCCAACCCGGTCCCAAGGAAGGAGATGGCGATTTCCGGCAGAAAATGCGAGCCGTCGAACGCGCTGGCCAACGCCGGGATCGGTCCCTGAAAGGAGACGACGGTTGTGGAGATACCGCCGGAGGGATCGAGCATGATCGAGGCCGTCGACGTCCGGACATGGACCGATCCCTGTGAATCGACCGATGTCCGATCCACTTGCGCAACCGCCGCTGGAACGTTACCCCCCGGCCGAATGATCTGTTGCCCACCGGCCTGCAGGGCGGTCCGTAACGCATTGATCTGCCGCGGGTTCATTCCTTTGCCCGCCAGCGCGTTGACCCTTGTGAGGACCGCATTCACCTGGGCGGGAGTGAGCGATGAAGGTTGGGTGGCGGCCGCAGCTTGGGTCGTCGGCGAGGTTTGTGTCGCCGGAAATGCCGTTGGCGGGGAGGATGCCTGCATGGCCGCGGCCACGCTTGCGCCCCGCATCATGCCATAGACAATCGTGAATTCCGTCATCCAGACGCAATTGCCCAGCAGCGACAGAGCCCCGATGCAAAGGCTGAGGATGCCGATCGCCGTCACCAGGCCCGGGCGCGACGGCGGCAGGGGGGTGGCATAGGCCAGTCTGGCGGAGGGGGCCGGCGGCAGGGGCGGGGGGTCGGACATGGAGGCCGATCTTATCCCAATCTGCGCATCAGAGACAGAGACCGCTCAGGAGGCCGAGCCTTGTATGTGAAGTTCCGGCGCAATCAGCCCCTCATGCCGCTCGGTCCATTGGGTCGTCTGCTCTCGATTCAATTGCTCAGTGGCCGATTTTTTCCCATGAAGCAGGCAGATCCATTGATAGTGGCGCAGGAACCGGCGGAATGCGGCATCCCCATAGCGGGGTCGGCGCTGAAGGGCCGATTTGAGATACCCCCACACCATCGCCACCGACCCCAGCACCACCGGCGGCTGCGCCAGCCGAAAGATGGCGCTGGCCAGCAGGTACATCGGATGGGTTCCCATGAAATATTGCCCCGCCCCATGGCGCACCCGGCCGGTCCACCAGTTTTTATGGCTGGTTCCCATCGGGCGCAGATGGTGAAACCGCAATTCCGGATCGTTCCAACTCACCGCGATCCATCCCAGCATCCGGCACCGGTGCCCGTCGATCCCATCCCACATCAGTTCCCGGACGAAGCCGCCGATCTCCTCAAAGCAGTCGGTCCGGTAAAATTTGGCCATCCCCACCGAATTTTCATCCCCGCACACCTCCCGAATCAGCCCCGTGGACTCGGTGATGGGGAACGAAACGGCCCGGTCCTGCCCCGATTTGAAGAACCAGGGCTTGCCGCTGGCCGTCCCGATTCGCGGGTTGGCCTCCATTTTTTCCATCAGGCGCCGGAAATAGTCCGGCGGAAGGTCTAAATCCAGGTCCAGCTTGCAGATATAGTCAAAGTCGTGCGGGTTGATCTGGTCGTAACCGGAGTAAAAGGCGTCAATGACCCCGCCCCCCAGCTTCCGATATCCCCGGTTTTCCCGCCGGACGATGCGGACCCAATCGTGCTGGCGGGCAAAGGCTTCCAGAATCCGGGGCGTGGCGTCGGTGGACCCGTCGTCAATCAGAATCCACAACGCCGGCCGGACCGTCTGCCGCGCCACCGCGTCGAGGGTGCGCTGCGCATACTGGGCTTCATCTCGGACGGGCGTGATTAAACAGTATCGCTGGCGCATATCCTACCGATTGTATCGGGCGGGGGATTATACGGGATTAGGACGGCTGGAGAAGCCGGCAGGGAATTTTTCTGGCCCCGGGCCGACTCATATCGTATCTCCGATGGGGCGAAGATAAAGAGATAGGGAAAGATGGCGAAAGTCGCCGGAGCTTTGGATCATGCAGCGCCCGATCATGAATCCTGCGTTCTTTGAGGACCCCGAAGGGCCAGAGCCGCCGGCCCGCTGGCGGGTATGGCTGCATCGCGCCGCGGTCTGGGGCCGGGCTTTGGCACGCGTGGCCCTCCGTCGTCCGTTCATGCGTCCGCCCGTCGGCCCGCCGGCCCCCCTCTGGTATCGCATCGCCGCCGGATTGCTCTACCGCCTGACGGTTGGCCTCACCCTGGCCGCCATCGCCGTCGTGGCGATCCTCACCGCCGCGACCCATCCGCGCACCGCCGACGCCGCCGGCGCTGACCCCGGGGCCAGTGGCATCTATTACGATCCCGTGTCGTTTCTCAGCAGCGATGGCGTCCGCCTCGATGCCTGGCTGATTCCCGCTTTGGACGCCCAGCGGATCGTCCAGCAGGGGGATCAGGCGCTGCGCCAAAAGCGTCCGGCCGTCATTCTTGTGCATGATTACGCCCAATCCCGTCGCCAAATGCTCCCCCTGATCCGCCCTCTGCACCAGGCCGGATTTAATGTCCTGGCCCTGAGCCTTCGTGGTTGCGGGAGCAGCGGCGCATCGCCCCAGACCTTCGGCCTGCGCGAGTCGCTGGATGTCCGGGCCGCGGCAGAAATGCTTCGCCGCCGCCCGTTTATCGATCCTCACCGGATTGCCGCCCTGGGCCTGGGCACGGGGGCGAATGCCGTCCTGCTGGCCGCTCGTGGCGATCCGGACCTCCGCACCCTGATCCTCCAGAATCCGTTTGCCGACTTTAACGAGGTGCTGGATCACTACATCCTGCCGCCGGCCTTGCAATACGATTGGCTGCAAACCGCCTTTCGCTGGACATTTCAGACGATTTATCGGGTGGATGCCGAAGCGCTGGCGTCGCCCGATTCCCGCCCGGAGGGTGTTCGCACCCTGATCCTTCAGGGCGGCCTGCCTGGAGTCCCCGGGGCAGCGGCGCAAGTCTGCCGGTTCCTGCAGGCGAGCCTGCAACCCGACCGGCCGGGCTGAATCGCCTTCCCCATCCTGCCGATAGAGGCAAGGGCGCAGCGCCCCGATGCGCTGCGTTAATTACTCGTTTCGGAGGAGAATGCCATGGCGGAGAAAGAGAAAAAGGAGGCCGCGCCGCCACAAGCGCCCGCGCCGGCCCAGCCCGAGAAATCAGGCGGTAAAAAGGAAGGGCTTCTTTCCAAAACCCCGTTTCTGGTGGGCGGGGCGATGCTCCTGGAAGGGATCGTTCTGATTGCCGGCGTCTACCTGCTGCGCGGCTCCGGACCCGCGCCCGCTTCTGGGGCGGAATTGGTTGCCCCGGCTGAAGGGACTCACGGCGAAGCCGCCGCCGCGCCGGACAAAAACCGCAATGTCGAGGTCAAGCTGGTCGAATTTCGCGCCCAGAACAAGCAGAGCGGACGAACCTTTCTCTATGATGTCAGCATGTCGATTCTGACCAAGGGGAAGTTCGAGCAGGAGGTCAAACAGACGATTGCCGACCACGAGGCCTTGATTCAGGACCGGATTCGTACGATCATAGCCCAAAGTGATCCGGACAAGCTGGCCGGTGGATCGGAGCCAGGCATGGAAACCCTCCGCCGGCAGGTGAAGCATCAGATGGAATTGATCATCGGCGAAGGCCGAATTCAGGAAATTCTGATCTCGCGCTTCATCCCGTTCCGGACCGATTTTTAGCGCTGCCGGCAACGGCGGTGCATGGGCGGCAGGATGCCGCCGGGTCAAGGGGCGCCAAGGATGGTGAGCCATGTCCGAACCGCAGGAACCGCAAAACAACGCACCCGATGGGGCCGAGGCCGCGCCGCAGGAGCAATCGCCCGCGGCCATCGCCGAACCCGCCACCCCCGATGCCGTAGAGCCCGGAGCCACCGCTGGTGAGCCCGATGCCGTTTCCGGCGAGCCCGATGCGTCCACCGGCCAGGCCGATGCCGCAGCGGAGGACCAGGCATCCGCGGAGGATCAGGCGTCCATTGACGAATTGCTCAAGGCCGCCAGCTTTGAGGAGCCGTCGGCCGTGGGCGCGGCCCTTCCCCCCGACGCCGGCGCCTTCAACCTGCCCGATTTTCAGCAGGCGATGCGCGACGCCCAGGTCTCCAGCATCGACCTGCTCCGCGATGTCGATCTCAACGTCAAAATCGAGCTGGGCCGCTCGCGCATGCTCGTGGAGGATGTGCTGAAGCTGGCCGAGGGCTCCGTTGTGGAACTCGACAAGCTCGCCGGCGACCCGGTGGATGTCTTCGTTAACGACCGGCTCGTGGCTCGCGGGGAGGTGCTGGTCCTCAATGACAACTTCTGCGTCCGCATCAATGAAATCGTTGCCGGTGTCAAGGAGGAGGGGACATGAAAATGGCAAACGGCAAATGGAAAAAGGAAAAGGGAGGAGGGCCTCGCCCATTTTCCATTTTCCATTTTCCTTTTGCCATCGCGATGGTTCTCCTCTTCTGCCTTCCCGCCTTCGCCGCCGCACCGGCCGCCGCTCCGCCGCTGGAGCAGCGCCCGCTGGTCCGCAGTCAGCCGGCGCAGCAGAACAGCGCCCCCGCCGCCGCGCCGGAAGAAGGCCTCGGCTTCACCCGCGTCGCGCTGTCGCTGGTGGCGGTGGTCGGCCTGATCCTCTTTCTGCGGTGGGGCGGCGCCAAACTGTTTACAGGCCAGGGCAGCCCGGGCTCCAATGGACTGATGCAGGTCATCGCCCGCGCTCCCGTCGCCCCGCGCCAGCAGCTGATGCTCGTCCGCGTCGGGCGCCGGCTGGTGGTCGTGGCCAACAGCGCCGGCCAGATGACGCCCCTGAGCGAGATCACCGACGCGGACGAGGTGGCCGAGCTTCTGGGACAGCTCAAGCGCGACAAGGAGCCGGGAACCAACCGCTTCGCTTCGATGTTCCACCGCGCGGAGTCGGCCTTTGACGAGACCGAAGCCCCCGCCCCCCCGGCGGCGGCCGGAGAGCAGTCGCCCGCCCAGGTGCGGGCGGAGTTGAACACCCTGATGGAAAAGGTTCGCGGCATGGCACGACAATTTCGCTGACGGCCCTCGGGCCGTCGTTTCACCGGGATACGCGATGAGAATGGATGCTCACGCCACAACCTGTCCCCCCGCCCCGCATGGCGCGCGCCGCGGGCCTGCCGCGCGATGGCGCAGGCCCGCAGGCCTGGGCCTGCTGGCGTTT
>JBIQLO010000107.1:0-13256 GCA_044464175.1 Planctomycetaceae bacterium | reverse complement strand
GATCACCGCCCGCGTCGTCAAGCAGACCGGGGGAAGCTGGGCCGCCTCGGTGCTGCTGGGCAGCGCCTCCAATTTCGTGGAGCTGAGCCTGGGAACCAAGCACGTGCTGCTCAGCGGCGCGCCGGCCTGGACCACCGGCGATTACACGCAGTTCACCACCTTCCGCATCACCGCCACGCCGCAGGGGGAGATGACCCGGATCGACGTCTACATCAACGGCGAGGCCCAGCCGGCCCAGAGCAGCCTCAAACTCAAGGGGCCGCTGACGTTCATCCGCTTCGGCGACAGCAGCACCGGCACGCAGACCAACGGCACCACCGAATGGAAAGCCATCCGTTGGAGCACCAAGGGGGCGGTTCCCCCCGCCACACAGGAGGGGCGGGCCGCTCCCCGGCAGCTTCTCAATCCCGGCATCCCCATCGAAGTGAGCCTCGGCAAACTCAATGAGCAGGTATGGGTGGACCGCTATCAGGAGACGGACAAGCAGATCCAGTTCATCGTCAATGCCGATGGGCCGATCCGCCTTTGGGTGACGCCCAGGCGCTTTGCGGTCAAGGCGGGACAAGCCTATTCGATCAATACCACCTTTTATGATCCGTTCATCGTCTACGCCGCCCATGATGGTCAGCTGGAACTGAATCTGGACAGCCCCCCAAACTGCGGTGTACTGATTGAGCCGCTGGCCGGGCCCAACCTGCTTCCCAACGCCTCTTTTGAGGAGGCCGGCGCCAAGGCGTGGATCGGACAGGCGGATGACACGCTGCGCCCCAGCCTGGGCTACGGGCACGAGTCGTTGAATGAGAAGGGGGAACCGATCAACCCGGCTGTCGCGGGCAAGGCCCAGGCCCGCATCAGCGATGCGATGGCGCGTACCGGGAGGCAGAGTTTTTTTTTGTCGAAAACCGGAGTGTTGGGTAACAGTTTATGTAAGCTGGCCAGGCCGGTGTCGGTTCAGTCGGGCCGGGAATATCTCCTGTCCGGCTACTATCACCTGGAAGACCTGCAGTTCGGCAGTGCGATCCAGTTCATGCTGACGCTGCGCGGGAAGGGAAAGCCGGCGCTCTACTTCCGCGACACCTTTCTCAACCCGCCGATTCACACCCCCCGGGGCCAGTGGCGACGGGCGTTCCTGAGGGCCAGGGTGCCCGAAGGGTACGACCAGGCCGAGGTGCTGATCTCCATGCGCGGCACCCCCTTCAAGGCCTACTGGGATGATCTGGAACTGCGCATCGCCCCCACGCCCGTCTCGCAGTTTCCGCGGCAACTGACGCCCGAGCAGGTCCGCCCGCGCTATTCGGCCCAGGAGGTGGAGCGGATGTGGCGCGACCGGCCGCCGGTCAAGGTGGAGGTGAAAAACGACCACGGCACGCCGCAGCTTTTTGTCAACGGCGAGCCGACGCCGATGTTCGGCTTCACCGCCGGCCCGTACATGTGGCCGGCCAACGGCGATCACAAGGCCTTTGGCGATGCGGGCGTTCATGTCCAGTGGCTGCCGATCTACATGGCCCGCACCTCCGGCGGGCGCTATGGCCAGCCGCTCTGGACGGGCGACGGGCAGTATGACTTCACCTTCCTTCAGCAGCAGTTGGAGAAGCTGCTGGGGATGGACCCGCAGGCCAGGGTGCTGCTCTATTTGAGCATCGATCCCTACCCCGGCTTCGGCGACAAGCACCCCGAGGCGATCTGGATCGACGCCGAAGGGCACAAGACCATCGGCACCAAGAGCCACTACCGCGTGGCCGAGCAGCGCGGCAAGGATGAGGCGTGGAACATCTCCTACACCGCCCCGGCCTTCCGCACGCAGACGGCCGACGCCCTGAAACACCTGGGGCAGTTCCTGGCCAGGTCCAACGTCGGCAAGTCGGTCGTGGGCGTGCATCTGACCTGCGGTTCGGATGGGCAGTGGTTCAGCCAGCACGGGCCGGATCATATGGACCGTTCCGAAGGCAATGTGCAGGCGTTTCGCCAGTGGCTGCATGAAAAGTACAGCTCCGATGGGGCGCTGCAGAAGGCCTGGGGCGATCCGAAAGTCACCTTCGCCACAGCCACCCTCCCGGCCGAGGCGGACCGCGCGCCGGACAAGCTGTTTTTCGATCCCCACAACGGGGCGGACCAGCGCATCATCGACGCCAACCGCTTCAGCTCCGTGGGCGTGGCCCAGACGATCAATCTTCTGGCCCGGGCGTTCAAGAAGGGCATTGACCGCCCCGCCCTGGTCACCACCTACTACCACGACATCATCCACAACCACCAGATGAACCACTGGGCACTGGGAGAACTGGTGAACCACGACGATCTGGACGGGATCGTCAGCGTCATGGACTATGGCCTGTGGCGCACGCTGGGGCGGACGGGCGACTTCAATTCACTCGTCTCGTCGCTGCGCCTGCACAATAAAATCTATCTGACGGAAATGGACTACCGCACCAACTACTCCTGGCTGCCGGCCGACGCCCTGGACTTCCGCCGCAACTGGGGTGTGCCCGAGGATGCCCAGGGATGGGCCAACCAGATTCGCCGGGACCTGGGCATGAGCCTGGCGCAGGGCGAGGGAGGCTGGATTTACGGGCTGGGGGGCAACGGCTGGCTGGACGATCAGTACATGCGCGGCATGGTCGAGGCCAACAAGGCCGCCACCGATGCCGCGCAGCGCCCGCAACCGGCCGACCGGGGGCAGATGGCCATCTTCTGCGATGAGCGGGTGGAGGACTATGCCACGCGCAAGGATTCCTACGGGGCAATCCTGGCGATGGTCGGCCATAACACGGCCCGGGTGGCGCTCTCCCGCTCCGGTCTGAGCTGGGACCCGTATCTCCTGTCCGACCTGACCAACGGCAAGCGGCCGGACTACAAGATCAACCTGTTCCTTTCCGCGCTGACCATCACCCCCGATCAGGTGGACTGGGTGCGGGACCATCTGCAGAAGGATGGGCGCGTGCTGGTCTTCGTCAACGCCGCCGGATTGAGCCTGGGGGATGGGTTTGAGAAGAACATCCAGCGGCTGACCGGCATGCGCGTCAAGCTGGATCTGTCCAAAAGCGATGTTTACCGCTTCATTCCCACCGGCGTGAATGATCCGCTGGAAAAGGGGGTGGCCGACCTCTACACCGAGTCGCGTCAGCCGCTGTTTTACGTGGATGACCCGCAGGCGACTCCGCTGGCCTACCTCACCGGGACGGACAAGAAGGTGGGGATCGCCGTGCGGCGGTTCAAGGATTGGACCAGCGTCTATATCTCCCTGCCGGGCGGGTTCAACCCGGACCTCCTGCGGGCCCTGGCGACCGAGGCGGGCCTGACCCCCATCGGTCCCAAGGGAGATGCCACCTACGCGGGCAATGGCTTTCTGGTGATTCACGCCCTGAGCGCGGGAAAGAAGACGCTGCAATGGACCGGCAAGTGCGACCTGTTCGACCTGAGCAGCGGGCAGACCATAGCCCAAAACGTGGAGCAGATTACACTGGAGATGAAGGAGGCCGAGACGCGCTGGTTCCGGCGGCTGCCGCCGGGGTCTACGTCTCAAACTCAAACGCCTCCCGCGCCATGACCAGCGGGCGGCTCTGGCCGATGTTCAGCAGCAGTCCCGCCGCCATGAAGCTGGCGATGAGGGAACTGCCGCCATAGCTGACAAACGGGAGTGTGATGCCGGTCACCGGCATCAGGCGCAGCACGACCATGAGATTCAAGAACGTCTGCCCCGCCAGCAGCGCGACGATGCCGACCGCCACCAGCCGCCCGAACGGCTCGCGCGTGTTGCCGGCAATCTCGATCCCCGCGGCGAAAAAGCCCAGATAGGCCGCCAGGATGACCGCCGTCCCGATGTAGCCGAACTGTTCCCCCGCCAGGGAAAAGATCATGTCGTTGTGGGCCTCCGGCACGTACTGCCCGACCGGAATGTTGCCAAACCCCTTGCCCGTGAACCCGCCGGAGCCGAAGGCGATCAAGGCCTGCTCGGTTTGGTAAGCGGTGGTGCGCTGGAGGGATGGATCGTTGGAAAACAGGGCCGTCACGCGCTGGCGCTGATAAGGCTTAACCAGCGTGGGGAGGTATTTGAGAACCGGCAGGCCCGGGGCGCCTTCGGAGGCCGGGCCGGCCAGCCAGGCGATCGGCGCCAGGGCCAGGGCGATCCCGACGATGGCCGCCAGATGGCGTTTGCGCGCCCCGGCAACGAACAGCATGGCAAAGAGCGTGGGGATGAAGGTCAGGGCCGTCCCCAAATCCGGCTGCTTCATGATCAGCAGCAGCGGCGCGATGGCCAGCGCGAAGGGGGCGAGCAGGCCTTTGAACGTGCGGTAATTTCGACGGAATCTTAAATAACGCGCCAGGACCAGCACGAAGGCGATCTTCATCAACTCGGCCGGCTGAAGGCTGAAGGAGCCGAACGTGATCCAGGCATGGGCCCCGTTAATGATCGGCACGCTGCCAAAGCCGTGACGGGGGATGAACGGCAGCACGGTGTAAAGAATCAGCGCGGCGCTGAAGGCATAAAACGCCCAGGCGATCCGGCAGATGCTCTGGTAGTTCACTGCCTGAAACAGCGCCATGCACCCCAGGGCGATGCCCAGGAAGACCAGCTGCTTGAGACCGTCGGTCGACGAATGGGCCCAGATCGTCAGCACCCCCACCGACGACAGCAGGGCAATCGAGGCAAGCACCGGCCAGTTGGCGGCGATGGCGAGTTGTTGCCAGATGCGGTTCATGGGATGGGTTGGCCGCTGGCAGCGGGCGGTTGGCGTTGCTTCTCCTTCTGGCAACCGCCCACTGTCAACCGCCCGCTTCTCTCCTGATACACCCGCGCCATAACAGCGCCACGCGGGCGGCGGGGATCGCCCAGCAATTGTACGACCTCTCCTTTCCGGAGATCGCCCAGCCGCTGGGGAATATAGGCGACAAACAGGCGTTTGTCGGCGCTGCCCCGGCGCATCCAGCGAATGCACCAGGACCGCGGCGCCATGGCCGACCTGCCGGCCGAAACGACAACCCCCTCAATCGCCTCCCCGTTGCGCCATGCCCTCAAGGCCCGGTTTCGCCGCCACCAGGCCGCCAGACCCGACAGCAGCGCCATGCCCAGCAGGATGCCCGACCCCAGAAACTGGCGCGGTAGCGAAGGGGCCTGCTGGCGCGCGCTCCAGCGCTCGGGCCGCCCCGGATCAACCCGGATGCGAATTTGCCGATGGGGGGAGACAAAATGGTACCCATCCTCCGGCTCGATCCGCCCCGCCACCTTCCGCATCCCCCCCTCCCACGGAAATTGCACCTCCACCTCGGCCGGCGGCGGCATCTGGAATCCACCCCGCCCCACCCCGCCGACGGTAAGGATCGTCGCCTCCACCCTCTGCCCGTGGCGGAGCAGCCAAACGTTCTCCGACCAGTCGTGCCATTGTCCAACCCCCAGCCCCCCCGCCGCGATCACGAACAGGCCGGCGGCGATGAGCCAGGACCGCACCGGCGGCTCGGCCCAGCTCCGGCGTCGGGCGGCAGGCGTCAGCGGGCGCGGCGGGGGAGAAAATGCCGAAGGAGAGGCGGTTCCGGCACGCCGTTCCCCCCTCCCTGTTTCGTGTTGGGCCTGTTCCATCTCACGTTGCATCCCGCATTCCGCGTTCGGCGTTTCCGCCTGACTTCCTCCCGGCCGCTTCCTTGCGCCTCGGTGCAAGGTAGCCGTTGGCCCGGCAGGCGTCCAGCGCCCCCCCTGCCGCCCCGGGGGCGGTCTCCCCACCCGCCCCCGCCCCGGCCGGTGGATTCAGATTGGGCCGATCGCTCCCCCCTCCGTGGACAATTCCGCCTGCTGCATCGCATCCTCCGATAAATCCGGCGGATAGCCGTACATCGCCAGGAGCCGCCGCACCTTGGATATTTCCCTCCTCCGCTGTACTCAGCGGGGGAGGGCAGGGAGGGGGTTCCGGCGTCCCGCGGCCGGATCGCCGAGCCTCGTCCAGCACGCCGTTTCTTCGCTGTTTAAGCCCAGGTCTTCCCCGTGCTTCTTCGCTTCCCGCACCCACCGGGCCAACTCCAGCAATTGCGCGACCATCTCGGCGGTGGTGATCTGCTTGTTCGTGTAGCCGAGCATCGCCTTCTGGAGCGCTTCGCGGAACTTCTGCGCCTGCACCAGATTCGTCCGCAAAAACACTCCGTCCATCCTGCAGAGCCGAACAAATTATGAGTTCACTCATAAAGGCTTGGCTCATTCTCTTTCGCGTCGGTCTTCCTCTCGCTGATGTGCCAGAATTTGCCGGTCCATATCTGCGACTTCGGCCGCCGCCCACTTTCTTATCCAAGCCTTCGGGTGGTCCAAAAAGCCGGTCGCGAGGCTCTTCGCCGCTTCATAATCATCTGGAACTCCCATGACCTCAAAGGAGTGTCGTCCCATCATGAACTCATCCCATACTTCCGTGTTCTCATGGAAGCGGGACATTAGCCAGTCCGCCAGTTTAGGAACTTGGAGATCACCGTCGTCATTAATGCTCGGGCCTTCTAGATGACGTGCTATGAACGGCGCGTGGTCCGGATGGACTTCCAGATACCGAGACACGGCCTCCACGCCAATGGAATCAAACAAGCTACGGAAGACCAGGATTCTGAACACCCACCGACTTTCTTTCTGGGCGAAGGCATCTCCGACCACGGCCATGGCTTCGTCGGGCTGTGCATGCGCACACTCAGCAGCGAATTGACTAAGCGAGTCGTCTAGGCTACTTCTTGACTTCACAAGTTGCTTGACAGCTAGCCGGCAGATCGCTTTGAGATCATGCGATTGCACAGCCTTCGCAACCTGCACCCACTCCCAGCCAACATGCCGGGGAACATCAGCCGCGTCGGCGAGAATGTGTAACACCACTTCGGCAAGCGCCGGATTGCCAACAGGATTCTGCGCGTAGATCATGTGCAGGATATCGATGGCAACCGCGCTGGCGATTTCACAATAGCCTTCGATTTGCTGGAGACGGCGTAGTTCTTTCGCCAACACAAGTACGCGCTCCTCGGTAAGGACATCGCGCCATGAATACATGACAAGCGGCCGAAGACCCCGGAGATCTTCCGCTGTGCATACCTTGAGGCACCGAATAATCCGGTCAAAGCCCACCTCACTGAAATCCCCGCTGGCTGAGAGCTGTAATGCAGCGCCCGGCTGTGTATCAGCAAGCTGGTCAAGAGCCGCGTCGATTGACTCCACTCGCCTTCGTTCCGCGCCTAGTCCGCGTAGGTAGCCGGCGCAAGTCGACAACGCCGCGCCGGCGACAATCCATTGCCCGACGATCATGTGGGTTGCGCCTTCGGTGTCGAGCCGCGCGATAGCTTGCGCGAGTGCATCGCCAGATTTGCTATCTCCCGATCCGAACCACTCTCCCAGTTCCGCGAATGTGTGGACGTCCTTCAGTAATTCCTCAGCGACTGAGCGGTACCGTGCATTGGTTTCGCTTGCCGCTTCTTCATAAGAAATCTCTTTACCCGAGCGGCTCACCTCACGAAGGTTTTCCCAGTAATCCCGAGATGTGAGGTCTTTCACCTGATCGATCAATGAGCGTGGCTCGAGGGAGTCCCTCCATTGTTGAACGAGATCAACATGAGCAATTAGCTCGTCCTTGCCAGCCATGTGAGCCCTGCGCCATGAGAGCCAGCTATCTATCTCTTTGCGTATCTTTCGAACGATTTCTTCTGCAGGATCAATGGCGGTCACCCATCTGCGAACGTCGTCGAAAAGTCTCAAATCGAAGAATCGGTCGATTTTGGGGGCAATCGCGTCGAGGATGAACAATTGGCGGTCCTTCGGCAGAGATGAAGCTGCCTCCACAAATTCTCTCCCACCCTTCTGCATGCAGTCGAATAGTTCCTGTCGGGTCTTCGGTTTCCATTCCATCGGTCTGACCCGCCCGCCCACGACCGCGGGGGGCATCGCTCGCATGCTTCCGCGACCTAACATGGCAACCGCTGCGGCGACAACAAGCTCGAGGGAACGCCCTTCAGCATCGCGCAGCCGCTTGATCAACAAGTCGAGACGATCATTGAAAGGAACCTCCGTGTACGATATCCATGGATGAAACAATGCTTTCCAGACATTGGTTCCATTGTTTGCTATGGAATTCTCCGTCTCCACATGCGAAAGGTGAAACAGGATCCGCTCTGCTTGGTTAAAATATTCTTTGAAGCAGGACAGATGTTCGCAAAGCCACACAACTTGACGGCGCCCATTCCAGCCCCCCGTATAGTCATTCTGGCCATTGAAACTTGCAAGGTCATCGGGTGTAGAATCAGCAATGGCACGGCTCAGCCATTCCAGTCCGATTTCGGGGTCGGTTTCGGCCCAAGTCTGGAAGAGCTTTGACTCCTTTCCATCGCCCAGCCGGGACAGGTTGGGCCTACCGAAATGCTTCAGAAAAAAATCCCTGACGGACGCCAGCACCTCCTGCCGGTCGCGCTCCGGAAGCTCTTGGCACCGCTCGAGAAATTTTTTCCGCAACCGATCCGATGGACAGTTCTCTAAGAACTGATCAACTCGATTTTTCAGTGCGGGCCATGCTTGATCGAAGAACATCCATTGCGCGAGTGCCCGAGGGGTAGCCTCAAAATGATCGAACGGCATCGAACCCAAGCCAGTGCGAACCGCGTCCCGGACGCATGCCTCCATCGTTCCGATTTGTTCCCCAAAGTGGTTTGCGAGATAGGCTAATTCGTCTCTTGATCGTCCCCCGACGCCGATATCAATGGTAGTAGTAAGCAATCCATAATGATGATCAAAGTCAGGGCATTTAATATGCGGCGCGAACAGGGCTCGGATTCGCGTCCAGACGTCTCGATTGTCTCGGAGCGGAACATACTGAGGGGCCTGTGTCTTCAATGTTGCTTCGACGAGCAGCAGCGCAAGGCGCAGGTCTTTACCAGCAAAATGAGCGATGTTCTGGATCACGTCGTTTCCAAGAACGCCCCCCGCCGCGCGTGCCACGGCCGCGACATCATCCACGGACGTAGGGGGAGCGAGAATCAGAATGCCTTTTCGTTGCCGTTCGTCTGCTCTGCCGGGACCGATCGATACAACTCGGACCGTCGTCGGCATTTTCTCAACCCGGCGGGCAAGGGAATCGTAATCATCCAAAGGCACTTCATCGATAATCAGAAGTGCGCTTCCATCTTTTGAATTGAGGTGGGTGAGCAGATGATCAACAGGATCGGAAAGTGCTGGGCAATATACCACTTCGGCAAGTGCTGTCATATCTCGGCACGCCTCGATCACGGTGCGGGTCTTGCCGGAGCCCGATAGACCGGCAATGTGCAAATGCCGATTGCCGCTGGTTCCACTGAGGTGCTGTTGTATGACGTGCTTGACTAAATCTCGCCCGTCGAAATTAACCCATGTCGTTACATTGCGCACCGGCTCCCTATCATCCGGTTTCCAGTTTTTGACCAGCGACAGCCCTTTAAGCCGTTTCCAAACGGTCGGGAGATGTTCCGCGATGAGGTGAGGCGACCGCTCTACACGTGCGGAAATCGCATCGGTCCAGAAGAAGGAGAATTGCTTCTCGTCGCATTTGAGTTCGGAAGCTAACTCCTTCGCCTTGGCAACAAACTTGTTGCGCTTTTTTTGCGAGATTGAACGTGGACAGCACCATAGGAAAGACTCTCCCGCTTTCAGCCGCTCGATCAATGTCCGGTGCTTCCGCACTTCGCTTTCAAATGTAGCCGGCATTGTCCCATCTTCACCGGATTTCAAGGAGATGGTTGTAGGCGTGAGAGGGAGAAAGCTAGCGGCATCCGCATGTCCCTGCGTTACCCAAATATCACAACCGCCGTCAGAAATGTTTGTGCGGTTGTCCCAGTGAATGTCATTCGGGGCGAGGCCCAATCGGCGTGCTTCCGTCCGGACCAAATCATGCATTAGGCGCTCGAAGCGTTCGCCTCCAGCGCCAAAGACTTCACGGAAATCATCGGGTTGTAAGAGCATGAAGCCTCCAATAATTATCAGTTGCAGCGCAGACTAAGGTTGTTCTCGGACTTGGTCCTCTGCATAGTTAGGTTCATATGGGCCAGCCACCAACTGGGGGAGGTGGATTCCTGGCCGAATATCGAGTCGTAAACGCGGTCGGCGTAGGGCTCGAGCATTTCAAACTGCCCGCGCAGCGCATCTTCCGCTTTCCAGAGCGTGCCGGCGTAGGAGAGGTCGGAGGCGGTGTCGGGGGTCATGGCGATTTGGACCGGGGCCCACTGTAACGCCCGGCGGCGGTCCTGACCAGTCCGCTTGGAAGGCTTTGGGGGCAATGACGATCGGGAGCGGGACGGGGGCGTGGCGCGGCGCTGGGCTCGATTGAGCGGGCCGAAGCCGGTGGCCGGTGCTGCGGGTTGAAGGGCACGCACAGGTCTGCGGATACGCCGACCGGTGGCACCCGAGGGCGAAGGATGGATCCCTCCGTGCCTTCGTCCCTCCGTCGCTCCGTCGCTTCCCCCTCACTTCGTCCACGCCACTTCCTTCCGCGTCGGTTTCAGATAGCCGTTGGCCTCGCAGGCATCCAGCGCATCCTGGGCGATGTCGGCCGCCGTCAGGCCGCCGCTGCCGCCGAATTCGACCATGACACAGAAGGCGATGGTCGGGTTCTCGGCCGGGGCGAAGCCGATCACCCAGGCATGCACCAGCGACGTTTCCGACCCCACGCTCTGATACCAGCTTTCGGTCCCCAGCGATCCCGGTTCGATCGTGCGGTATTGAATGCGCCCGTTCACGCGGACGATCTGCCCGTCGGCGTCGCGCTGGGGAATCTTCAGCTTATGCACCTGCGCTGAGCCGGTCTTGCCGCAGACCACCATGTCGTCCCGGTGCAGCCGCCGACCCGTTCCCCCCAGCGTATTGACGACCCGCCGCATGCCATCCTTGACGGCGGCCACCGCATCCGGCGCCAGGTGCAGGTCCACCTCCTCCGGCGGGCGCTTTATCGGGCGCGTCGTGGCCGGGGCCACATCCTTTTCATTCACCAGCATCCTGGGGCGCATCCACAGCCCCCCGCGCGCCAGCGTCGCGGCCACATTGGCCATCTGGATCGGCGTGGCGGCGATGTCCCCCTGCCCGATGCCCGAAAACCAGGTGTTGTAGGCCGGGCCCGGGTGCGTGGGATCGGGAATCTGCCCGTCCGCCTCGGCGATTCCCACGCCGGTCTCCCGCCCCAGCCCGAAGCGACCATACCACTTGGCCAGCTCCGCGATGCCCATCCGGGCGGCCAGCGTCTCGTAGTAAACGTTGCAGCTTCGCTGCAGGGCGTCCGAGGCCGTCAGCAGCCCCGTGGGATGCGGGTCGCTGGAGGGGATGACGTGCCCCGGCATGTGGAACATCCGCATCGTCCAGCATCGGCCGATGGTCTTGTACGTCCGCCCGTCGATGTGGAGGTACCCATCGCATTTGATCGTCCCGTTGGCGGCGATGATGTTGTCCGTGATCCCGCCGGCCGCCACCATCGTCTTGGCCGTGGAACCGGGGGGATACTGCGCCTGCGTCGCCCGGTTGAGCATCGGCTGGTTCAGGTCGTCCAGAAGCAGCCGGGCATAGGTGTTGTCCAGCGTGTTGGGATCGAACGAGGGGTAGGAGACCATCGCCCGCACCTGGTTGGTCTTGACGTCGATGATGACGGCCGCCCCATGCTGCTTTTCGCGGATGTCCGGCGAAGCGTTGTAGCGGGGATACTCCCGCCGCTTGATGAACGCCTGAAGGATCGCCTCCTCAAGGTTCATGTCCAGGCTCAGGCGCACATCCCCCCCCGGCTTGGCCTCGGTGCGGCTGAGAATCCGCCCCCCCGGCCCATATTCCACGCTGCCGCGCGTGCCGCGCAGAACCTCCTCGCACAGCGCCTCGATGCCGCTGCGCCCCTTCTGGTCATTGGCGAGGTATTGTCGAAGGTCATCCCCCTCGTGCGGGTCATCCTTCAAATCCTCGGCGTTCACCGCGTTCATCCGCCCCACCCAGTGCGCCCCGGCCGGCCCGAACGGATAAACCCGGTGTTTCCCCGCCCGCAGCACCAGCCCGGGATAGTCGTCAATGTGCTTGGCCAGTTCGTTGTTGGCGTCGGAATAATTGGGAATGATGACGTGCGGCTCCGACTCCTCGGCCAGATCGATCGTGAAATCCTCCGGCTCGGGCTTCTCGTTCCCCCCCAGAAACAGCCGCTTGTACCACGGCAGCCCCTCCATCTCCTCATAATCCTTCAACGCGGCCAGATAGCGGTAATGCAGAATGTACTTGCGCCGGGCCTCGACGCGCTGGACGATTCCCTGACGGATTTCCTCAATCTCGGCCGGCGTCTTGCCGGAAACCTCGGCGATCTTGCCCCACATCCCCTGAATCAGCCCCTGGACCGCCCCAACCTCCTCATCGATCAGTTCCGCCCGCCTGGGGCGCGGCGTCTTGTAGTAGTTGCCCCCCAGGCGCCGTCGCAGCCGCGACACCGCCAGATCACGCACCCACCTGGCATCCGGCTCCGGCGTGATCGCCCGGTAGTCGACGCACAGGTCGATGCACGCGGCATCCACCGCCACCTCGCGCCCCTTGAAGTCCAGAATCCGCCCTCGCGTCGCCGGCGTGAAGTGCAACCGGTGCATTTTCGCCTGCGCCCGCCCCTGCCAATACCCGGCCGACGCGATCTGCAACTGCGCCGCCCGCAGCCCCAGCAGCAGGATCACGCCCGTAAGCAGCCCAAGCACGATTTTGATGCGACGTTCGAACATGATGCCATCCGTGGCTTGTTATTTGTAATTTGTCGGTTGGTTATTCGTTGATGGTTGTCCGCACAACACAAATAACAAATATCAAATTTCACCGTCTCCGCTGCGGCGCGAAGGAAAACGCCCTTCGGAACCGCTGCAACCCCCAGATCACCAGCGGCGCCAGGATCGCGGTATACACCGCCGACAGGATGCCTGTCCAGAGACTGGCCCCCGGCGGGCGGACCCAGCCACGGGCGGCCAGGATGAATCCGGTGATCAACCCGCCGATCAACGCCAGCCCGGCGTGCGAGAGGGGATGTTGGCGCGGCAACTCCTCCCGCGCCTTGACCGCCAGCAGCCCGAACAGCCCATACGCCAAGGCATACGTCCCCGGCGGCTGCAGCGTCAGGAGGTCCTGGATCAATCCCAGCACAAAGCAGCCCAGCAACGCCGCATCCCGCGGGGCGTTGAGGCAGATGAAAATCACCGCCAGCAACACCAGGTCGGGAACCGCCCCATGAATCTGCACGTACCCCCCCAGCCCGCTCTGCAGCGCGACCGCAACATAGGCGAGGATGAAAAAA
>JBIQLO010000106.1:0-13272 GCA_044464175.1 Planctomycetaceae bacterium | reverse complement strand
ACCGACTTGGGCGCTGCGGCGGCGGCCGGCTGCGGGGTCTTGAAGGGGCCCTCGGTGATCAGCTCATCGATTTTCTTCTCCTTGTCGGCCCCCTTGTAGCCGGGGCTCAGGACGTTCTCCCGCCCGATCCAGAGCCCTTCGTGGTACTTGTGCGACCACTCGTAGGCTTTGATCCCCATGAAGATCGCGCCGCCGGCCAGCGTCAGGATCAGGCAGACGATCAATCCCTTGCGTTTGTTGATCTGCGCCAGGCGGACCGCCCAGGCCATCGTGAAGCTGCTGGCGATCAGGATGATGGTGTTGATCGCGCCCAGGGTCTTGTTCAGAGCGTGGTGGCCCACCTCGAAAATCTCGGGGTGGTTGTGGCGATAGACGGCATAGCCGCAGAACAGCCCGCCGAACATCAAGATTTCGGTGCCCAGGAAGACCCACATGCCGAGCTTGCCGTTGAAATACTGCTGCTCGGGCGTCTTGAAATGGTGCGCCAGATAGGACGGGTGATCGTGCCCGGGATCGGGCACCGCCGTCGCTGCCGTGTTGATGGTACTCATGGTTTGCTCTCTCTTGTCCGTTTGACGCCCGTGTATCAGGCCGTGGCCTCAATCAAATCTTCCGTGCCGCTGCGCGTCGTGGCCACCTTGGGGTCCAGCAGCCAGGCCTTGCGCTCCTTGCTGTAGTGCCAGGCGTGCAGGTCATACGGATCGCCCGCCGTCGGCTCCGTCGGGAAGTTGTCATGGGGGGGCGGGGAGGATGTATGCCATTCCAGAGTGTTGCCGCCCCAGGGGTTGGCCGGGGCCTTTTCGCCGCGGAGCAGGGAGTGGAGCCAGTTGAAGGCCACCATGAACAGACCCACCGCCAGAATATACGATCCGATGGAGGAAAGCAGCATGTAAATGTGGTACTCCGGCGGATAGTCGGCGTACCGACGCGGCATCCCGTGCGTGCCGGCGATGAACTGCGGGAAGAAGGTCAGGTTGAACCCGATGAAGATCGTGATCATCGCCAGCACGCCCCAGCGCTCGCTGTACATCTTGCCGAACATCTTGGGCCACCAGTAGTAAAAGCCGCCCAGGAAGGCAAAGAGCATGCTCCCCACCATCACGTAATGGAAGTGGGAGACGACGAAGTAGGTGTCGTGCAGGTGAACGTCCGCGCCCAGGCAGGCGACCCACAGCCCGGTGAGCCCGCCGATGGCAAAGAGCACCAGGAAGCCCAGGGCGTAGAGCATGGGGGTCTTGAGGCGGATCGATCCCTTGTAAAGCGTCGCCGTCCAGTTAAAGACCTTGATGCCTGAGGGAATCGCCACCGCGAAGGACAGGGCGCTGAAGATCGTGCCGGCCATCGGGGACTGGCCGCTGACGAACAGGTGGTGGCCCCAGACCAGAAAGCCCAGCAGGGCAATGGCGATCGAGCTGGCGGCCACAAAGTTGTACCCGAAAATGTGCTTGCGGCTGAAGACGCTGATCAGCTCGCTGATGACGCCCATCGCCGGCAGCACCATGATGTAGACGGCCGGGTGGGAGTAAAACCAGAAAAAGTGCTGGTAGAGGACCGGGTCGCCGCCCAGGGCCGGGTCGAAGATGCCCACGCCGAAGACACGCTCACAGATCAGCAGCAGCAGCGTGATCGCCAGGACCGGGGTGGCCAGAATCTGGATGATCGCGGTGGCGTACTGGCCCCAGAGAAACAGCGGCATGCGGAACCAGCTCATCCCCTTGGGACGCAGGGCGTGGATGGAGGCGATGAAATTCAGCCCGGTGAGGATGGAGCTGAAGCCCAGAATGAACGCCCCGAACGTGGCCGGGACGACGCTGCCCATGCTCTTGGCGGTGCTGTAGGGGGTGTAGAAGGTCCAGCCGGTGTCCAATCCGAACCCGCCCGGCAGGGTGATGCTGCCGCTGCTGGCCGCGTGGATGACGCCGCTGAACAGGACGTACATGAAAAAGAGGCCGCCGAGGCAGTAGATGTAGAAGCTGGCCAGGTTCAGCCTGGGGAAGGCCACATCCTTGGCCCCCAGTTGCAGGGGCAGGATAAAGTTGCCCAGGATCGCGGGGATGGCCGGGATGATGAACATGAACACCATGACCGTGCCATGGAGCGTAAACATGTTGTTGTACAGCTCCCAGGCGTCGGCCGGGTTGCTCATGAGCGTCGGGCCGACCGCGATCAACTCCGTGCGGACCAGCAGCGCGAAGATGCCGCCGATGAGGAAGGCCAGCAGGACCGCCACCATGTACATCAGGGCGATGCGCTTGTGGTCCAGCGTGAAGGCCCAGCTCTTCCAGCCGTGGGCGTGCGTCAGATAGTTGTCGGCCGCGGGCTCCGGCGATCGGCCGTAAGCGGTGGTTGCGGGTGTGTGAACAGACATCTCAAACTCCTCGGATTGGGCGTTGCTCAGGCCCGCCCTGGTTTCAGGCGGGGCCTGCGCCCGGCAAATTCAGTCAGTGGCTCCCGGTGGTCGTCGGCTTGGCCGCCGGTGTGGCGGCCGGAAGCTGATCGCCCTTGTACGTATCGCTCAGGGATTTGATGTATGCGATGATCGCGTTAATATCCTTGTCCTTGAGCGTGCCGGCGAAGCTGGGCATCACGTTCTGATACCCGGCGACGATCTCCTTGCCCGGGTCGGTGATCGACTCGCGGATGTATTCATCATCGACGGTGCGCGAGGTGCCGTCGGCGAAGGTCACCTTGTGCCCGTAGAGGTTTTTCCAGGAGGGGCCGATCAGGGCCGTGCCGTCCACGGTGTGGCACTGGTTGCAACCGCGCTTCTCGTAGAACATCTTGCCGGCGTCCACGGGTTTCATCCTCGTTTCCCAGTTGGCCGCCTGCTCCAGCCACTGCTGGAACTCGGCCACCGGCTGGACGACAGCATAGGTGGTCATCTGCGAGTGGTTCAATCCGCAGTATTCCGCGCAGAATATGTGGTATTTGCCCGTCTGGCTGGCCTGAACCCAGTAGTGGTTGTAGCGTCCCGGCACCACGTCCTTTTTCAGGCGGAAGGCGGGAATAAAGAGGCTGTGGATCACGTCATCGCTGGCCAGGATCAGCCGCACCGGCTGGTTGACCGGGATGTGGAGCTGGTCGTCCACCACGCCGTTGGGATAGGTGAAGGCCCACTTCCACATATGGCCGGTGACGTTGATGTCGTAAGAATTCTGCGGCGCCACGTCCATGCGGACGAAGGTCTGGAAGCCGTAGAAGAAGATGAAGATGACAACCACCACGGGGATGAGCGTCCAGGTCAGCTCCAGCGCGGTGGAGTGCCCGGCCTTGACGACCCGCTCCTCCTCCCCCTCCCGGTGGCGGTACCTGATCGTGAAAAACGTGACCAGCGCCGTCACGACGACGAAGAAGAAGATGCTGATCCAGAGCACGAACCAGAGCAGCCAATCGACCTCGCCGGCCATATGCGACGCCTCGGGCGGCAGCCAGAAACTGGACAAAATGGAGAACAATCCGTTCATTGTTTTGACTGGTTGGGCGGGACCGGGCCCGCCACCTCTAAATTCCCGCGGGCCGAACACGCCCCGCGACGGCGTCTTGCCGCTTTACGAAACCAAATTTTTCTTTTTCCGCCACTGGCGGATCAGGACCACCAGCAGCACCAGGAGCGTCAGCGTCGCGGCGATGCGCATCAGGCCCATCGCCGCCCAGGTGTACTTGCCCGTGCTGGGATCAAAGTGCAGGCATGTCAGCAGCACGCGATCCAGCGTCGAGCCGATCTTACCATTGCCCGCGTCCACCAGCGACAGCCGCAGCGTCTGCTCCGGGAATTTCACCCCGTAGAGATACCGCGAGATCCGCCCGTCCGGCGTGCAGATCATGATGACCGCCGGGTGGGCGTACTGGCTGGAGCTGTCCACCCACTTGTACCGCCACCCGATCGCCTCGGCCAGTTCCTCGATCTGGCCCTGGTTGCCGGTCAGGAAATGCCACCCCGACGGATCGCCGTTGCGGCCGTATTCCTTGATGTAGTTCTTCTTCTTCAGGTAGGACAGCTGCGGCGTCTCGGTCGGGCTGATGCTCACAAAGAGAAACTGGTAGTCCTTGCCGGCGTCGAGCTTAAGGCTCTTGAGCGAGGCAATGGTCCCCTGGGAGACCAGCCCGCAAAGCATCGGGCAATCGAGGTAGCCCAGTTGCAAAATCACCGGGCGGTCGCCCTTGAAGAAGTCCCGCAGCTGCACAACCTTGGCGTTTTCATCCACAAAGGTCAGGTTCAGGGGCAGCTCCTTGTTCAGGTGTTCATCCACCCCCACCCCTTTGACCTGGGCCGGCAGCGGGTCGGTCCGCTCGCCGATCGGCTCGGTCACCGGGGCCGCCCGCCCTGGCGCGCACCAAGCCCCCAGCACCATTACCGCCAGCAGAAATTGTAACAGTCCTCGTGTCATCACTCTCTTGGTCCAAGGCCGCGATTCAGTTCGATTGTCCATCTCCCTAGGATAGCGCAAACGCCGGGTCGGAGGGGGGTGCCGGCCCGTGGCAAATCGTCGCGGCCGCCTTCAGGCGACGATCCCACCCGCCTCAGCGGGGTAGTTTCCCATGCTCCTTCACAATCAGGTCCATCGCCTGGTCAATCGGAATCTGCACGACACCCTTGTCGCGGTTCACCCAGCGCCCGGTCTGGAGCCGGTGTTCCTGTTCCATCTTCAGGCTCTGCAGCCACGCCACCGGCGTGTTGTCGAACTTGCGGGCGATTTCGTGGTTCTGCTCCGCGTGGAACCAGGCCTGCAGGCCGATGATCACGATCAGGATCAGCAGAATGCCGACGGCCCCGATTGTGCCCAGCAGCGGTGCGTTTACATCTTGTCGAGTAGCCATAATCCGTTGTCCGTTGGCCGTTGTCCATTGGCCGTTAGCCGTTGTCCGGACAAATGACGGACCACGGATCACGGACAACGGACCACGATTCATATATTCTCAAACGCCATCGATTCGGCCACGCGCGGGTCGCGGATGGGCCGCAGGGCGTGGCGCGACGCCAGCCGCGTGGCCGTGGCCACCAGAATGCCGCCGATCCCGAGGAACGTGGCGATCTCCATCAGGCCGAAAACCACATGCCCGTTCATCTCCGGCATCACGATCCACCAAAGCTCAATCCAGTGCGCCACCAGCAGCAGCACCGCCCAGAAGACGACGCTGAAGCGCGCCCGCTTGACGTGCCGCGAAAGCAGCCCCGCGAACGGCAGCACGAACATGCCAAAGAGGATGATCAGGCTCACCCAGGTCCAGCCGTTGATGTCCGAAGGGACCGTCGTCGTGCCGCGGCGGTGCAGCCATTCGATTTCCTCCGGGATGTTGGCATACCAGTAGAGCATGTACTGGCTGTAGGCGATGTAGCCCCAGAAGAAGACGAAGGCGAACATGAACTTGCCCAGGTCGTGATAGTGCTCCTTGTTGACCGACCGGAGCAGCCCGCCCCGCTGGAGCAGCGCCGTCACCACGGTGAGGGTGGCGAAAATCCCGATAGCGCATCCGGCGAAGTAGTAAACGCCGAACATCGTGCTGTACCAGCTCGGGTCCAGCGAGGTAAAGATGTCCCACGCCGCCCCCGTTTCCGTCAGCAGCATCACCACCAGCAGCCAGCCGGCGTTGATGTGCATCCGCCCCGTCAGCTCCACCTCCCCGCTGACATCCTGCCGCACGCTCATGCGCCAGTACCAGACCGCCACCACCGACCAGATGACCAGGTAAACCACCAGGCGGAGAATGAAGAACCAGTTGCTCAGGTAAAACCGCTTGGAGGGGCTCATCTCCGCCAGCTTTTCCATCGTCCCATGCCCCCCGCCGTGTTCGACGGCCGGGCCGGGGGCCTCGCCCATCTCATGATGGGGCGCGGCGGCCGGGGAGGCCTTGGGCTTCACCCCCGCATCCGCCGGCAGCGCGATGATCGGCTTTTCCACCACCGGCGGCAGCGGCTGGGCCCACGGGTAGAGCGAGCCGTTGTTCATGACGATCGAGACGACCAGCGGCGCCGCCAGGGCGGCCAGAACCGGCATCGTCGCGGCGATCAATTCCGCCACCCGGCGCACGTTCACGCTCCAGCCGGCGCTGGTCACATGCTGGCACAGGACAAAAAAGATGCCCCCCAGCACGATGCTCAGGAAGTACCCCCAGTTGGTCAGGTAGGCGAAGTAGAAATGACGGAAGTTGTCATCCTGCCGCCAGCCCCACACGATCGCCACCACCAGGCCCACCACCCCCACCACCAGCGAAATGCTGAACAGGGGCCAGGCCCGCTCTCCCAGTTCCAGGGGCTCTGAATTCGGATTGTTTATTTCACTTGCCATTGGTCGTTCTTTATGGGTCGTTGGCCGTTGGTTATTTGCAAACCGCAGATAACCCGCAACCAACAACAATTCTTACGGCAGCTCCTGCAACTCCGCCTTGGGCAGCGCCGACGCCGGGGCCTGGCCGCTCAACTGCAGCGCCCGCACGTACGCCACGATCGCCCAGCGATCCGCCACCGGCACCTGCGCCGCATACGGCGGCATGGAGCGGATGCCGTGGGTGATCGTGTTGAACAGGTGCCCCACCGGGCGGTCCACCACCTGCTGCGAATGCAGGTCGGCGGCCGGAATCCACTTGGTCCCCGAATCCTGCTCGGCCACCTGCGTCGCGCGCTCGTTGATCGGCCCGTGGCCCGAACCGTCCCACCCGTGGCACGGAGCGCAGTAGATCACGAACCGGTCGCGCCCCCTTGCCAGCAGGGCCGAGTCGATCTTCACCTGCTTGGGGAAGGTGTCGAAGAACTTGGGCGTCCGTTTGCCGTCCTTGCCGCTCACCCACGTGAAGCCCCGGAAGTAATGGTCGTCGGCGTCCAGATGGCCGCGGGCCACGGTGCCGGCGATCTGCGGGCGGTCGGCCCGCCCGTCGTTGAACAGCGGATTGGCCTGCTGCTCCTTGTATTTCACCTGCGAGCCCATGTCCTGCATGAACTGGACGCGCGGCTCCGTGCTCGTCTTGCTCCGTGCCTGGGCGAAGAGCACCAGCGGCAGCCAGCTGGCCACCACCAGGATCAGACAGGCCGAGATCATCCAGAACGGCGGCGTGCCGAACTTGCCCGGCCGCTGCGATTCCGTGTTGGGAGTGATTTCCGTTGACATCTTTGTCCGTTGTCCGTGGCCCGTGATCCGTGGTCCGTGGGGTCTTCTAGGACCACGGATCACGGATAACAGACCACCATGATTCAGTCTTCCACATTCTCCACCGCCGCCGCGCCCAGGTCCTGGAGCATGCGGCGGGTCTTGTCCTCATCGAACTTCGGGTCCGACGCGTCGATCACGATGAAAAACCGGTCGTCGGTCGCACGCCGGAACCGTTCGCTCTTGAACAGCGGCTGATAGAGCATCGGCAACTGGTTGAGCCCCAGCATCCCGAACACCGCCGTCAGCGAGGCGCACAAAATCGTCAGCTCGAACATGATCGGGATGTAGACCGGGAAGCTCACCATCGGCTTGCCGCTGATCAGGAACGGATAGATGTAGGCGTTGCAGAACCACTGCAGCACATACCCGCCGACCAGCCCGAACAACCCGCCGCCCAGCACCAGCCAGGGGAGGATCGTCGGCTTGATCCCCATCGCCCCGTCGATCCCGTGGATCGGGAAGGGGCTGTGAACGTCCCAGCAGGTGAACCCGGCATCGCGGATCTTTTCGGCCGCGCTGAACACCGCGTCCACCGTCTCGAATTCACCCATCACCGCCACCAGCACCGGCGCTTCGACATCCACCGATGTCTCGCTCAGGTCCAGGCTGTGGGTTGTCGCCATCGTCATCACATCACCTCGTCATCCATCTTCCTCTGGGCGGGGTCGCTGACCCCGCCACGGCCTCGGCGAGGCCGCCTACCGCTCACGCCGGGCGGGCGCCGGTCGCCTGGTCCAGCGCCGTGTGACCCGGCTCATCCGGGTGGTAGTCCGCCCGCGTCTCCGAGCCGTGCGCCCCATGCGGGCCATGCCGGTGCGCCTCGGGCAGCGCGGTCTTCACTTCGGCCATCGCCACGGTCGGCAGGAACCGGCAGAACAGCAGGAACATCGTGAAAAACAGCCCGAAACTGCCGGCCAGCGTGCAAAGGTCCACCCACGTCGGGATGAACATGCCCCAGCTCGAGGGCAGGAAGTCGCGCGTCAGGCTGGTCACGATGATCTCAAACCGCTCGAACCACATCCCGATGTTGCCGCACACCGCACAGAAGAAGACGATCCAGAGGCTGTTGCGCAGCTTCTTGAACCACATCAACTGCGGCGTGATCACGTTGCACGTGAACATGAGGATCCACGGGATCATGTACGGGCCGAACACGCGGTTGTAGAACGTGAAGCCCTCGTAAACGCTGTTGCTGTACCAGGCGGCGTAGAATTCCGTCGCATAGCTGTAGCCCACGATCAGGCTGGTCGCCAGCATGATCTTGGCGCAGTTGTCGATGTGCCGCTTGGTAATGATGTTCTTGAGCCCGAACAGCTGCCGCGCCGGGATCGCCAGGCACAGCACCATCGCGAACCCGCCGTAGATGGCCCCGCCGACGAAGTAGGGCGGGAAGATCGTGGTGTGCCACCCCGGCAGCTGCGAGACCGCGAAGTCAAAGCTCACCACCGAGTGCACGCTGAGCACCAGCGGCGTGGCCAGCCCGGCCAGCAGCAGGTACGCCTTCTCAAACCGGCTCCAGTGCCGGCTCGAACCGGTCCAGCCCAGGGCGAAAATGCCGTAAACAATCTGGCGCACCCGGTCCGTCGAGCGGTCCCGCAGCGTCGCCAGGTCCGGAATCATGCCGACATACCAGAACAGCAGCGACACCGTCGCGTACGTGCTGACGGCGAAAACGTCCCACAGCAGCGGCGAGCGGAACTGCGGCCACATGCCCATCTGGTTGGGCAGCGGGAAAAGCCAGTACGCCAGCCACGGACGCCCCACGTGCAGCGCCGGGAAAATCCCCGCGCACATGACCGCGAAGATCGTCATCGCCTCGGCGAAGCGGTTGATGCCCGTGCGCCAGTTCTGGCGGAACAGGAACAAAATGGCCGAAATCAGCGTCCCGGCGTGCCCGATGCCGACCCAGAAGACGAAGTTGACAATGCCGAAGCCCCACCCCGCCGGCTGGTTGTTGCCCCACACGCCCACGCCCGTGGTCACCAGGTACCCCAGCATCAGCCCGAACAGCGCCAGCAGCGCCAGGGAGAAGCCCATGCAGATGTACCACGCCCGCGGCGGCTTGTTCAACGCCACGCTGGTCACCTGGTCGGTGATGTCGCGGATGCCCAGCCCCCCCGTCACCAGCGGCGCGCGGCTCCGCGGATCCTCCGACGTGTTGTCGTGTTCCAGCCTCCCCCGCTCCAATATCGCCTCTGCTGTCGCCATGTTCGACCTTTTCTGCCTGCTTCCAACTGTCCACTACGCAACCGGATTGCTGATCTTCGCCAGATACTTCGTCCTGGGCTTGGTCTGCAACTCCTCGTCCAGCACCCCGTACGTCCGGGACGTCTGGTGCATCCGCGACACCAGCGAGTTGGCGTCGTTCAGATCCCCGAACACCAGCGCCTGCGTCGGGCAGGCCTGCTGGCAGGCCGTGAAGATGTCGCCGTCCTCGATCTTCTCGCCCTTGTTGCGCTTGTCGATCTGCACCTTGTGGATGCGCTGCACGCAGTACATGCACTTTTCCATCACCCCGCGCATCCGCACGGACACCTCGGGATTGAAAACCATCGCCTTGAGCGGATCGATCTGCTCGCCCGGCTGAAGGTCCGGCAGGTTCAGGAACGGTTCCGGATCGTTCACCCGAGGGTTGTGGCTCTGCCAGTCGAAATAGTTGAACCGCCGGACCTTGTACGGGCAGTTGTTCTGGCAGTACCGCGTCCCGACGCACCGGTTGTAGACCATCACGTTCAGCCCCTCGGTGTCGTGCACCGTCGCGGCCACCGGGCAGACCTGCTCGCACGGCGCGGTCTCGCACTGCTGGCAGAACATCGGCTGATACGTCACTTCCGGGCTGTCCGGGCTCCCCTTGAAATAGCGGTCGATGCGAATCCAGTGCATCTCCCGGTTGCGGATCACGTTGTCCTTGCCCACCACCGGAATGTTGTTCTCCGCCTGGCACGCCACCACGCACGCGTTGCACGCCACGCACGCCGACATGTCCACCGCCATGCCCCAGGCATGCGGGTCGTTGAACTGCAGCGGCGGCTCAAAGAGCTGAAGGCTGATCTTCCCGTCCTTGTGGCGGTGGAACACCCGGCGATCGGCCGCGTATTCCGCCAGCGTCGCCTCCTTGATGATCGTCCCGCTGCCATGCACCGGACCGGTCCGCACGTCCAGTCCGTTCTTCCCCACCGAATCCAGCAGGTGATGGTCCTGCGTCCACGCCAGGGGATAACTGTCTCCCGTCTTCTCCACCTTGGCCCCGCCGGCGTGGTGCATCCCTCCCGTCGTTCGCAGGGTGTAGGTGTCGAAGCCCAGCCCCATCCCCAGCCGACCGCCGGCCGTCTTGCCGTAGCCCAGCGGCAGCCCGATCACCCCCAGCGGCTGCCCGGGCAGGACATACGCCGGCATCCGCAGCGTCCGCCCGTTCGCCTCGATCTGCAGCATCTGCCCGTTCTCGCCCACCCCCAGCCGCTCGGCGTCGCGCGGGCTGATCATCGCCGCGTTGTCCCAGGTCAGCTTCGTCACCGCATCCGGCAGCTCCTGCAGCCAGGCGTTGTTGGAAAACCGTCCGTCATACACGCAGTAGTCGGCGAAGAACCGCAGCTCAAAACTGTCTCCCCCCGCCGTCTCGGCCGGCGCATTGGCCGACACTTTCATGACCGCCCCCGGCTTGACCGGCTTCCACCCGCTGTCGGGCAGCACCCCGTCATGCAGCACCTTCCGGAAGGCCTTTTCAAAATCGCCTCCCTTCAGCAGTCCGCCGAAGGTCTGCCGCACGATCGCCTCCCCCTCCGGCTTTTCACCCGCCACGCCGGCCAGAAATTCAATCTCCGAGCGCCCGGCGAACAGCGGCAGAATCAGCGGCTGGCGGGTGGAGATCGTCCCATCCCACGCCCGCGCATCGCCCCACGCCTCCAGGTAGTGCGCCCGGTTCAGGTGCCAGTGGCACCGCTGCGATGTCTCATTGTCGTACAGGCTCAGGTGGGCCCGGAACGGCACCTTCTCCATCGCCCCGGCGAAGTCCAGATCGGCCGGCGCATCGTACGCGGGATTGCCTCCCAGGATCAGCAGCGTCTTGACGCTCCCGCCCTTCATCTGCTTGGCCAGCTCCGCCAGCGATTCGGTGCTCTGCGCCTCCGAAGGCTCGGCCACGTACGTCACGGTCTTGCCCGAGGCCCCGATCGCCGCGTTGATCGCATGCACCACGGCGTGGACCTGCGGGTCCAGCGCCGCTCCGGCCGCCACGATCCCCGCGCTCCCCGCCGCCTTCAAATCCTTGGCCGCCGCGTCGATGAACGCCTGCTCCTCCTCCGACAGCGAGGGGCTTTCCAGCCCCGCCACGCCCAGCTTCGCCCCCAGCGCCTGGGCGACTGCCAACTGCCGCGACGCCTTGACCCCCAGCCGCTCATCCGCCAGCGAGCCGGTCGTGCTGAAATACGACTCGGCCATGTACATCCGGCTCATCGTCGGATGCCTCTGGTCCACCGTCTTGCGCCGCGCCACCCAGTCGGCTGAATACCGCACGTGGGCCGGGTGCGACACCAGCAAATCCGCATCCAGCAGCACCAGCACATCCGCCTGGTCCAGATGCAGGATCGGCCGCAGCGCCTGCCCGAACGCCAGCTTCGACCCGGCGATCTCGTTGTCCCGGTTGACCGGCTCGTACTCGTGCCACGCCAGCTTCGGATACGCCTTGAGAATCCGCTGTTTCAGCCCCTGCGCGCTGGGACCGGCCAGAAATTCGCTCAAAATGGCGACCGACGCCCCCTGCCCTCCCTTGGCCCCCTCCAACTCCTTCTTCAGCGCGGCCTCAAACGCCGCCCAGGAGCTGTCGCTCCCCTGGTCTTTCCCATCCCCTTTGCGCTGGCGGACGATCCGGCTCCGCTCCGGGTCGTACAGATTCAGCACGCTCGCCTGCGCAAAGGCATCGGCCGAGCCCAGCCGCTTGTCATAACTTCTGGAATATGGGTGAGTTGGATTCCCCTCGATCTTGATCGGCCGGCCGTCGTAGCTGACCGCCAGCAGTCCCATCCCCACACCCCCCAGTTCCATCGTCGTCGCGTACAGCTCTTCAATGCCCGGCAGTTGCTCGGTCGGATTGCTGGAATAGGGCGCCAGCTTCTCCTTGGGCCAGCGTCGACACCCGTTGAGCGTCAGCCCCGCCAGCGCCATCGACGCCCCCATCAGCTGCATGAACCGCCGCCGGCTGGGACGCACCATCTCATTCGGATCGTACCCCGGAAACTCCTCCGTCAGGAGCTGGCGCACCCTCTCCGACCCCGCCAATTCCTCCAAGCTCCGCCAATATTGTAATCCAGTCGATCCCTTATCCATTACAGTTCCGCCTTCTGACCACTGGCCGGAAACGGGAAACATGAACACATGAAGCATGAAAAAGCAATTTCCGCCGGCTTCATGCCTTCATGTTTTCACGTCTTCACGTTTCCCCTTTTGTCTTCCGTCTTTCTGTCTTCTGAATTCCGCCTTCTTCACCGGTGACACGTCGAGCAGCTGGTCATGTAGTGCATGTCCCGAATCTTGTACTTCTCCTTCAGCGCCAGCCCCACCTTCAGCTGGTCGCCTCCCTCCGGCTTGTAGTGCATGTTCGTCACCTGGTCCTTGGGACGCAGGAACTTCTCCGGCTGCTTGTGGCAGTCCAGGCACCACCCCATGCTCAAGGGCGCCACCTGCGTGATCACGTCCATCCGGTCCACCTGCCCGTGGCAGGTCACGCAACCGACGCCGTGGTTCACGTGGGCGCTGTGATTGAAGTAAACGTAGTCCGGCAGGTCATGCACCCGCGTCCATTCCACCGGCTTGCCCGTCTGCCAGCTCTTGCGGATCGGCTCCAGTTTTTCGCTGGTCGTGCGGATGTGCGAGTGGCAGTTCATGCACGTCTGCGTCGCCGGAAGATTGGCGAAGGCCGCCTTCTCCACCGCCGTGTGGCAGTAGCGGCAATCCAGCCCCAACTGCCCCACGTGCAGCGCGTGCGAATAGGGCACCGGCTGGACCGGGGCATACCCCACCGCCAGCGTCTCCGGCGCCGCGCCAAACCCGAACAGCACCGGCACGTAAATCCCGCCGCCGATCACCATGATCACGATGACCGGCAACGCGAAATTCGCCCAGCGCGGAAAGA
>JBIQLO010000105.1:0-13291 GCA_044464175.1 Planctomycetaceae bacterium | reverse complement strand
TCCGCATCGCGGAAGGGGGGGGCGATCTTGTTCTTGACCACGCGGGCGCGGGTGCGGGCGCCGATCGACTGCTCGGCATCCTTGATCGTCTGCGTCCGCCGCACGTCGATGCGGACGGAGGCGTAGAACTTGAGCGCCCGTCCGCCGGGGGTGGTTTCGGGGTTGCCGAACATCACGCCGATCTTTTCACGGATCTGGTTGATGAAGATGACCGTGCACTTGCTCTTGGAGATCGCCCCGGTGAGCTTACGCAGCGCCTGGCTCATCAGCCGTGCCTGCAGACCCACGTGGCTGTCGCCCATCTCCCCTTCGATTTCCGCCCGGGGAATCAAAGCGGCCACCGAGTCCACCACGATCACATCCACCGCGTTGGACCGCACCAGCAGTTCGCAGATTTCCAGCGCCTGCTCGCCGGTGTCCGGCTGGGAAACCAGAAGATCATCCAGCTTCACGCCCAGCCGCTTGGCCCAGGCCGGGTCCAACGCATGCTCGGCGTCGATAAAGGCCGCCACGCCATTCTTCTGCGCGTTGGCGATCACATGAAGACAGAGCGTTGTCTTGCCGCTCGATTCAGGCCCGAAAATCTCAAGCACGCGCCCGCGCGGGATGCCCGTGCCCCCCAGCGCGATGTCCAGGCTCAGGCTGCCCGTCGGAATCCCGTCCACCGACGCCTTCTGGTCGGGGTCGAGCTTCATGACGGCGCCTTTGCCGAATTGCTTTTCGATCTGCTGAACCGCGCGATTCAATGCCGAGTCGCGGGCCGGATCGTTGGGGCTCCAGTTCTGAGCCTTGAGCGTGGAGAGGGCGTCCGCTTTTTCAGTGGACTTGGCCATGACAGTATCCTTTCTTCCGCCGGGTATCTTGATCAGCCGGCGAGGGGCTCTCGAGCTTCCGCTGAGGCGGAATCGACAGCCGGTTGTGGCGACTTGATCGGCCGGGCGTCCATCGCCCCGCTCGAAAGGTGCGGCCGGTTGGCGGTGGTCCGCCTCGCGTGCCGCCACTGAACTCGATGGAAGTCGCCAAACCATCCCTGTTCAGTGTTTGTGCGGAGCATCATAGCCGAACATCCGCCGACTGTCCACTCCTTTTTTCAAAAAAAATTCGGAGACTGTTCAGCCGGGTCGCATTACATGTCAGTCCTGCCAGCGCCCCACTGGCCGAATCGTAGGACAGGTCTCCGGGCTGTCATCTCCTTCCCTCCCCCCGATGGCAGCAAGGAACCCTTTCCCCCCAGGCAATTCCGTCAAAATTTTCCTTGACAAAACCCGAACATCTGCTATATTCCCTTATTATGAATCTCATCCTCTGTTCCATGCCTATCTCCACCCTCGCCTCCTCTCCTCGCCATACCTCCGTCCCTTCACCCCTTCCCAACTACGACAAAATGTCATCCAAACCCAAACGAACCAAACCCAATACCCCGCTGGCGCTATTAAAAACGCGGTTTTCACCCCTCAATCCACTGCGACAAATTACGAAACGAACCGAACCCATTTTCCATTCCCCTCCCCCAAATAAGTGACAAATCCGCCCACGCACGCCACAATGCAGACATGGAACCGATGCAGGACAATTACGTCGAATCCCTCGGGCGGGCCGCCCGCCACGCCTCCCGCGAACTGGCGCGCCTGAGCGGGCAGGTGAAGACCCAGGCCCTTGGACAAATCGCCGCCGCCCTGCGCGACCGCACCACCGCGCTGCTGGAGGCCAACGCCCGGGACATCGCCGCGGCCAAAGAGGCGGGCTTGGCCCCCGGCCTGATCGCTCGGCTTCAGTTGACTGAAAAGCGGGTCGAGTCGATGGCGGTGGGGGTCGAGCAGATTGCCGCCCAGGTCGATCCGGTGGGGCAGACGCTCGAAGGGTACGTTCGTCCCAACGGCCTGCGGATTGAAAAGCGGCGCTGCCCCCTCGGCGTCATCCTCTTTTTCTATGAATCCCGCCCCAACGTCACCAGCGATGCCGCCGCCCTGTGCCTAAAAAGCGGCAATGCCGTCATCCTGCGCGGCGGCAAAGAGGCCTTCCATTCCAACCGCGCCATCGTCGCCATCATCGCCGAAGCCTTGGCCGCCGCCGGCATCAACCCCGCCGCCGTCCAGTTCGTCGAATCGACCGACCGCGCCCTCGTGCCCCAACTGCTCAAACTGGACCGATATATCGACCTGGTGATCCCGCGCGGCGGTGAGTCATTGATTCGCGCGGTGGTGAAGGATTCGACCATCCCCGTCCTCAAGCACTTCACCGGCAACTGCCACATCTATATCGACTCGGACACCGAACAGATGGATGAGCAGGTGGTCAACATCTGTGTGAACGCCAAGACCGGATATTCCGGCGGCGCCGTCTGCAATGCCGCCGAAAAACTGCTCTTCCACGCCGAAGCGGCCGAGCGGCTTCTGCCCAAAGTCTGCGCGGCCCTGGCGGAAAAGGACGTGGAAATCCGGGCCGATGAGCGGGCCCGCCGGCTCTTTCCCCAGGCCAGGGTCGCCGAAGCGGCCGACTGGCCCACCGAATACCTGGCCCTGACCATCGCGGTGAAGGTGGTCGATTCACTGGAGCAGGCGGTCGAGCACATCAACACCTACGGCAGCCGCCACACCGATGCGATCCTGAGCCGCGACATTCACGCCATCGAGCTTTTTACGCGGGATGTGGATACCGCCTCGGTGATGATCAACACCAGCACGCGCTTCGCCGACGGCGGGGAGTATGGGCTGGGCGCTGAAATCGGCATCTCCACCGACAAGCTCCACGCCCGCGGGCCGATGGGCGCGATGGACCTGACAACTTACAAGTGGATCGTCACGGGAGAGGGACAAATCCGTTAGCCCTCGGCCTGCCGGCGGCGTCCCTAACCTCCGGCGGCGGCGGCTGTCTGATTGGATGAAGAGCCTGGTGTGGGATCATGCTGCGAACCGGTTCCATAGCGATCGCGTTGTTTCTGGCCTCGGCCGTCGCCCTGGCCCAGGGAGATGCGCGCCAGGCGCAAATCGATGCCGCCATCAATCAGGCCGTGGCCTCCCTGCGCCTCCAAATCGATCGGCTGCCCCTGACCGAGCAGGTGAGCGTGGGCGACCTGATTGAAGCCACCGGCGGGCAGGCAACCCTGACCGACACCCTCCGCCGGTCGGAAATGATGGGCGGCCCGCGATGGGTCAGCCCCACCGTCTGCCAAGTGCGTCTGGAAATCGCCGGCCCGCGCGTTGCGCGGGCCCTTCGCACCATGGCGGCGGCCAATCCCAAGGCTTGTCCCGTGGATCAGGCGGTCCTGGACAGCCGATTGGCCCAGTGGCAAAACCGAACCTTTGTCTCTGATGGTACCACCCCCGGACCCGATGCCTCTCAACCTGCGCCGCCCACCACTTTCCCCGCTCCGACCAGCCGTCCCGCAGTGGTGCTTCAGGAACCCCCGCCCTGGGTGGATCGGCAACTGCGAGCGGCCGGACATTCAGCTCCACAGTCCTCGCCCCTCAAAACACTCCGGGCCGCCCAGGCCGATGCGCGGGCTGGTCTGCGGCAGCAGGTGGGTCAGCTTCCCCTGAGCAGTACCCTTCGACTTTCGGAGGCTGCGCTCCACGATCCAACCCTGCAGCGCGCCATGGAGCGCGGGTTGGATCAGGCGCAAATGGATTCGGCGCGATACGATGAGGATGGGACCGTCCGCGTGCGGATGACGCTTGAATTGTGGCGGCTCTGGCGGGAACTGACAAATTCGCAAGGGGAATGAAAGCTCCTCGGCGTGTTGAAATGGGCAAGCTCACGGATTTGCCGGTCTCAGAAAATTTCGATATGCTCGAATCGTTCGATGCGTGGGTGAGATCGGGAGAGAAAAAGCAACAATTTTCACTATTCAGCGTTCTTAAGACACAGAATATAATCGCCGTTCGACGGACCGTGCTGGAGAGCGCGCCGGCCGAGTTGGTTGGGGTGTCTGTCGAATAGATTAGAGGAGCGTGTTATGGTGCGTTCACTTCGATTTGTTGCGCCGTTGCTGGCGCTGGGTCTGGTGGTGGCCGTGTCCCAGGTGCTGCGGGCTCAGGATGCCCCCAGCCAGAATACCGCCAGCATCAACGGAACGGTTACGGATCAGGATCAGAAGCCCGTTGCCAATGCCACAGTCACCCTCCGACAAAAGGCGGAGGAGCCTGCCGATCAGGCGATGCCCGAAGCCAAAAAGCCGCATGCCAAGAAGGCTCGTGCTAAGTATACCACTGTGGGGACTACCAAGACCGACAAGGATGGCAAATTCACCTTCAGCAACGTGAAGGCCGGTGACTACCTCGTCAGCGCCAGCGATAAAACCGCCGGCACGGGTGCCAAGATGGTGAAAGTTACGGGCAGTCAGAGCCAGGACGTCAGCATCAGCCTCAAGCCCCGGCCAACCAAGAAGCCCGCGGCCCAGGGCTGAACCGAGCTTTCTCTTTAGAGACAAGCCCTTCGAGGCGGGAATTTATTCCCGCCTCTTTTTTTGCGCTCCGCCTCAGCCCCCGGCGCGTCGGGCGCGGTAGATCAGGACTTTGACATGCTCCATGGTCACCATGCCCTCACCGACCATCCCTTCCAGATGTGGCAGGAGCCGCTGGATATTCGCCTCAGAGTCCACGATTTCAATGATGATGGGCAAATCCGTGCTCATCTCCAGCAGGCCCGCTTTATGCACGACGCTGTTGGCGCCGAACCCTTCGCTGCCCCGCAGGACTGTTGCCCCGGCCAGCCCCAGCTCCCGGACCTTGGCCACGATGGCCTCATACAGCGGCTGGTCGCCCAGGCGGTCTGACTCACCTATGAAAACTCGCAGCAGCACCCCCGACTCATGGACGGTCATGGTCTCCTCCGGATGAAGGGATGGAATGGTGGAAAGCGGTTCCAATGCCGAAGCCAGCTTCAATTCTTTCGGTTCGGGGGCCTTTTTCGCCCGGTACATCAGCACCGCCGCCCGCTCCAGCGTCGCCATGCCGCCGACCATCAGGCCGGGCAATACCTCCCGCACAAATGCTGCGATGCGATCCGGCCGATCGACGATCTCCACGATCACCGGCTCATGACGCGCCACCGACCAGGACCCAGGGCGAACCTCGCCGCTGGCCCCCACGCCGAGAATCCCCCGGACCACGCTTGCCCCGGCCAGTCCGAAGCGCCGTGCCTCACGGACAATCCGGGCATGCGTCGGCTCGTGCGGCACGCGATCCGCGCTCTGGAGATAGATGCGAAGCAGAACCTGTTCAATTGGCATGGACATGGGGATGCGATTCAGAGCGCCTTGTTTGTGATCCTATGGCCTCTCATGAGATTAAGTCCTTCCTCCTCTGCCTAGATCCGCCTGCCCAGCCCAACGCCCAATCGTACCGCGATGAGTCCCAGAAGCAGGCTTAACAGGAGATTGCTCATCGCCTCCAGCCAGGCGCCCTCGTCAATCAGGTGATTCGACTCGAAAATGAAGGTGGAAAAGGTGGTATACGCCCCGACAAATCCGGTCGCGATGGCCAGTTTCAGGGTGTCTGAGATCGGCAGCCGCTCTCCCGAAACCGTCATGAACCACCCCAGCAGAAAGCATCCGGTGATATTGACGACCAGCGTCCCAAGTGGAAACCGCCCGGGAAACCATCGCCCGATCGTCATTGCCAGCCCCATTCGGGCAATTGCGCCCAGGAACCCGCCCAAACCGACCGCCAGGCATTGGATCAGCAGTTTTTTCATCCGCCTCGTTCTCCGCGCAAGAAAAGACCGGCCCGGGCGGCCGGCTGGTGCGTTGGGAGCGCTCCCGGCCGCCCGCGGGGCGTTACCAGGAGTCATTGGCCCGTTAAGCGTCGCGGGCGGTTGCGACGGACTCCACCGCCAATCTATAGGGTCCAAGTCTATTCAACCCCGGCGGTATTGCAATCGGCCGGGGGGAGCGATTCGCCTGCCATGACAAACCACCGCCCGCCGGTAGAATGAATGCCCGATGACGCGCATCCTTCTGGACAACATCGGCAAGCGGTTCGGCGACACTGTCGTGCTGCGGGAAATCCATCTGCAGATCGAGGAGGGGGAACTCTTTTTCCTCCTAGGCCCAAGCGGGTGTGGCAAGAGCACGCTGCTGCGCATCATCGCGGGGCTGCTGGCGCCCACCTCGGGCCGCATTCTATTTAACGATCGCGATGTCACCGCCCTGGGCACTGAGAAGCGAAATGCGGTGATGTGCTTCCAGAGCTATGCCCTTTGGCCGCACATGAGCGTACGGGAGAACGTGCGGTTTGGGCTGGATGTGCGCAGGATGGACCGCGCCCAGCAGGCTCAGCGCATTGAGGAAGTGTTGAAATTGGTGCGGATGGATGCCTTGGCGGACCGAAAGCCCAACGAGCTTTCCGGCGGCCAGCAGCAACGGGTCGCCCTGGCCCGGGCGCTAGCGGTTCGCCCGGAATGTCTCCTGCTCGATGAGCCACTGAGCAACCTCGACGCCAAGCTGCGCCAGGAGATGCGCAGCGAGATTCGGCGCATCTGCAAATCGGCCGGTTTGACAAGCATCTATGTCACGCACGATCAGAAGGAGGCGCTCAGCGCGGCCGACCGGATCGCGGTGATGAAGGATGGGCGGCTTATGCAGGTGGGGACGCCCGGTGAACTGTACCACCGCCCGCGCACCAGTTTCGTCGCCGACTTCATCGGACAAACCAACCTGCTGCGCGGCCAGGTAAAGGGGCACGAAGGGGCGGTGGCGCGGGTGCAGACGGCGGCCGGTTCGCTGCTGGTTCCGGCCGAAGGGCATCTGCCCGAACAGGTAGTCCTGAGCATCCGCCCCGAGCGCATGAAGATTGACCGGGCGGGCGTCGATTCAGCGGCCGTCAACCGGCTGGTGGGGAAGGTGCTCGAGACGACATTCCTGGGGGAGGCGAGTGAACACCTGCTGCAGGTGGGGAGCGAACGATTAAAGGTGATTACCGAACCGCTGTTTCAGCCGCCGGAGGAACTGGCGGTCGCCTTCGAGCCTGGGGATGTGACGGTTCTGGCCGAATGAATCGCACAAACTATGACGCTTCGAGAAATTCCTTCAGCACCCGCGCCCCATTGTGTTCTTCATCCCTGGCGGCGTAGACGAGGGTGACGGTCTGTTTCTTTCCGGCGTTCCGCAGCGCCTCGACCAACTCCGGTTTCTTTCTCAATTCGGCTTTGTAACGCCGCTGGAATTCCTTCCATTTGGAGATTTCATGCCCGTACCACTTGCGCAATTCGGTGCTGGGGGCGATCTCCTTTTCCCATTCATCCAGTTTGGCCGCCGCTTTGGTGAGTCCCCGGGGCCAGAGTCGTTCGACCAGTACCCGCCGTCCATCGGAGGCGGCGGGCGCTTCGTAGGCTCGCTTCAACTTGAACATGGTTCTTCATCTTATCGGCCGGCCGGGCGCCCGCACACTAGGGCCCATGGGCGGGTCGGGCGGGTGTCTGGACGGCATCATGCCCGGAATAAAATCCCGGCTTTTCCATTCCATAGTGTTCAGGATCGCGGGCAAATTCCGCCATGCACTCCTGGGAGCAGAAATAATAGGTCCGCCCCCGATGGTTCTTCATCAGCCGGCGGTCGGCGGCCGTTTCTTCATCGACCAATTTGTCACAAACTACATCGCGGGCCATATGCACCTCCGAAGGAACCGTTACTCAAGGGCCATTGACCGCTGACCACGATTCCACCTGGGGAATGGATGACGGCCATGTGCCAACCGCCAATGGCCCGCCACTAAATTAACAGCAAATGCCGTTCCTTGGGCTTATCCGTTTGCTACTACTTGGGTTGCAGGAACTTCAGAGCGGCCGTCTCGCGCTCGAGGATGGGTTGATCCCCCTGGCGCTGGGCGATGGTGAGCCGGAGCTGGTGGGCGGCGGGATCGTAGAGATTGATCTCAATGGCCCGGTCCGCCATGCGCGCCGCCTCCGGGAGCTTGCCCGCCGCCGTCAACAACTCGGCTGCCTTTTTCGCATAGGCATCGTTCTCCTGCGTGGCTCGGCTCAGGAGCGTCAACTCCCGGACGGCCGCATCCGTCTGCTTCAGGTGAAGGTAGAGCCCCGCCAATCGCTGGTGGGGGAGTTCGTCCATGGGGCGCAGTTGCATCGCGTTTTCCCAGACTGTCACGGCCGCCTCATATTTGCCTCCCTGGATCAGGTCGTCTCCCTCCCGACAGAGCGCCTGATAGGCCTGGGCGGTTTTGGGGTCATACCCCCACGATGCCACGCGTTGGCGGGCCCAAGCGCCAAAGGCGGCATCAAAGGCAGCCGGAGGCTGGTTCAAGACCGTCTCGAAGGCCGCTCCCACCTCGGTGCCCTGATGGAACTGGTCGAGCAGCTTCAGAATCGCGTCGTGGCCCCACTTCTGCTCGATATATTCCACGATCCAGAGTGACTGGGCGTAGGCCAGTTGCTTGTCCATCGGCCGCCTGGGGCGGACGAATCCCCAGGTCAGCTGGTCCAGCGGGAAGAATTTTCCCGTGGTGGCCACTTTGTAGAGCATTGGCGGCCACTCCCAGGGGATGGGACCATTCTCCTCCCAGACGGCCAGCCCCTCGGTGAACCAGTGGGGCAGGCGGTTGCCGGTCATGCCCAGGGTGACGGTGTGCGTGAATTCATGCCGGACCACGCGAGCCCAGTCGAATGCGCTCACGCCCGTTCCGTTGGAACGGGGGGCGGTGATCGCGATGACCCGGCCCGTGCTGGCGCCGATCGTCTCAATCCAGGCGCCGCCGGTGGTGCGGACGGAGAACTGATCGTGGGCGGGAAAGACTTCGACCATCGTCTTTTGCTTCGGCGCGCTTTGGAAGTCGCCGCACACCTTTTTGTAGATCGCCTCCAGCGCCTGGGGAAAGTAGAGAGGCACCAGCGGATCAAGATCCTGTCGGTAGACCAGAATGAAATGGGGGGAGCCAGCTCGCTGCATTTTTCCCATGTCATCCAGCAGCCGGAGGTAGTTGGTCGTGCGCAGGTTGTAGGGGTCGAGTTCATGGGCAATTTGCAGCGCCGCCTGGGCGGCCTGCTCATCGCCGATTTGCGTGTACAGCAGCCCCAATCCGTTGCGCGGGCTGTTCCACCAGGGGGCGCGGGCGATGGCGGTCTTGTACATCGCCTCGGCCTGCTCATCCTGCCGCAGCAGTGACAGGACCTGGGCGACTTCGTCATAGGCCGCCGCACTGCCGGGGGCGAGGGCGTCGATGCGTTTCAGGGTGGCGTTCATCGCCTTGGATCGAAACGCCGCGGCCTGGGCGGCGGCGAGAATTTGAAGCGTCTCCAGATCATCCGGATGCGCCTGCAGCAGCCGGTGGAGGATTTTTTCAGCTTCGGCCGGCTTCTGCTGGAGCGTGAGATTGCGCGCGGCCAGGCGATCGGCTTCGGAGGCATCGGGCTCGATCCGGCGCAGCGCGGCCACCAGTTGATCCACCTTGTCAAAATCAAACTGCCGCAGTGCGATGTTTGCCAGCCCCACGATGGCGGGGGTGGCGTGGGAATTGAGCTTGAGGGCTGACTGGTATTCCTTCACCGCGTCGATGGGGCGGTCGTGGGTCACGAAGAAGTCACCGGCCGCCACGTGCGCCGGCCAGTAACGGCGGTCGATGACATCGTATGCCTGAACCAGCAGGTCCAGCACTTCCTGGTGCTTTTTCGGGTTGTTCCGGTAATCGCCCCGGAGGGTGTAGAGGCGGTCATAGGCCAGGGCGGTATAGGTGGCGTCGGCGGCCGAATCGCCGAACAGATCCGCGCCCTGGCTGCGCCAGCGTTCCATGAACTGCTGGGGGGGATCATCGAACCATTGGTAGGCCTTGAGCGCTTCGGGCGTTTTTCCGGCCTTCTCGGCCTGTTGCGCCAACTGATAGTGAGCGGCAATGGGGCTGAGGGCGGGCCGGGTGGCGGGGGCAACGCCCAGCGAGAGTGGAACAAGAAGCAGGAGCCAGAAGATGGGGCGTTGCATCGACATCGATCTTAGCCCGCCGGGGCGGTTCTGTCGTCGGGGTTTTGGTGCGGCTCAGGTCACGATGAAGGGGTCGCGATCCGAGTGGCTGAGGAAAAACTGGACGGCCGGGGCGGCCTGGGCGAGGCGCGCCGCCAGCCGGGTGAGCGCGGCCCGTTCGCTGTTGGAGTGGAGGGTGCAGATGACGGTCATGCCCGCCTCGGCGGCCCGAAGGGCATCATGGTGGCGCATCTCGCCGGTCAGGTAGAGCTGGGCGTTCTGCCGGAGGGCGTCGTCCAGCAGGTCGCCGCATGAGCCGGCGCAGCAGGCGGCGCGGGTGATCGGTCCTTCGGTCGGGCCGGCGATCAGGAGGTGCGACAGGCCCAAGGCCTGTTTAAGACCTTCAATGAGGTCCCGGCGATCGATGGGCGGGCGGGTTCCGATGCGTCCCAGGCCCTGGGCGGAGGGCTCGGCAGCGAGGGTGAGCAGATCAAAGGCCGGCTCTTCATAGGGGTGGCTGTTCCGCAGCGCCGCCAGCACCTGCTCCAAACGGGACAGGGGCACGACGGTCTCCAGTTTTATCTCGGGCGCCTGCTCGAGCTGTCCGGATTGGCCGACGGTGGGGTGGGTACCTTCCTGGCCAAAAAAGGTGCCGGTCCCTTCGGTGCGGAAGGAGCAGCAGGTGTAGTTGCCGATGACGCCGGCGCCGGCGTCGAAGAGGGCCTGGGCGACCCTGTCCAGGGCATCGCGCGGGACAAAGGTGGCCAGCTTGTGCTGGCGGCTCTGGGATTCCTTGAGGCGCAGGGGGCGACGGTCGGTGAGCCCCAGGGCATCGGCCAGCACATCGTTGGTGCCGCCGTCGGCCACATCCAGGGCGGTATGGGGGGAATAGATGGCGACGTTCCGGCGGACGGCATCGACGATCAGGCTGTCGGGCGGCAGGCGCTTGAGCGGCTTGAAGAGGGGAGGGTGGTAGGCGAGGATCAGGTCGCACTGCCGGCGTTTGGCCTCATCGGCGACGGCGGCGGTGTAGTCGATGGCCAGCATCGCGCGGGTGACGGTCTGGGCCGGGTCGCCGACCAGCAGCCCGACATTGTCCCAGGGTTCGGCCAGGCGGGTGGGGGCGATGGAGTCGAGGATCGAGAGGAGGGATTGGAGTTGCATGGTGGATGAGGTTGGGCCGGGGGAATTATAGGGGAAAGGGGCGGTGATCGGGAGTTGGGATTCGGGTGGGTTGGGTTCGTTGGGAAATACGCGCTCTTGGGTTCGGGGGGAAAATCGTTGATTTTGGAGCGCCAGGGGCGAATTGGGTTTGGTTCGTTTGGGTTCGTTGGTCGTAGGGAAGGCACGAAGGGGGGAGATGAGGGGACAGGGTGAATTTGGGCATGAGAAAGGGGAGGTTCATGATGGAGAAGTATAGCATTTGTTTGGTATTTGTCAAGGAATATTCTGATAAATGTTCTACCCTATGTAGCCATCCTTTTAGAGGCCGTTGCGGGGTTAACGAAGGTCGCCTACAGAGTCTGTTCCGCGATTCCGCCAGTGAGGGCACTGGCGGGACTGAACGCTTACGCAATTTTAGGAAGGGAGAAGGTGCAATGAATTGCACCCTACGAGGCTGAGTCCGGGGTGGGAGGGGGGCGGAAGGCGTTGTCGAGCATCAGCCATTGCTCGGGATGGCGGGTGATATAGGTGGCGAGGGTGTGGGCCCACTGGTTCATGGCGGCAGCGATGGCATCCGGGCCGGGGCCCAGATGGATGGGGGGCTCGATGCAGATGCGCAGCTTGTCGCGGCCGGTGCGGAGGGAAAAGATGGGAATGATCGGGGCTCCGGCGGCGGCGGCGAGTTTCATGGGACCCGGCGGCAGCAGGATGTGGCCGCCGAGCAGAGGAACGCAAGTGCCTTTCTGTCCGGGCATGACGCGGTCGCCCTGGATGGTGACCACCTCGTTGCGCTGGAGGGCGTCGCGCAGGCGGACCCACATGGGCCACCCCTCATCGACCGTTGCCTCGCTGACGTTCAGGCGCCGGCGGAGCGTCGCCCGCAGGCGCTCAAAGTCGTCGAAGGGGTCGCGCTGAAAGACGACGTGGATGTTTGGCTCATACTGGCTCAGGGCGGCCAGGCCGACCTCGAAAGAACCCATGTGGGCGGTGAGAATCACCGCGCCCCGGCCACCGGCGCGGACGGCGAGATACTGATCCAGTCCCTGGACGGATTCGATCCGGGCGATCAGGTCGGCACGCTGAGCGCGGGCGGAGCGCCCGATGTCGGCGACGACATCGTAAAAACAGCCGGTGACGCTCAGGGCGAATTTCCGGCGGCGTCGGCGCGAGACGGCGGGGCCGAAGATGCAGCGGGCGTTTGCGGCGGTGTTGCGGCGGATGGCGGGGGAGAAGGCATAGGCCAGGCGTACCGCGGGGGGACGAAGGGCCCGAATCAGGCCGGGGGCGGTGTCCGCCAGGCGAAAGAGCAGGCCGAGCCAGAAGGAGGCCGCGCGTTGGCGCCAGCGTGGGGGCTGGGCGGGAGTGAGGGGGCTCCGCGGCATCAGGGGGCTATCTCCAGGGACCGGGGTATCCGTCATGGCGTCAGCGTGTTTGAGGCGGATTTACGGGGCGGCGTCATTGCGTTTCAGGATCGGGGTCAGCGAGACCGCCCAGAGGCATTCCATTCGCGGGGTCGGCGACCCCATCTATTGGGGAGCGATTTTACTGCCCGGTCCCCTCCAGCGGGCGGGAGATTCGGGTGCCTTCGGGCACGTGCAGGTCCAGCGCGGCATCGGGCAAGCCTGTATTGGCCTGAAGATGGGTGAAGCGCAGGGTTGTGCGGTCGCCGCCGGCATCCAGGGTCCGGGCCAGGAGGATGAAACCGGTTTTGCGTTCCAGCAGGACCTGGACGCCCTGGATGTGCTCGGCCAGGGAAGGATCGCGGGGAGTCAGGGCCACGGCCAGGTATTGATCGTCAGGAGCTTCCGGCTTGAGTTGATCGACGCCGATGCGCTTGAAGGTGAAAAACTGCTCCAGCACCTTCAACCGGGGCAGGGGGGAGGCGGCCAGCGCCCCCAGTTGCCCGCGCACGGGGTAGATTTCCAGGACTTTCTGGTCGGGATAAAGGATGCGGATTTGTTCGGGGTCGATGAGCATGGCCGTGGGCTCGGGGGACTGGGTTTTCCAGAGCGTGCGCGTGCCTTTGACCAGCAGGACGCCGGTGGAGACCAGCGGTTTTTTCAGCAGGGGGGTCTGCTTTTCCTGGCGGAAGTCGGCCTTCAGGTCTTTAATTCGGGCCACCTTCAGATCGATTTGGTGCAAGGCGGCGGCCAGCTGGGGGTCCATGGCGGGTGCGGTGGTGGGGCGGGTGGATTGGGCGCGTGTGGGGAGGGGCACGGTCAG
>JBIQLO010000104.1:0-13296 GCA_044464175.1 Planctomycetaceae bacterium | reverse complement strand
GGCATGGCCGACTTCATCCTGGGATTGGGCAAAAGCCTGAAGCAGGGGAGCGACGGACGCCTTCTGGCCGGCGTCTACTACCACGACAGCGGGCCCAATCGCGCCCTGTCGCGCCACGCCATGGGGCGGATGATGACCTCCCCCTACATCGACACGGTGCGCAGCATCACCTGGTACCAGATGAGCGGCTCCTGGCACCAGCATGACAAGTTGAACTGGTGCGAGATGGACTTGCGCCCGTGGATGCCCAACCAGATGCAATACTTCACGGCGGGGCTGGAGTATCCCAAGAGCTACTTCCAGAAGCTGGTCTGGCGCTACGCCACCATGGGCCTGACGGACCTGCGCGGCGGCTATTACAACTTCGACCTGGCCGAATCGTGGTATCAGGACCCGGAGATCGTGGAGGTGTTCCAGAAGGTGCGCGCGGGGCTGAAATCGGCCCTGGATGATTCGGTGAATGTGCCACCAACCATCGGCATCTTTTCCGATGAACGTGTGCCCTACCGCCTGCCGGGCAACGGCGACTACATCCTGATGCGCACCAGTTCCAAAGGCCTCTACGTCGCCGCCGACCGCAGCGGCGTGCCCTATGCGCGGTATCTGCTGGACGACGCCCTGGATCCCGCGTTCAAGCTCCCCAAGATCGTTCTCCTGCGCCTGCCGATGGCGATGACGCCGCGAGAGGCGGATCTGCTGCGGACGAAGGCGAAGTCCTCGGGCAGCATTCTGGTGTGGGGCTATGGCGTGGCCGCGGCGGCCGAGGGAAAGCCGGATGTCAAGGCGGTCTGCGGCTTTGAGGCCGCCCCCTCGGCGGCGATGCGGGACCGGCAGATCGTCCTAACTGATGCCGGGGTGCTGACCCAGGGATTGACCGGCACCTTCATGGGGCCCCCGCCGCCGGCGATCTCCGGCAATACCCGCTGGCGCGGCCTGCCCTACGTCATTCAGCCGGAGAAAGGAGACGTTGTTCTGGGCCGCTATGCCGGAACCAAAGAGGCCGGTGCAGTTCTGCGGTCGCGCGGGGGGTTGACGCAGATCATCCTCGGCCGTCCGGGGGCGATCTCCCCCCAATTCCTGCGCAATCTCGCCCGGCAGGTGGGCGTCACGCCCTTCAGCACGGCCAACGATGAGATGCGATTCGGCAGTGGAATTCTGGCCTTCTATGCCGACCAGGGCGGCCAGCGCACCATCACCCTGCCGCCGGGCATGCGGGTCCTTGCCAGCCCGACTGACCATGAATTCAAGGCCACGGAACATGGCTTTGAGTTCAAGATCGGCTATGCTGACGAGGCTGTATTCAAGATCGGCCGGGCCCCCTCCCGCTGATCCGAACCCTTTGGCAGGAGGAGACTCATGCGGAAAATGCTCGCGATATCCCTGGCCGCCGGGGCGGCTTTGGGCTTGGCGCTGCCCGCGGCCCGGGCCGCGACGATTTTTGACATCAATTTCAACGCAGATACAGGAGATCATCCGGCCACCGCGGCCGCGGCCGACGCCCCCCCGGCCAACACGAATCCCAGCAGTCTTCAAAGCAGCAGCTATGTCCTGATCAAGACCGCCACCCCCACCTATTTCACCGGTTTCGGCGACGGCCAGTTCGCCGTTGTCGATGTGGACCAGAAGTCCGCCGGCCTTTTTCTGACGCCCCATGCCGCCGACCAGGTCGCCCGCGGCATCCTCGACTTCAAGGTCGACTTCCAGATCGACGGTGATGTCAGCGGCGCGACCGGCTCGTTCGGATTTCCATTTTGGGCGGCCCAGAACGTGGTCGGCGGCAATGTGGTCATCACGCAACTGCAGATCGACGTCACGAATGGCGCCATCTCATTTCAGCATCAGACCGGCACCGGCAATGTGACCGAGGATGCCACGACAATCGCCAGTCTCGATGCGGCGCATACACTCCAAGCCATCCTCACGCTCAATGGCGGCAACTCCAGCATCATTTACAAGCTTGATGGAACCGCGCTGGAGAATTCCAGCGGCACCAGTGAGTTTGCTGTCGGGGAACTTGGCACAGGCAATCAGTTCCAGCAACTGATCGTCCACAGCAGCTCCAAAATGACCGGCCGAGTGGCGCTGGACAATATCACCCTGGACATCTCCTCTCTGCCCGAGCCGGCGGGGCTGAGCGTGCTGATGCTGGGCGGCGTCTGGCTGATGCGCCGGCGGCGGTGAAGCGGGCCGATGTTGCCGGACAACCCCTGCCGCATAAAAGCCATCCGGCCCGTGATGCTTAAGGCATCACGGGCCGGATGGTTTACCCTCGGAGACAGTCAGGTCCTGTGCCCGTTTACTCCTTCATCGCCGCTTCAACGGTCTGACGGAGGTTCTTCTCGGTGTCCGGCCCGAAGCCGACGAACACCTTCTTCACCGTGCCATCCTTGCCCACCACGACGGTCTGGGGAATCGCGTTGGCTTTGTAATCCATCGCGACCTTCCCCTGCGCATCGAGCAGAACCGCGAACGTCAGGTTGTTCTTCTTGATGTACTCCTCAACCTTGGGCTTCTCCTCCTGAATGTTCACCGCAAAAACCTTCAGCCCCTTGGGCGCCAGTTCCTTCTTCAGCGCATCCAGGTGCGGCAGCGACTCGCGGCAGGGCGGGCACCAGGTGGCCCAGAAATCCAGCACCACGACGCTCCCCTTCATCTTCGAGAGCGTCTGCTGCTTCCCATCCAGCCCTTCCAGCGTAAAATCCGGGGCCGGCTTGCCCGTCAGCGACTCCGCCTCCGCCTTCGGCTGCGCCGGAGGCGCCTTGGAGGCGTCCAACGCATCGGCCGGCGGCGTCCAGGCAAACTGCTCCGCCTTCACCGGGGCATCGGCCTGCGCCTGCGTGTAATTAAACGTCAGCACCGCCTGCTTCACATTCGGCGCGCCCTGCTTCTCCAGCATCTTGGACAAGTCCAGCTCCACCTGCTTCACCAGGTGCGTCTTGGAATCAACCAGGACATGCTCCGTGCCGTGGGCCGCCTCAATTTTCAGCGCCGTATAAGCGGTGTCCCCTACTTTCACATCCGGCGTCTTCTGAACGCTCGTTGCCCCGGCCGTGAGTTCGGCCGCCGCATCCGAGGAGAGCGCCATCAGCAGCGAGGGGTTCTCCCGCCCCAGCAACTGCGCCACAAACGGCGGCTGCTGCTGGCTGGGCACCTTCCCTTTGGGGGCGTCCACCTGCAGATACCGCTGCTCCTTGGCGCTGTAGATATAGGCCTTCTCACCGGTCGACCCCACGACGATCTGTCCCGGCACTTCATGCTTGAACTGGTTGGGCGCGCTGTAGCTGGAGGTGAATTCGGCGTGCTGATCGTGCTTCTGCCCCCCCACGTCGATGTTCGCCTGCACCGTGCCGGCCAGCTTCAGGGAATGCAGCTTGCCGTAAGCGGCGCGAATCTGGTCCAGTTCGGTCTTCGCCTCGGGAGAGATCTCGACCGGCGCCTGAGCCGCTGCCTGGGGCGCTCCCGCCTCTGGAGCCGTCGCCTGGGGCGCCGCCGGCTTCGTGGCCGGCGCTTGGGCACGGGCGGTGCTCGCCGCCAATCCCCACGCCACCGCCGCCGACAGGGTCCATCCGATCCATTTCGTCGATTTCATTCAATGCTCCAAAATGAGAATTCGGGATCGCCCGAAAAAAGAGTTCAAGCAATCATAGGCCCCCGAATGGAGGATGGAAATAGCAACCCCCAAAATCCCTTACTCCCTTCCATGCTCCCGCTCGCTGGCCGCCAGGGCGTCCAGCGCCGCCTTCGTTGCCGCCACCCCATCCGCCCCCGAGGCCAGGCCGATCAGCCGCCCCGCTTCGATGCTTTGCGCCAGCTGCTCATAAACCCAGTCAAACGCCTTGTCCGCCCGCTCGATCGTCTCCTCCCGGCTCCCGTCGCGACCGTGGACCACAATCCGCGACTGAATCAGGTCGGCAGCCACCGCCCCATCCTGCCCGATCAACTCAACCCGGTAAATCACATCCGCCTGCCGCGTGTGCTTGGTGTAAAGCCATCCCGCCTCCACCAGCGCCACGCTCCCGTCGGCCAGGCGGCCCGTGGCGATCACATGCTGCGGATGGCGGTATGGCGGCAGAAAAACCCCGCTGGCCTCGATGGAGGTGAACTCGCTTCCGGTGTAGAGGCGCACCCCGTCAAAAAAATGGACGCCCGAATCGACGATCGGTCCCCCGTTGGCCATGAAATGCTCCAGCCGCTCCGGCGGCTTCCACTGGTGGCAGGACCAGTTATAGACGAACCGTGCCACATGGATTTTGCCCAGCGTTCCCGCCTCCACGATCCGGCGGATCTGACGGTACGCCAACATGCTGCGCGTGTTGAAATTGATCGCCAGCAGCCGCCCCGCCCGCTCGGCCGCCGCCGACATCGCCCGGCACTGCTCCAGCGTCGGGGCCATCGGCTTTTCGCACAGCACGTGCAGCCCCCGCTCCAAAGCCGCCATCGTCAGGGCGAAATGCGAGTCCAGATGCGTCGCCACCACCACGGCATCCAGACCTTCCACCCGCCACAACTCCTCAGCCGAGGCCAGCGCGGCATCCGGCTTGAATGTCGCGGCCGCATCGTTTCGCCGCCCCTCATCCGGCTCCACGATCGCCCGCAAATGCCATCGCCCGGATTCGGCAATGGCCGGCAGATGCCCGTGACGTGAAACCGTGCCGCAACCCAGGACCGCGATGTTCATGGTGGATTTCCGCTCCGCGGCCAACGGGACGGCCGCCCCGATTTACCGCAGCCGCGTGTCGCTGTTGCTGATGCCGCGCAGCGCCAGGTTCAAGGCATCCACATTGCTGGCCAGGCGCTTGGCCTCGCCCACGTCAATGATCTGCTTCTGGAACAGTTCGGTCAGGTGCTGATCGAAGCTCTGGCTGCCCGATTCCCGGTTGCCCACCGCCCCCTTGAGCTTCTCAAATTCCCCGTCCAGGATGTACTTGCGCACGATCGGCGTGGCCATCATGATCTCGACGACCGGGATGCGCCCCTTGCCGTCGCGCCGTTTGGCCAGGCGCTGACACAACACCGCCACCAGGTTGAGCCCAAGCTGCGTCTGCTGCAACTCCTTCTGGGCCGGATCAAACAGCGACACCAGGCGCTCGATGGTCATCGGCGCGTTGGTCGCGTGCACCGTGGTGAAGACCAGGTGCCCGGTGTCGGCCGCCCGCAACGCGGTGGTCAGCGAGAAGCTGTCGCGGATTTCGCCGATCAGGATCGTGTCCGGGTCCTGACGCATCATCGCCCGCAGGGCATATTCATAGCTTTCGGAGTCCGTCCCCACCTCCACCTGACTCACCAGCGACTTGGCGTTTTCGTGCTGGTATTCAATCGGGTCCTCCACCGTGATGATCCGCTCGGCGCGGGTCCGGTTGATTTTGCCGATGATGGCCGCCAGCGTCGTCGATTTGCCGCTGCCGGTGGTGCCCGAGACGGCGATGATGCCGCGGTGGTTGTTGGCCAGCTCCTCCACCTGCGGCGGCAGGTTCAGATCGCCAAACTGCGGAATTTTCGTCACGATGCGCCGCATGACGATCGCGTATTTCTCGCGGCTGTGGAAAATGTTGGTCCGGAAGCGCGCCACGCCGGGCAAGGCGTAGGCAATGTCCACCGACCCCTTGTGATCCAGAATCTGCCGCTTGTCGGCCGGCTCCGCCTGCGCGTTGATGATCTCATCCACAAACGATTTCATCTGCTCATCGCTCAGCGGCGGCGTGTCCAGAAACCGCGCCCGCCCATCCACCCGGATCATCGGCACCGAATCGGCCTGCAAATGGATGTCCGACCCCCCCACCTTCACGCTGGTCTTGAGAAAATCCTGCAAATTCAGCCGCCGATCCTCCCCCACGCGCACCTCCGTCACCTGGGGCGCCTGGTCGGTTTCGGCCTTCTCCACCGTGTTTTCAAGCGGGCTGGTCACTGTCGTCATGAGCGGTGCATCCTTTAAAGAGAACCCCAGCGGATTATTGCCCGACTCGGGCCCGATGGCAACCATTTTTACGTCTGTGAACGCCCGCCGTTCGCAGCGCTCTCCTCGTATCCCATCTCCGCCCACACCCGCCTGGCCTGATCCACCACGTGCGGCGCCGGCTCTATCCGCCCCCGGATGCTCGCCGGCGGCTGCCCCGGGGCGGCATCCTCCGGGAAAGGCGAAAAATGATCGTTCTCCACGGCCTTGCGGGCCGCTTCATTCCGGAAATCCGGCACCGCCACCGGCCGCCCTTCCTCCAGCGCGCTCTTCCAGGCCAGAATTCCCACCGCGCTCATCGCCACGCCCCGATAAACGTCCAGCCAGGGCGGCGCGCCCGTGCGGATGGCCCGGGCAAAATGCAGGCTCGTGAAAAAATCCCCGCCCCCGTGCCCCGCCTTTTTCGCCTCGCCCGCCGCCTCGGGAAATTCCGGCAGGTAGGTCTTCTCCGTCACCTCCCCGGGGCGCAAATCCCATTCATCATGCACCACCCGCAGCGGCTGTTTGGCCCCATATCCCGGCCCGCGCACGCTCTCCATGCTCCCGCGCTGCCCGTGCAGGCGATACCAGATGCTGTGCCCCGGCAAAAACAGCCCCATGAGCCGGAAGACCGCCCCGTTGTCCATGCGGCAGAGCGTGACGCTGCCCGGATCGCCCCGATGCGCTGTCTGCCCCGTCAGACCTTCATCGGCGATGGAAAGCGCGTTCACCGTCACCGGCATCGTGTCGGTGATGTGCATCAGCGGCGCCAGCGCGTGCGTGCAGTAGTAGGTGGAGGGAATCCAGTTGCGCCAGTGATTCATCCCCGGCGCCAGTTGCATGCGCTCCCGGGGCGCCATCGGGTGGTTGTACTCCCCTTCCGCATACAGCACCTTCCCGATCTCCCCCGCCTGATAGAGCCGGCGCATCTCCTGGTTGAAAGCGAAATAAGGATAGTTCTCGGCGAAATAGTAAACCTTCCCGCTCTTTTCCACCGCCCGGCACAGCTCAACCCCCTCCCCCAGCGTCTTGCAGGCCGCCGTCTCGCTCATCACGTGCTTGCCCGCCGCCAGCGCCTTGATGGCGAAGGGCGCATGCTCATGGAAAAAATTCGCCAGCACGACCGCGTCCATGTCGTGCGCCAGAAATTGCTCATAATCCGTATACGTGGCCACCCCATACTGCTGCCCCGCCTCAGCCAGGCGCGCTTCCCATGTGTCGCACAGCGCCACCAGTTCCATCCCCACCGCCGACGCCGCCCGCATAAACGACTGCCCCCGCCGCGCCCCCACCACGCCGAAGCGGATCGGTTTTTCCGAGGATGAAGATTGGCTCATGAGCGACTCTTATAGCCGCCTCCCCCCGATCCTGCCAACGATCCAAGCCGCAACCGCCAGTGAAAGAAACTGTGGCTATGGCCAGACCCTCATCTGTGTCTATCTGTGCCACATCTGTGGCAACAATTTCGGCGGATCAAGCCGGCGCTTCCTCGCCGAACAGGGCATTCACGAACCGCTCGGGATCGAACGTCTCGATGTCCTGCGGCGTCTCCCCCAGCCCGATGAATTTGACCGGAATGCTTAGCTGGTCCCGGATGGAGAGGATCACGCCCCCCTTGGCCGTCCCGTCCAGCTTCGCCAGGATCAGCCCCGTCACGCCGATCGCCTGCGTGAAATGCCGCGCCTGCAGGATCGCGTTCTGCCCCGTCGTCGCATCCAGCACCAGCAGCACCTCGTGCGGCGCCCCCTCGACCCGCTTGGACACCACATCCCGGATTTTGCCCAGCTCGCGCATCAGGTGTTCCTGCGTGTGCAGCCGCCCGGCCGTGTCCACGATCAGCACATCCACCCCCCGGCTTTTGGCCGCCTCGCAGGCGTCGTAGGCGACGGCGGCCGGATCGGCCCCCATCCGGTGCTTGACGATCTCCACCCCCAGCCGCTGCGACCAGATGGTCAATTGATCCACCGCCGCCGCCCGGAACGTGTCCCCCGCCGCCAGCATCACCGTCTTGCCCATCCGCTCCTTCAGCAGCCACGCCAGCTTGGCGATGCTGGTCGTCTTGCCCGCCCCGTTGATCCCCGCCACCAGGATCACCGTCGGGCCCTGCGGCTGCAGATGCAGCTCCCGGTCCTGCTGCGGCCAATTTTCCAGGAGCGACTCACGGATGACGCGCAGGCAGTCCTCGGCGTTTTTGATCTTTCCCAGCCGCCACCGCTCGCGCAATTCCCCCACCAGCTTCTCCACGTTCTTCACCCCCATGTCCGCCTGCAGGAACTTCTCCTCCAGCTCCACCAGGAACTGCTCGTTGATCTGCCGCCCCGGCACGAACAGCGTCCGCACGTCCGTGTTGAGCACCTGCGCTGTCTTGCGCAGCGCGCCTTTGAGCTTGTCGATGGATTTGGAAAAGAATCGCATGGGTCATTCACTGTTGGTTGCTGGTCCCTCGCCCGACGCCCCGCCCGGCCGATGCTCGGCCGTCAACAACTGATGTTCCTTCAAAACGGCGTCCAGCACTCCGTTCACGAACGCCGCGCTCTGCTCGGTCGAAAACGCCTTGGCCAGCTCAATCGCCTCGTCAATCACCACCTTCGGCGGCGTCGGCGTGTTGGTCAACTCCCAGATCGCCAGCCGCAGCACGTTCCGGTCCACCCCCGGCTGCCGGCGCGGCGGCCACTGCGGCGCCAGACGCTCCATCCACTGGTCGGCCGTCTCCCGCCCCCCCCACGCCCCCTGCGCCATCTCCAGCGCGGTGGCCTGCGCTGCGGCCTCGGCCCGCGAATCGGTAATCACCTGCCGCGCGCTGTCCAGGTCCGCCTGACCCTGCGTGTCCCACAGAAACAGCACCTGCATCGCCAATTCCCGGCTTTTTCGTTTCTTGGTCATGGTTGGGCACGGAGAGAAAAAAGGGCGGGCCCCACCGCCCCGGTCTCAGCCTTCATCCTGCAGTTGCTCCATCACCCCCACCATCTCCACCGCCGCCTCCGCCGCCTGCCGCCCCGCGTGCCCGTGCCGCCCTCCGGTCCGCTCCAATGCCTGCTCCCGCGTATCGGTTGCCAGCACCCCGAAAATCACCGGCACCCCTGCCGTCACCGCCACCTGCTGAATGCCCCGGGCGCACTCCCCGGCCACCAGCTCGAAATGCGCGGTCTCCCCCCGGATGACGCACCCCAGGCAGATCACCGCCGCGTATCGCCCCGTGGCCACCGCCCCCTTGGCCGCCGTCGGCAGCTCAAACGCCCCCGGCACCCGCAGGACGGTGACGCGCTCGCACCCAAGCCCCAGGTCCGCCAGCCGCACCAGGCAGCCCGAGAGCAGTTCCTCCACGATCGAGGCGTTGAACCGCGCCGCCACCACGGCAATCCGCGCCGCGGCCGAGATCCTGCCTCCTGAAAAAGTCGGTATTTCCCCGCTCATGTCCCCGCTCCCAACAGGCCCACGATCCGCGCCGCCCGCTCCAGCACCGCCCGCGTCAGCAGCATCACCACCTGCGGCGGAAATTCCCGCTCCGGATTCTTGCGATACTCCTCGGGAATCACCTCATGCACCATCTTCTGCAATTCCTTCTCCACCGCCTCCTGCCGCTGGTTTTGCCGCAGGGAATCATCCCGGTCAATCGGCTCCACCACATCGTACGCCAGCATCAGCGTGGAAACCTGCCAATCATAATAGCTGTGGGTACCTTCGCTCATGCCCCCATTGTACACCTTTTTCACCCCAAGGCAGCAGATGGCCTCCCCAAAAAGCGGGCGAAGGGAGTCGAACCCTCAACGTCAGGCTTGGAAAGCCTGCACTCTGCCAATTGAGTTACGCCCGCAACTTCCCCTATTGATACCCGCTCAGCCGCCCAAATCAAGCCCGGCACCCCCATTCTCCCATTGTCCGCCTATACTTCTTTGCGTAAAACGCATTACAGACACACAACGAGGAACCAGTTCATATGCGATTCGATAAATTCACCATCAAAGCCCAGGAAGCCGTCTCCCGCGCCCAGGAAATCGCCCAGCGCCAGGACCATAGCGAAATCCTTCCCCTTCACGTCCTGGCCGCTCTGTTGGCCGAGACCGAGGGGGTCGTCCGCCCCCTGCTTCAGAAGCTGGGGGCCAATGTCGCCCAGGTCGCCGCCCGCGTCGAGGCCGATCTGGACCGCCTGCCCAAAGCCACCGGCACGCAACTGGGCATGAACCGCGCCACGCAGGATGTCTTCAACAATGCCCAGAAGGAGGCCGACCGCCTCAAGGATGAATACGTCTCCACCGAGCACCTCCTCCTGGCGTTGGCTCAGGTCAAAAGCGAGGCCCGCGACATCCTCGCCGCCAACCAGATCGACCACAACGCCATCCTCGCCGCCCTGAAGGACGTGCGCGGCGGCCAGCGCGTCACCGACCAGAACCCCGAAGACAAATACCAGGCCCTCCAGCGCTACGGCCGGGACCTGGTCGAAATGGCCCGCCAGGGCAAAATCGACCCCGTCATCGGCCGAGATGAGGAAATCCGCCGCACCATGCAGGTCCTCTCCCGCCGCACCAAGAACAACCCCGTCCTCATCGGCGAGCCCGGCGTCGGCAAGACCGCCATCGTCGAGGGACTGGCCATCCGCATGCTCAACGGCGATGTCCCCGCCGTCCTGGCCAACAAACGCATCGTCGCCCTGGACATGGGCGCGCTCATCGCCGGGGCCAAGTTCCGCGGCGAATTTGAGGACCGTTTGAAGGCCGTCATCAAGGAGGTCACCGACAGCGACGGGCAGATCATCCTCTTCATCGACGAACTTCACACCGTCGTCGGCGCCGGGGCCGCCGAGGGGGCGATGGATGCCGGCAACCTCCTCAAACCCGCCCTGGCCCGGGGCGAACTGCGCACCATCGGCGCGACCACGCTCGATGAATACCGCAAGCACATTGAAAAGGATGCCGCCCTGGAGCGCCGCTTCCAGCCCATCATCGTCGGCCAGCCCAGCGTCGAAGACACCATCGCTATCCTGCGCGGCCTCAAGCCCCGCTACGAAACCCATCACGGCGTCCGCATCACCGACTCGGCCATTGTCTCGGCCGCCGTCCTCTCCGACCGCTACATCACCGAGCGATTCCTCCCCGACAAGGCCATCGACCTCATCGACGAGGCCGCCAGCCGCCTGCGCATCGAAAACGACTCCATGCCCGCCGAGCTGGATGAAATCCGCCGCCGCATCATGCAGCTCCAGATCGAACTGGAGGCCTTGCGCAAGGAGAAGGATGAAGCCAGCAAAAAGCAGGCGGAAAAAGCCGAAAAGGAACTGGCCGACCTGCAGGAGAAAAACACCCAACTCACCGCCCGATGGGAAAACGAAAAGGGGACCATCGACGCGGTGAAAAAGCTCAACGAGCAACTGGAGCAAAAGCAGGTGGAACTGGAGCAGGCCCAGCGCCAGGGAAACTGGGAAGCCGCCGCCCGCATCCAGTACGGCGAGATGCGCGACCTGAAAACGAAGCTCGACGAAGCGGAAAAGAAGCTGCGCGAAATGCAGACCGCCGGCGATTCGCTCGTGAAGGATGAAGTCACGGCCGATGAAATCGCCGAAGTCGTCTCCCGCTGGACCGGCGTCCCCGTCAGCCGGATGCTTGAGGGAGAACGCGAAAAACTGATGAAGATGGAGGAACGCCTGGCCCGCCGCGTCATCGGCCAGGAGGATGCCGTCCGCGCCGTTTCCAATGCCGTGCGCCGCAGCCGCGCCGGCCTGAGCGATCCCAACCGCCCCATCGGCAGCTTCATGTTCCTGGGCCCCACCGGCGTCGGCAAGACCGAATTGTGCAAGGCCCTGGCCGCCTTCTTGTTCGACGATGAAAACGCCATGGTCCGCATCGACATGAGCGAGTTCATGGAGCAGCACTCCGTCGCCCGTCTCATCGGCGCGCCTCCCGGCTACGTCGGCTACGAGGAGGGCGGCCGCCTCACCGAGGCCGTCCGCCGCCGCCCCTACGCCGTCATCCTCTTTGACGAAGTGGAAAAGGCCCACCGCGACGTCTTCAACGTCCTGCTTCAGGTGCTGGACGATGGCCGGCTCACCGACGGCCAGGGGCGCACGGTCAACTTCAAGAACACCGTCATCGTCATGACCAGCAACATCGGCTCATCCGAAATCCAGAAACTCGCCTCCCAGGAGGCCCCCCAGTGGGAAGTCGAGGCCCAGGTGAAGGAATTATTGAAAGCGCATTTCCGCCCCGAATTCCTCAACCGCATCGACGAGGTGATCCTCTTCCACACCCTCAGCCGCGAGCAGCTTAATAAGATCGTCGATGTGCAGCTGGACTATCTCCGCAAGCGCCTGGCCACCCGCGGCCTGCAACTCGAACTGAGCGATGAAGCCAAGAAGCTCTTGGGCGAGGAAGGGTACGACCCCACCTACGGCGCCCGCCCCCTCAAGCGCGTCATCCAGCAGCGCATCGAAAACCCCCTGGCCTCCCGCATCCTCGACGGCGACTTCGCCGAAGGCGACACCATCCACGTCGACATCGACCCGGCCAAACACGATTTCACCTTCACCAAGTAGGGTCCGCTTCAGCGGACCCGGTTACGCCGCCGCTCAAACCATGCCCAAATGGCTTATACCACTTCTCCCCAATGGAAGCAGTTGCAGACCAGAGACATAAAAGTCGTGGACGAACTTTTTTTAGAAAAACTTGCCAATGTTCTGGAACATGAAGGCTTTCGTGTATTGGGCGACTTCACAAATTTGTCTTCCCATGAGCTAGTTATTGAAGATTGGAACCGGTTTTATCTGGACAATCAGGGATTCATTGTAGGGAGTATTGTCCATATACGATTCAGTCGTTTTAGTCGTTTTAAATTCCTGCTGCGGCGAAAGAAGTTCAATTATTTGCAAACGGTTTTTGCCACGGAATTGGATGACGGCAAGCTGATTACCACCACTTCCCGCCCTTCGGATGGTTATTCTGAGACAACGGAATCATTGACATTCCACCATCCAGAAGCATCCATCGCCGATCTTCTGAGCCACCATCGACGTCACGTCGCCACTGCATTAAGTGAACAACCGGAACGACAACGTATTCATCTCAATAATATGGATGACGTACTCGCATTGATAACCCGTCAGCAGCTCAAATAAAGCCAATACCTGAAGCAAATCGGCTACCTCCGCCCCGAAGACATCGCCCGCATCCAGAAACGCCCCTTGAACGCCCTCGAATTAAAACTGGCCTTGGAAATCCGCAAACAATGCCCGCCCCAACCGCCGCCGCTGCATCTCCCGTAGTGCGGCCTTCCGGCCTATGGATTCCCCGAGGAAAATTGACGCCAAGGCGCCACCCGCACGCATTGAAAACACCGCTTGCCCCTACCCGTTCCACTCCCCACTGAACACCTCC
>JBIQLO010000103.1:0-13376 GCA_044464175.1 Planctomycetaceae bacterium | reverse complement strand
GCGGCAGGCGATACCCCCCCACCGAAATCTCCACAGGAAAATGCATAAATCGACCGGCCGGATTCAACCGCCATTGTCGGAAGGGGTTCACCCCACCACGTCTGCCAATCCCTCCATCCTGGCGAGGGTAAACGCCATCCTACAATTCCGCCTCGTCGGGTGGGATTTACCCTACCACATTCATCAACTCATCTCCCCACCGTAAAGGGAAAAATCCCCCCACACACCATCCAGATTTCCCTTGACAAATCCCGAACAACTGCTATACTCCCTCATAATGTTTCAATGCGCTCCTTCAACCCGCCGCCCCCCTTTGTCGCGCATTTGCTTCCTCCCTCCATCGCTACGACAAATTGTCATCCAAACCCAAACGAACCAAACCCAATGCCCCCGTGGCGCTATCAAAAACGCGGTTTTCGTCCCCGAACCCACTACGACAAATTACGAAACGAACCAAAGCCATGGTCCCTGAACCCTAATCCCTGAACCCTGAACCCGCCGCCCCCTGCTTCCCATTTTCCATTTTCCCTTTACCATTTTCCTTCGATGTCCGACTCCCTCGACATCCTCGAATCCGACCCGCTCCATCTGCTCCAGCGCCATGGGCAGGAGGTGGAGGATTACCTCCGCACCCTCCCCGACCGCTATCCCGCCACGCCGCCGCGTTTGATGGAAGCGATCGAATATAGTCTGTTGGCCGGCGGCAAACGCCTGCGCCCCGCCCTGCTGCTGGAGAGCTTCAAGGCCGCCGGCGGCCGGCCCGCCGCCCGCCCCGCCGCCCTGGCCGCCGCCGCCGCCCTGGAACTGATCCACACCTTCTCCCTCGTCCACGATGACCTGCCCGCCATGGACGATGACGACCTGCGCCGCGGCCGCCCCACCAACCACAAGGTCTATGGCGAGGCCATGGCCATCCTCGCCGGCGACGCCATGACCGTCCTGGCCTTTGGCCTGCTGGCCCGCAAAGGGCGTGACCACGCCCCCCAACTGATCGCCGAACTGGCCGACGCCGCCGGCCCCGAGGGGATGATTGGCGGGCAGGTGCTCGACATGGAGGGGGAACACAAGGCCCTGACCCTCAACCAGCTCCAGCACCTCCATCGCCTCAAGACCGGCGCCCTGCTCCGCGCCGCCTGCCGCATGGGGGCCATCGCCGCCGAGGCGCCCCGCGCCACCCTCGACGCCCTCACCACCTATGGCGAACAGCTGGGTCTGGCCTTCCAGATCGTCGATGACCTGCTGGACCTCACCGCCACCCCCGCCCAGATGGGCAAGGCCACCGGCAAGGACGCCGCCAAGGGCAAAAACACCTACCCCGCCCTCATAGGCCTGGATGCCGCCCGCCGGCAGGCCGCTGAACAACTCGACCTGGCCCTCAAAGCCCTCATCCCCCTCCCCGACCAGGCCCCCGGCCTGCGCGCCCTGGCCCGCTTCGTTGTGGAACGCCAAAGCTAAGCCCGGTTCCCGCGGGAAAAAAATCTTGACAAAGGGGTCGCCGCATGGATACGCTGCCGAGGATACAAATGGGATAAATCAAGAGAGGCTCCTCTCGTGGATCACGGCAGTGCCCAAAGCGTCCTTTCGGAATTGAAGCTGGACCCCTTCAGCACGGAGCAGTTGCATCTCCAGCTCCAGCGGCAGATGCGCCAGAAGATTCAGGCCCATCGCCTGGCTCCGGGCGAGAAGCTGCCGACCAACCACGAAATGGCCGCCGTCTTGAAGGTGAGCTACAAAACCGTGCAGCGCGCCATGACCGCGCTGGCCAATCAAGGCGTGATCGTCCGGCGGCAACGCAAGGGCACCTTTGTCAACCAGACGCTGGTCCCCCGAACGGTCGGCATCTTCTGCACGCAGGCCGTCTTTGATCCACGGTCCTCCCCTTCCACCTGGCTGCTGGCCCATCATTTGTCCAATATTCTCCACGCCCAGCAGCGGGACGGGCAGATTTACTATGTCCCCGCCGGCGCCCGCCCGGAGCGGAACAAAACCTATCGCGACCTGGTCCGGGACCTGGAGGAGCACCGGGTGGCGGGGCTGATTTTCATCAGCTACTCCCCCGAGGATCGTTCGCACCATCATCTGCTGGAGACCGCCCAGCGCCGGGGCATTCCCGCCGTCGCCACCATCCTTGAGGAGATCTGCCCCCACACCGTCTACGTGGATCACCTGGACCTGTGCCGCCGGGGGGTGCGTTATCTGGTTGAGCAGGGATCACGGCGGATCGCTCTGGTCGGCACGCCCATCACCCCCCATTTCCTGCCGATCCAGGAGGTCCTGGAGGCGGCCCGGGAGCAAGGGGTCCCGATGGAGCCGGACGATATCGTCTGGACGCCGCTGAAATCAGCCGCCCCCTCCACCGCCTATATTGCCCTGGGGGAACAGTGGGGCCGCGACTTCGATCTGAACCGCTATGACGGCGTCCTGATCGCGGACGACATCGTGGCGGTCGGCTTCGCCACGGCCCTGGCGCGGCGCAATGTGCGCGTGCCGCGGCAGCTGCGCGTGGCGACGATGTGGAACCGGGGCAATCCCCTTTCCCTGGCCCTGCCCTTTGCGCGGTTTGAGGTGAATGTGGAGCAATGGGCGCGGCGGAGCGTGGGGATGCTGGACGACCTTATCGAGCACGGCGGTTCCCGCAATCGCCGGCCTCACGTCTATTTGAAACTGGAAGGTCCTGTTGAACCCGCGGCGCTGCAGGCGCCCCATTTTATGGAGGCCACGCCATGTTAATGAAGTGCTTCCCGCGCCGCCGCGCCGGCGGGCGTCATGCCTTTACACTGGTTGAATTGCTTGTGGTGATTGGGATCATATCAATCCTCATAGCGATGCTGCTTCCGGCGCTGAACAAGGCCCGCGAGGCCGCCAAGTCCGTGCAGTGCCTGAGCAATCTGCGGCAGATCAGCCTGGCGATTCAGATGTATGCCAATGAGAACCGCCAGACCTACCCTCCCTACTACTTCGGCAGCATTGGAATCCCCAGCGGCACGTACTGGTGCGGGGAATTGATCAAGCTTGGCTACGTCAAGACGCCCCGGCTCTATCACTGCCCGAGCTTCCAGACCGACATGAACTGGTCCCGTCCCGATCTGCTGACCGCGCCCAATTCCGTGTTATATGGATGGTGCGACTATGGCTACAACTACACGTATGTCGGCAGCTCGTCCCGATATTACACCTATCCGAATCCCAACTACTACACACCGGCGAGAATGAACCAGATTCTCCATCCAACCACGACAATCCTGCTGGGAGATTCGCGGTATCTGGCCGCGCCGGGACACATCTACGGCTACTACATTCTGCTTGACAACGGCAACAACGGCGGCGCGATCAATTACACCGCCGACGCCCGGCACAGCGACGGCCGAGCGGTCAACATTGCCTGGTGCGATGGACACGTCTCGTCGTTTCAGGTCAAGAAGGGCATCAATCCCTACGACGGCGGACTGACTGATTTTTATGACCCGACCAATTTCTGGACCCGAAGCAACCAGTATCCATAGTCAGGCAGAGGAGGGCGGCGTGATCCAGGGGGGGGTTGCTTCCGTGGATCCGCCGTCGGCCGTGAGAGAATGCGAGCGTCAACGGAATGTGCTTCCAACACGCATGGCTCCAGTTCGTTCGGCTGAGGGCAGGTCCATGCCCGCCGGGTTCCCCTGATTTGAACCTTAAACCGCATGAAATCCAGAATTTTCTCCATCGGTGTTCTGTCCCTGGCTCTCTTGGCGGCCGCTGCGGGCGGCCGGGCCGCGACAACTTCAGCCCCGGCGATCGCCATCGCCGAGCCCATCCACCTGCCGAATCAATCCATCGCGCCGGCGCACGACGTTTCATTGAACCTCCCCGCCCTGCCGTCCAAGCCGGGGAAGGAACTCGTCCTGCGATTTCGCATTGTCTGTCAGACCAGGAACGCCAGCGGATGCAACTACAATGCGGCCCTGGCGATCAACGGCCAGCCCATCGGCCCCGCCACTGCCGCCGGCGAGAGCCGCCTGATCGGGCGCGAGTCCAGCTTTTATCTCAAAGACCGTCAGGACGCCTTTCAGATTTTCAGCGGCAATAATCTGATGGTGATGTTCGCGCCCACCCTCCAACAGGCCGATACGATGACCACCGACGGCAAGGGGGCGACCTACACGCTCAACATCTCCGATCTGGCCCGAGGCGTGGATGTCAACACGCTCATCATTGGCAACAATCTTAAGAAACCTCCTTTCCCCGGAAGCGGGAATCTGCTGGTGGAGGGTATTGAAGTCGGCTGGGTGGATGCAAAACAACTCTCCCAGGCCGCCGCGGAAGTGCCGCAGCGCGGCGCCATCGCCCGAAGCATCAGCGCCGATGGGCTCCGCCTGTTACAGGCGACGGGCGGAGGCTTCCGTATCGTGGATGGCAAAGGCGTCGAACTGGCCGTGGAAACCGCCGTCAGCATGGACCCGGCCGCCGATGCGGCCCTGGTGGCCCAGGACGCGGTTCTGAAGGACATCAAACTCACCATTGCCGATCTTGGTCCGGCCGGATTCAGCGTAAACGCCGACTGGCGCGGCCTTCGCCTCAGCCGCAGCATTCAGATCAAAGGCGGCCTGGTCCTGTGGCATGACCGCTGGACCAACACCGCCTCATCCATCTCCGGCATCCCGTTCCAATATCATTTTTTCCTCCTGCATGACAAAGGCGCCAAGTTCCACGTCGCCGGCAGCGATCATATCACGGCCGTATCCGGCGCGGCGCAGAACCCCACGCTGTTCGTCGGGTCAGCCAGCCACCCGGGCATGGGGGTGGGCATCACGGCCGAAAGCGACTGGCTGCGTCTGCTGATGGAGATACGCTGCCGCCGCGGCATCGGGCAGATTTTCACGCGCACGCTCGCCTTGGCGCCCGGCACCAGCATCGATTTCGACCTGACCCTGGCGCCCACGGCGCAGGGCGGCTACTGGAACTTCATCAACGCCCAGCGTGAGCGCTGGGGCGTGAACGGTCGGACCATGGCCCGTCCGTTCTTTTTCAGCTACGCCGCCGCGCCGGGTATCAGCGATCCCGTCGAGCGGGCTCGCCGATCGCTGGGAAATCTCGGCCCACTCACCGTCGCGGCCGGCGGCTGGCTGGGGCTGGAAAGCGATGCCCATGCCGTGGCGGCGGGCGCTTTTGGCGAGGCGTCGCTGGCGCCGCAGTCGCCCGAGGCGGCGAGGGAAGTGGATCGCTTCCTCTCGTTTGACCACCGCAAAACCGCACAGGAGCAGTTCAAGAGCGAAGTCGCCGCCATTCATGCCGCCTGCCCTGAGGTGAAGGTGGTCCAGAAAATGCACCCGGCCATGGAAGCGGTCTATCGCCCGCTCCTGGAGCGCTGGCCCATTGCGGGCGAGGCGATTCTTACGGCCGGTGGAAAGCCGTTCGAAGACACCGGCTACAGCCGCGCCTGGCTGCGCAACTACGCCGACCACAACTGGGGCGTCTATTACTTTGTGCCGCGGCCCGGGAGCATCTATCTCCGTGAACTGCTGCGCCGCGAGGCGATCAGCATGGACGACGGCGGTGACGGCATTTACTGCGATGAATTCGCCTGGGCGTCCAATGGACGAGCCTACAGCCGGTATGACTACAGCCGCTGGGACGGCGTTTCGGCCGACCTCGACGCCCAGGGAAAGGTGCTTCGCCTCAAAAGCGACAATGGCCAGGTGACCGAATCGGCCCAGATTCAGATTGCCAACGCCGCCCTGAGCCGGGGCAAATTCTTCCTGGGCAATGGCGGACCGGCCCTGCGCAGCACGACCTCCCTTCCCGGCCACTATTTCATGGAGGGCGGCAATGGATTGTCCTGGTTCCCCAGGACGCATCTGACGGCCGCGCCGCTGGTCTTTGGCAATTTCGGTGACAGCAAGAGCCTGGCGGGCATCATTGCGGCGGTCCGCCAGTGCCTGAGCGTCGGCACGCTCTATTCTCCCGGCGCGGGTATCCACCTGCTCCTGAAAGGGCCGGACAATTTTGTCAGCAAACTCTATCCGATGACCGTCATGGAGATCGGCCCCGGCTGGATTCGCGGCAAGGAACGCCTGGCCACCATCGTCAGCGGCCATTACCAATGGCCGACGCCCGGCGCAAGGATGCGGGTGTATTCCTATGATGCGCAGGGCAACCGGATCGAGAACGCCAACAGCATACTCCTGCTTACCGGATCAGACCTGGCCCTGCAGGTCCCCAAAAACGGGCTTGTCATCGCCGAAGTGGTTTCCCAAGGCCCCTAACGCCCTGTCATCGCCGGCGCCAGGTGATAGAGCATCCAGTAAATGACCACGCCGGTAACGCTCACGTAGAGCCAGATCGGCAGGGTCCAGCGGGCGATGGCCCGGTGGCGGGTGAAACGCGACCGCAGCGCCCGATAGAGCGTCACCCCCACGAGGAACGGGACCGCCGCCGCCAGGATGGAGTGGGTCGTCAGGATGCCCAGGTAGGTGTGCCGAATCCACCCCAACTCGGCCGGGAAGCGTGTCGTTCCGATGTGGTAATGCAGCGTCAGGTAACCGGCGATGAAGGCCAGCGAGAACCCGATCGCCCCGATCATACAGGCCGCGTGCATCCGCACCCGCCCGCGCCGGATCATCACAAAGCCGGTGATCAGCAGCAACGTGCAGATGACGTTGCACAGGGCGTTGCCCGCGGCGAGGATTTCGGCCGTTTCCCGCGTCATGCCCCCGCCAGCTTTCGCGCCGCGCCGGCCAAGTCCTTCAGCTCCGCCGCGTCGGTGCCGTCATAGTACCCCCGCACCTTGCCCGAGGCGTCGATCAGCAGGAACTTGACGCTATGGGCGATCGGCATCTTCCCCGTCGCCGCCGTCACGCCGATCAATACCGTCCGGGCCACCGAAAAAATCTCCTTCTGCGGTCCGGTCACAAACGACCAGTTGGACAAATCGGCCCCGTGCTGGTTCGCATACGCCTTCAGCACCGCCGGCGTGTCGTTGGCCGGATCGACCGAAAAGGAGAGAAAATGGACCCCCGTCCCCTGCAACTCCTTCTGCAGCTGGGCCATCTTGGCCGTCATCATGGGACAAGGCCCCTGGCATTGGGTGAAGATGAAGTCGGCGATCCAGACCCGTCCCTTCATGGCGCTGCTGGAAAACGCCCGACTCTCCTGGTCGGTGAAGGTGAAATCGGGCAACGGCGTCCGGGGCGCTTCCACCTCCGCCGCCGACCCGCTCATCGGCGACTCGGCCAGCGCCGCGGTCCGCCCGGACCGAGCGGTGAACCAGACGATGGCCACCGCAATCAGCAGGCCGGCCGACAGGCTCCAGAGCGAAGCCAGGACAATTTTCTGTTTTTGAGTCATGGACGTAACGGTTGACAGCAGGCCGTTGGCGGCAGGCGGAGACATCCGATCGTCTTTCTCTCCACCGCCCCTTCCGTGATCACAAATCCGCCGCATTCCGGCTGGCGACCAGCGCGCTGGCCAGCAGAAACAGCACCGCCGCGAAGACGACGCTGACGATGATCCCCGGCAGCAGCGACGGCAGGGCCGCCTGCACGTTCCCGTGGATATACAGCCCCCGACGCAGGGCGGTCATTCCCCAGGTCAGCGGATTGGCGAGCATAACCCACTTGAGCAGGGCGAAATGCACCTTTTCCGCCGGGAACATCGCGCCGGAGAGAAACCACATCGGCAGCAGGAAGAGGTTCATGATCGCATGGAATCCCTGCGTGGAGGTCATCTTCCAAGCAATGCAGACCCCCAGGGCCGTCAGGGCAAACCCGATCAGGAGCATCATGAAGCAGGATATCCCAAACGAGACCAGCGTCAGGTGAATCCCCACGGTGGGCGCCAGGAGCAGGAAAATCAGCCCCTGGATGAAGGCCAGGATCGTTCCCCCCAGGACCTTGCCCAGGACGATGCTCATCCGCGACACCGGCGCCACCAGCACCGATTGCAGAAATCCCTCGTGCCGGTCCTCGATGATCGAAATCGTCGAGAAGATCGCCGTAAACAGCAGGATCATGAGAATCGTGCCGGGGAAGAAATACTGCATGTAGTCGTTGCCGCCGGGCATGGAACCGGCCGAAAAGCTCGAGCCCATCCCCCCGCCGATCAGCAGCCAGAAGACGACCGGCGTGGCCAGCGCGCCGATGATCCGGTTCCTTTGGCGGAGAAATCGGACGATCTCCCGCCGGCACAGCGAGACGGCCGGCAGCAGCAGGCCCGGCTCACTGGGGGCGTAGGCCCCCGGAGCCGAAGCTCGGTCCACGGGCGACGATAGGGTGGTAGCGGCTTCCATCTGGAACATTCTAGGACTTTACGTCGCCCGTTGCGAGATGGTGCAAAAGTGCGACGAAAAGGCGCAGGAGGGTCCGATTTTCGGCCGCAAACGGGCTCTGCCTTCCTCAACCCGCCCTCCCATGCGGACGATGAGAGAAACGGGGCCATCCCTATGAACGCAATACAGGCCGAATACGATGCCACCATCCGCGAGTGGGAACGCGGAACGCCGTGGCATCGTCGTTGGCTGGCGCGGATCGGGCTCCAGGGAAAGCTGCTGCTGTGCTTCCTGATCCTGCTGGGGGCGGCGCTGGCCGGCAGTTGTTGGCTATTCATCAACCAGTCCAGCTACCAACTCAACGACCTGATGAAGGAGCAGGCGCAGCAGACCGCCTTCGCACTGGCCCTGGCGAGCAAGCCGGCGATGGCGGGCGGTCATGTGCGGGAGCTGCGCCAGATCGGGCTGGACCTGCTCAAGAGCCGCCACATCCTCTCGGTGGCCTTTCTCGATGCCCAGGCCCGCCCGCTGACGATGGCCAGCCGCGATCCGGACTTCAACTTCACGCCCCTGAACCCCCTCAAAGACAATCCGCAGATGCTGATGCAGGCCCGCTGGGTGACCTCCCCGGTCTTCGGGCGCCATCTGCAGGTGGCCGCCCCCGTCCTGAATATCTGGTCGCCCGTCGCAGCGGGCAATTCGGTCCAGGGGATGGACGAACCCTCCGTCCGCCTCATCGGGTACGTCTCGGTCGGGCTGGCGACCACGGGTGAGCAGGCCCAGCTGCGCCAGGTGGAATACTGGGTGGTGGCCATTGGCTGCATGGTCATTCTCGCCAGCCTCCCCATCGCCTATGCGATGGTGCGTCGAATTTTCTTCCCCATCCGCCAGCTAGTCGAGGCCACCGAAGCCATCGCCCGGGGCGAGCTAAACACCCAGGTGGCGATCCATCGGCCCGACGTCATCGGCACCCTGGCCCGTTCGTTCAATGAAATGGTCAAGCGCGTCCATGGCCAGCAGCAGGCTCTGGCCGAGGCCAACCAGGACCTGGAACAGAAGGTCCAGCAGCGCACCGCGCAGCTCGAGTCGGCCAACGAGCGGCTGAGCCGGGAAATCGCCGAGAAGGAGGATTTCCTGCGCGCGGTGTCACACGACCTCAATGCGCCGCTGCGAAACATCGACGGCATGGCCGGCATGCTGCTGTTGAAGCACCGGGGCAAGCTGGACGCCGACATCGTCCACCGCCTGGAGCGCATTCAGAAAAACGTGGGGGTGGAGACGGAACTGATTTCCGAGTTGCTGGAATTGTCACGAATCAAGACGCGGCGGCAGAAGCTGGAGATGGTGGAATCCGAGGCGATGGTGCGGGAACTGGCCGGAGTGTTCGAGGAGGATCTGCGCCGCCGGGCCATCGAGCTGCACCTGGACACTCCCCTGCCGGTGTTGCACATCGAGCGGGCGCGCCTGAGACAGGTCTTCCAGAACCTGATCGACAACGCCATCAAGTACATGGGCGACGGACCGGTGCGCCGGATCCACATCGGCTGCCAGGTGCGCCCCAGCGAGGCGGAGTTCTATGTCCGCGACACCGGGCTGGGGATTGATCCGGAGGATGCCCCCAAGGTCTTCTATGTCTTTCGGCGCGGGCGGAACTCGGCCGAATCCAACGCCGCCGGCAAAGGGGTGGGGCTGGCCAGCGTCAAGAGCATCATTGAGATGAACAACGGCTCGATCTGGGTGGAAAGCCGGCCCGGTCAGGGCAGCACGTTTCGATTCACCATCAACGGACGATTTGTCCCCTCATCTTCCGGCGCTGCGCCCCAGCCCACGGCGGCCGGACGCCAGACGGACCTCAACCAGGAGCGGGTATGACTCCCATCACCATTCTTCTGATCGACGACGATCCCGACTGCCGGATGCTCCTGCGCGACGCCATCGCCGAATGCAATGTCGCCAATACCGTCTATGAGGTGGGCAACGGGCGGGAGGCCCTGGAATTCCTGCGCCGGCGCGGCCCTTATGCGCAGGCGCCCCGCCCGGGCCTGATCTACCTGGACATTGAGATGCCCGGCATGGACGGACAGGAGACCCTTCGGCAGATTCGGGCCGATCCCGAACTTCGGGATATTCCGGTGGTGATGATGACAGGGGTCAGCGATGAGGGGCAAATGAGGCAGGCGGCGCAAAATGGGGCCAACAGTTACACCCTCAAGCCCGCCAGCGCCGAGCGGTTTCTCCAAACCGTGCTCGCCAGCACCAGCTATTGGCTGACGATCCATCAGTATCCCGAGCACCATCTGCCCGCGGCGCTGTGCCGGCGGTGATCGAATTCGGCCGGGCGGAACTGAAACATTTGGTGACGAATCAAACGTATCGTAAATCGATGAGTGAGCCGGATGACAACCCTCTGACACAAGGCAAGCCAGTGGACACCCTACGACTACTCATCATCGAAGACGACGAGGACCAGCGCGAGCTGATCCGCGAAACGCTGGAAGACCATTTCGGCCGGGGCACCGTCTGGACCGCCGCCAGCGGCGCTGAGGCGATGGCGCAGGACCTCAAATCCTTCGATTTGATCCTGTGCGACTACAACCTGCCCGACGCCGGGGGCATGGAGTTGCTGGCGGAGATTCGCCGCCGCTGCACCACCCCCATCATCATGGTGACCGGCGAGAACGTCGGCAAGCTCGCCACCGAGGCGATCCGCCAGGGAGCCGCCGATTACGTCGTCAAATTCGGGGATTATCTCTTCACCATTCCACTGGTGGTTGAGAAGAACCTGGCCGCCGCCCGCCTGGTCGCCGAGCGGGAAACACTCCGCCGGGAGCTGGAGCAGAAAAACAGCCAGCTCGAACACATGGCCGCCACCGACCCCCTCACGGGCCTGTACAACCGCCGCCACTTCGGCAGCGCCCTGGAACAGACCTTCTCCGAGGCGGCGCGCTACGCCAGCGATCTGTCCTGCGTCATGATCGACCTGGACGGATACAAGCAGTTCAACGACACGTTCGGGCATCAGATGGGCGACCAGTTGCTGGTCATCGTGGGCAAGGGGATCAGCGCCAACCTGCGTCAGATGGACTTCGCCGCCCGCTATGGAGGGGACGAGTTCGTGCTGCTGCTGCCGCGGGCCAGCGACGAGGAGGCGGCGGTCGTGGCCGACCGCATCCGCCAGCAGTTCATCGAGGCCTCGGGCAAGCTGCTCAACGGGCAGTCGCGGGTCACGATGTCGATCGGCATCGCCTCGAAGCGCATCTGCCACCCGGCCGGACCCGATCAGCTCATCGCCCAGGCCGACGCCGCCCTCTACCAAGCCAAAGAGGCCGGGCGTAACCGCATCGTGCGCTGTATGTGCCCCTCGGTGGGATGAAAGGATGAAGGCATGAAGACATGAAACCCTACCGGTCGCTTCTTCACGTCTTCAGGTCTTACTGTCTTCAGGTCCCGATCCCAAGGTCCCGGCTGGTCAGCAGGCTTTCGTAGGCAACCCCCGTCGCCTCGATGTTCGCCCGCCCCCCCTCCAGGCGATCGATGACGACGACCACCCGCTGAATGACCGCCCCGGCCTCGCGCAGCGTCTTGATCGCCTCCACCACCTGCCCGCCGGTGGTGACGATGTCCTCCACCAGCAGCACGCGATCCCCGGCGTTGATGACGCCCTCGATCTGCTGGGCGGACCCGTAATCCTTCTTCTGGTTGCGGATAAAGACCGTCGGCTTGCCGCTCACCAGCCCGGCCGCCGCCGCCAGCGGCACCGCCCCCAGTTCCGGCCCGGCGATGCGATCGGTCGAAGCGTCTGTCCGGGCTGCGATCCACTTTCCCAACTCGGCCAGGATGTCGCTCTGGGTCTCAAAGCGGTACTTGTCGAGGTAATAGTTGCTTTTTTTCCCGCTGCGCAGGGTGAATTCCCCGCGGAGAAGGGCGGTTTCGACGATACGTTGGATCAGTTGTTCTCTGGTCATTCAGGATTCCTCTGTAGGGTAGGCCTTGGCCCACTCGGACAATTATGGCAGGCCAAAACCCGCCCTGTTTGCTTCGACACCATAGCAGGCCGGACGCCCGCACCGCAATTTTCCCCACGATCCGGTAATGCGGCCATTGTCAATACCTGCTGTCGTGATAGATGTTGATATTGACGCTGTTGCGCAGCACGTCTCCCTCCATCTCCTGCCGCCGGTTAGCCAGCGGGCGCATCCGGCGGTAAAGGTCCGCCCGCGCCCGGTTGACCATCTGCAAAAAATCGAATTCACCCAAACCGCACTGCCGGGCCACGGATTTCAGCAGTTGCCGTTCGTTTAAATCCATCTTGCCGTCGGCCATCGACATGCGCACCATGTCGCCCAGCCACACACGCGCCTCCCCCGGATCGGCCGGCTGCGCCGACTCCAGTTGGCCGCTCTTGACCGCATCGATTATGTGCTGCAACTGTTCGTCGGAGAGGCCCCACTGGCGGGCCGACTGTTCCAGCAGCCGTCGCTCGTTCTCGTCGGCCTGGCCGTCGGCCAGCATCATCCGGACCATCCAGGCGGCCTGGGCGGTGCGGTTAGGGGCAATGCGCCGTCCGTCGATCGGATCGGCCACCGAGTGGCTCCGAATCCGCTCGATCAGCTCCCGCCCGCGATCCCCGATGCGCCCCACCATCTCCACCAGCACCCACCCCCGCGTCCCGTCGTTCAACACCGTCCCGCAGAACTGGCAGGCATTGGACACATCGATCAGTTCCGGCGCGCCGCAGTTGGGACAGTGGGCCGAAGAAATCGCCTGGTCCGCGCTGGTCTTGACGCCCGTTTTTCGCTCCAGAACAAACAGCGTGTGGCTCACGCCCCCCTGCTCCGTGCGCTCCAGCCGCCCATCCGGTTGAATCTCGAACCGCCGCCCCGACCAGACCACCTCGACGACCGCCTGCTCGCGTTGTTCATCCGACCAGAGCCCAAGCGTCTGCACGCCCCCGACGGCACATTGCCCGTAATAATCCCGCCGCCCGTCCGGCCGCTTCGACGCCGCCAGCTTCTGCGCGTATTGCCGGCAGAACGCCTCGTCGGCGATCTTCCGCAGCGGATCGACCTTTCCGGTCCGATCCGCCTCCGCCCGCCGCCAGTACATCACCGATACCTGGTCCTCCAGGGCCGCCAGC
>JBIQLO010000102.1:0-13507 GCA_044464175.1 Planctomycetaceae bacterium | reverse complement strand
GTCATTGTTTTTAGCTCCTCTATCCTTACAGGGGGGGCTGGGCGGTTTGGTTCCAAACCGCGCAGCGCTATTTTTCAAATCGCGGTTTTTAGAGCGTCAGGGGCGATAATTCTTTTTTTTCACGAAGTTTTTTTGGTTTTTTGCGCTGCGCGTTTTGGCGACAAAGGGCGCAGCGCGGGGTCAGCGAAGAGCGCCTACAGATCAGCGAAGGGTGCCACTTGGGCACGAGTCAGCGAGTACGGTGGCATTGGTGTGCCGTGAGGGGGTGGATTTTCATTTTCCATTTTCCCTTTTCCATTTACCATTTGCGCCGATGTCGGGATCGCTGGATCAATTTGCGCTGGAGGCGTTGAGCGGGCGGAGCCGGTCGTGGTCGGCGCGGGGGGTGCGCACGCTGACGGGGGTGGCGGAACCGGGGTATGCCGCCCTGATGCGGGTGCGCAACGGGCTATACGACCGGGGGGTGTTCCGCGTGGTCGGGCTGGGCCGGCCGGCGGTGAGCGTGGGAAATTTGACGGCCGGGGGGACCGGCAAGACGCCGGTGGTGCGGTGGCTGGCCGAGGCGATGCGCCAGCGTCAGAGGCGGGCGGCCATCCTGCTGCGAGGGTACATGCGCGGGCAAAGCGTTCAGAGCGATGAGGCGGCGATGCTGGAGGAACTGCTGAACCGCAGCGCGGCCGTGCCGGTGGAGATCGAGGCGAACGCGGACCGGGTGGCCGGGGCGGCAGCGGTGCTGGCGCGGAGGCCGGAGACGGAACTGTTCATCCTGGACGATGCATTTCAGCACCGGCGGGCCGGGCGGAATTTCGACCTGGTGCTGATTGATGCGACCGAGCCGTTCGGCTTTGGCCATGTTCACCCGCGTGGACTGCTGCGCGAGCCGATGGAGGGCCTGAGACGGGCCGATGCACTGCTGCTGACGCGGGCCGATGCGGTTTCGCCCAAACGGCTGGGCGAAATCACCGACGTGCTTCGGCGATGGAATCGGGAGGCTCCGATCTATCGCTGCGCCCACCATCACGCCGGATTGCTGGATGGCAGGGGCGCGGGGCTGCCCATCGAGACACTGGGGAAGCAGCGGTTTTTCGCCTTCGCCGGCATCGGGCGGCCCGGAGCGCTGGAGGCTCAGCTTCAGCGCTGGGGCAAATCGTACGTGGGGGGACACTGGTTTAACGACCATCACACCTACACGGAGCAGGACCTGCTGGAGTTGATTGCCGAAGCCCGGCGGGCGCGGGCCGACGCTCTGCTGACGACGGACAAGGATTGGGTGAAGCTTGCTCGCCGGCAAACGCTGTGGGAGGAGCAAGGGCTTCCGCTATGGCGGCTGGACCTGAGAACGCAATTTTCGGAGGGGGATGAAGAGCGGCTGTTGGAGCAAATCACGGCATCGCTTGGGCGGAAATCAGGGGGGAAGTAGCTTTCAGCTCTTGTCAAAATGCACTGCCCGGATGTGGAGAAGGCGGAGCGGGAAAAAACCGCTTTCGTTCCGTTCCGCCAGTGGGGGCACTGGCGGGACTGCATCCGACTGAATGGTCATTAAAAAAATATTGCCTGCTTCTGTGCTCAGCGCATCTCGGCGGGGATTCAAACCGATTTTGTCAATGACTGCCCGTTTGCCGAAGGGATACCCCTTCGACGCAGCAGCAGGAGAGCGCCCAGGGCGAGGCAGGTGAGTGCGGCCGGTTCGGGCAGTTGGGCGGCCGGCTGGACACTGAAGGTGTAGGCATTGGTCCCCCGCGTTGAGGGAACGGCATCGACCGGTACGCCGGCAGTGGAGGAGAGGAGATAGGACTGGCCGGCCGGCACAATTCCCTGCAGCAGGTACATCTGCTTGTTGTCGGGGGTGAGGAGGCCTGTGAAGCCGGAGAGGTTCAGCCCGCCGGAGCCGCCGAGGTTTATGAGGTCGGCGTCAAAGGTGGCTCCGCCGCCGATGAGGCGCAGGGCCATGGCGCCGATGGGGTAGTCGGTATGATTCATCACCGACATCTGGATGGTCATTTGAGAGACGGCGGGTGAATCGTTCTGAATGAAGGTGATCGACAGGGGCGCCAGCAGCGTGGTGTCGGAAAGAAAGCTGTCATTGAAGACCAGATCGAGAGCCAGATAGGCCTGATCGGTGGTGGAGCCGAGGTCGTGAATGCTGATGGCGCCGGCGAATCCATCATCCCAGGAGACATCCCATCCGGTATTCTGGAGCGTCATCAGCGCACCATGCGCCGAGGGGGCCAGGGCCAATCCCAATAATAGAAATACAAAACAGAAGGGCCATTTTCTCATTGATCCATCCCTGCCGATTTGGCTGCACCCTAGCTGAATTCAAAATAGCAGGATAGCGGCATTTTACAAACGAGGAGGGTTAAAACTTGAAAATTTTCCCGTATTTCCGGAGATTGAGCAAGATTTTGTTATTTTTGCCCGGCCGGCAGGCAGTGGATCCCGGGGTTGGCAAACCGGAGGGGATATGGTTAGATTTTCGTTAGGAAATTCCGTTGGTCCGTTCAGCCGGTGGAACCCCGCGCCCCGTTCGCAGGCGCGAGAGACAGTCTGCAAGAATGGCGCTTGGGCGGATCGATCGGCCGCAATCGGTGAAGATGGGACAGAATTATGATGGCTCTGGCGACCTTGGCGGTGGCGATTGGATGTCTGCTGGGGGGCGGTCTGGCCGCCTGGGCCTGGGCTACGATGCGCGGGCGCAGGGAGGCGGACCAGACACGGACCGCGTTGGCGCTGGCGCGGCAGGAGGCGGCGGGGCTGGGTGAGCGGCTGTCGGCGGAGCAGTCGGCGTCGGGCGAGCTGCGGCGGCAGTTGGGGGAAGCCCAGACGCGGCAGGCGGTGTTGAGCGCGCAACTGGAGGGGACTCGGCAGAATCTGGAGGAGCAGCGCCGGCTGCTGGAAGAGGCGCAGGTGCGGCTGCGGGAGGCGTTCAGTTCCCTTTCGGCCGATGCGCTGGCCCGGAACAACCAGGCGTTTTTGCAACTGGCGAAGGAGAATTTCTCAGTTCTGACCAGAGAGGCGGCCGGGACGCTGGATCAGCGCAGTGCGCAGATCGATGCCCAGATCAAGCCGCTGCGCGAGATGCTGGGGCAGTATCAGCAGCGGCTGGGGGAGATCGAAAAGTCCCGGACCGAATCGTACAGCATGCTGCGTGAGCAACTGGGAACGCTCACCGAGACACAGCGCACGCTGAATGTGCAGACGAACCAACTGGTGACGGCGCTGAGCCGGCCCAGCACGCGGGGGCAATGGGGGGAGATCACGCTGCGGCGGCTGGTGGAGCTGTCGGGGATGAGCCGGCGGTGCGACTTCGTGGAGCAGGCGACGGTGGAGGGGGAGGATGGGAAGCTGCGTCCGGACATGATTGTGCGGATGCCGGGCAACCGGCAGGTGATCATCGACAGCAAAGCGCCGCTGGAGGCGTTTCTGGACGCGGCGGCGGCGACGGATGAGGACACGCGGCGGGTCTGTCTTCAGCGCCATGCCCAGCAGGTGCGGACGCGCTGCCGCGAGCTGTCGCTCAAAAGCTACTGGGCGCAATTCAGCACGACGCCGGAATTCGTGGTGATGTTCCTGCCGGGGGAGGCGTTTTTGTACGCGGCGGTGGAGGCGGACGGGTCGCTGCTGGAGGATGCGCTGAGGAACCAGATCATCGTGGCCACGCCCACGACGCTGATCGCGCTGCTCAAGGCGATCGAGTTCGGATGGCGGCAGGAGGAGATCACGCGGAACGCGGAGAAGATCCGGGACCTGGGCGGCCAACTCTATGACCGCATCGCCACGCTGGCGGAGCATTTCGACAAGCTGGGCCGCTCGCTGGACTCGACGGTGGACGCTTACAACCGGGCGGTCGGCACGGTGCAGACGCGGGTGCTGGCGACGGCGCGCAAGATCAACGACCTGGGGGCCGGGGGGCAGAGGGAGATTTCCGATCCCGGTCCGGTGGAAGTGCGGGCACGGGAATTGACGGTATCATGATGTCGGATTCATCAATCACTTTTTATCCGCTGCGAGGTGCCCCATGCTCAAATTTGCCCTGGTCGGCTGCGGCGGGATGGCCAACGCCCACGCCCGCAATCTTCTGAAACTGCCGGAGGTGAAGGTGATCGCGCTGTGCGACAATGTTTCGCTGTGCGCCAACACTTACAACGAAAAATACTTCAAGGAGGCGGCGGTCTTCCATGACTACCACCTGATGCTGGAGTCGCTGGGGGGGCAACTGGACGGCGTGGTGCTGGTGACGCCGCACACGCTGCATCACGCGCAGGCCAAGGCGGCGCTGGAGGCGGGGGTGAACGTGCTGGTGGAAAAGCCGATGGTCACCAACAGCGAGCACGCCTATGACCTGTGGCGGACGGTGGAGCGGACGGGCAAGCAACTGGCGATCGCATTTCAGGCGCCCTACACCGCGGAGTACCGCTATCTGGCCGGGGAGCGGGACGCGGGGCGGCTGGGGCGCATCCAGGTGATCTCCGGCTACAGCAATCAGGCGTGGCTTCAGTTGTCGCAGAACACCTGGCGGCAGGACCCGGCGATGAGCGGCGGGGGCTTTATTTACGACACCGGGGCGCACCTGCTTAACGCCATGATGTGGCTGATGAACGATCCGGTGGTGGAGGTGGCGTGCTTTTACGACAAGTTGACCGCGCCGGTGGATATTGACGCGGCGATCATGATCCGGTTCCAGAATGGCGCGTTCGGCAGCATCGGCATGTGCGGCAACGGCGTTGGATACCACAACCAGATCGTGCTGCAGACGGACCAGGTGCTGGTGCAGACGCGGCCGCACGGAGGCGAACTGGAGATGTGGTCGGCGACGCGCAAGCTCTATCCGCATGTGGCCAACCTGCCCGACGGCGCCCAGACGCCGCATGCGAATTTCGTCAACGCGCTGCTGGGGCGGGAGCCGCTGCTGTGCGGGGTGCGGTATGGCGTGCTTTTGTCGGCGCTGATGGATGCAGTGTATGAATCGGGGCAGAGCGGGCGGATCGTGAAGGTCAAGGCGGTGCCGGAGCGGCTGGATCCGGCCGGTTGATCCGGGGGGCGGTTTCAGATTCAATATCGAACGTCGGGGTCCGGGTGGTGGCCCGGAGCCGGCAATCCACTCTAACCAGGACTATTCGTGGCTGATCTTTTTACGGAATCGACCCCGCGCACGCCCGTTCGCGGGCTGCATCTGGACCTCAAGGGCGTCCCTCCCACGTTTGAGCGGCTGCTGGAGCTGCTGAAGGTGATCGCGGCCGGACGGTACAACCTGCTGCTGGTGGAATGGGAGGACATGTTCCCCTGGACGGTGGACAGGCGGTTCCGCTCCCCCACCGCATACACGCCCGAACAGATCAAGCGGTTCGCGGCCGCGGCGGCGGACTTGAACCTGGAGATCGTGCCACTGGTGCAGTGCCTGGGGCATATGGAGACGGTGCTGAGCGTGGGGGACTATGCCCATCTGCGCGAGGTGCCGGAGCGGAGCGATGTGCTTAACCCGCTGGCCGAGGGGGCGTCGCAGTTGATCTGCCGGATGGTGGATGATGTGATCGCGCTGCTGCCCGATTTGCGCTATTTCCACCTGGGCGGGGATGAGGCTTGGTCATTCGGGACCCATCCGGACACGAAGGCGTACATCGAGAAGCACGGGAAGGCGGCGCTCTACCTGCATCACATTGGGCCCATCCTCAATCACCTGGCGGGCAAAAAGCTGCGGCCGATTCTCTGGCATGACATGATGATCGAATGGGATCAGGAGTCGCTGGGGAAACTGGGACGGCAGGCGGATTTGATGGCGTGGGGGTATGGCGATCCGCCGGACAAGGCCAACCACCATTACAACACGCGCTATATTCAACGCTTTCATGAGGCGGGCGTGCCGCTGTGGGGGGCGACAGCGTACAAGGGAGCGGACGGGATCACGGCCGATCTGCCGGATCTGGCTCGGCGGCGGACCAACGCGGTGGGGTGGATGCAGGTGAACCAGCGCATTCCCTTCAAGGGGGTCGTCGCCACGGCCTGGAGCCGGTATTCCACGCATCGGGCCCAGTGCGAGACGACGGATGGGGCGCTGGATGCGCTGCTTTTGGTGGGGGCGATTCTGCACGATGGGGATGCGCCCCTGGAACGGCGGGAGGCATGCGTGGCGCTGCTGGAGGTGCTGGGGGAGGGGCGGCGGTTCAGCGCAGTATACAGCTCGCTTAAGCAACTGGCGGAGATTCGCCGGCGGGCGTGGGGACAGGTTCAGACGCTGCATGAGCAGGCAGCGCTGGAGCAGTACGACCCGCTCCGCCGCCTTAACGTCAAGGCCAGCGGGGCCGAGCAGCGCCGACAGATAACCGCGCAGTGGGACGAGGCGGCCGGGCGGTTTGAGCAGGCCATTGCCGGGGCGATCGATCCGCGATGGATTCAGGAATACCTGGCGGTGCGGAAGAACGGGTTTGAGGCGGCACTGGATCGGGCGGGGGCGGGAACATAAATCGCAGAGGGTGCGGGGTGGAAATCCTCCTACGGAACGTGCCCCGCGCTCTGGACAGATTCGTGAAAATGGGGACGATGTGCCGACAATCCGCCCGGATCGGGCGGTGGTTGATCCAATGGGGTTTTCGGGGCGTGGCGGCCGGGAGAAGCTGGGGCGGGCCGGGCGTTGAAAGTCCCCCGGGACAGGCGAAGGAATCATTTTATGAAATTCGGCAAACAAGCAGTGCGGACGACGGCGGTGGGTGCGGTATTGCTGGCGGCGGGATGCGCGCAGACTCCCCCGCCGTTTGAGCCTTTGGCGATGCAGCAGGCGGAGCGGACCTCGGCCTATGCGCCGCGTGAGCCGATGCGGCCGCTGCCCACGACGCTGCAGAGCGCCTATCTGCCGACGACGGGGCAGTCGGGCAACCGTCCGACCAGCGGACCAACGACCGGGCCCTCCATCACGCCGGCCGAATCGGTGCCGATGACGCTGCAGGAGATCATCCAGCGGGCGGTGTTGAACAGCCTGGATGTGAAGGTGGCCGGCTATACGCCGGCGATTGATGAGACGCGCGTGGTGGAGGCCGAGGCGCGGTTTGATCCGCAGTTTTTCATCAACAGCGGCTATCTGCATCAGAACGCGCCGACCGGGGGGTTCAGCGGGTTGAACAGCGGCTCGGGCGGGGGACTTTCGGGACTGGGGGGGGAGTTCAGCCAGTTCTCCATCGGGCCGGGCATCCGCCAGCTTCTGGCCAGCGGCGGGCAGATTGAGGCGAGCTACCAGGCGGCGTATGTCGATCCGGACCCGGGCAGCTCTTTTTACGAAAACTCGCTGGTCCTGTCGATTACTCAGCCGCTGCTGCAGAATTCCGGGTATGAGGTGAACCGCGCCACGATCCATGTCGCGCGCAACACGCAGAAAATCAGCCTGCTGGATTTCCGCAACAAGCTGGTGGACACCCTGGCCACGATCGAACAGACCTACTGGCAACTCGTCCAGGCGCAGCGCAACGTGGAGATTCAGGAGGAACTGCTCCAGCGCACGGAGGACACGGCGACGATCCTGGCCAAGCGACTTCAGGGGGGCATCGACGTCAGCCGCGTGCAGACCTCGCAGGCCAACGCCACGGTTGAAGCCCGCCGGGCGACCCTCATCCGGGCCAAGGCGAACGTGCGTGATCTGTCGGATCAGCTCAAGCGGCTGATGAACGATCCGCAGTTTCCGGTGAGCGGCCCGACGGTCATCACCCCCGCCACGGCGCCGCTTAAGGATCCGGTCCACATGGACCTGAACGAGCAGATACAGACCGCGCTGGAGAACCGGCTGGAGCTGGCGCAGCAGCAGTTGCGGATTGACTCGGCCTCCACGGCGGTGCGCGTGGGCAAGAATGCCCTGCTGCCGCAGCTGAACCTGACGGGGCGGGCCAGCGTGGACGGGATCGGCAGCGACCTGGGGGATGCCTTCAGCGACCAGACCAACTTCGGGAACATCAGCGGCAGCATCGGGCTGGAGTTTGTGTTCCCGCTGGGCAACCGGGCGGCGCGGGCGCAGTGGACGCGCACGCTGCTGCAGCGGCAGCAGGCGATCGCGCAGTACCAGGCGCTGGTGGCGCAGGTGGGGCTGGAGGTAAAGGAGGCGCAGCGGAACATCCACACCAGCTGGGATGAGATGGTGGCCACGCGGCAGGCGCGCTTCAGCGCGGCCGACGCGCTGCTGGCGATCCAGCAGCGGGAAAACGCCAACGAGCCGCTGACGCCGACGTTCGTGCAGTTGAAGCTGGACCGTCAGGCGGCGCTGGCCAGCGCCGAGGCGTCGGAGATCCAGGCGATCATCAACTACAACCTGGCGATTTTGCAGCTGGAGCGGGCCAACGGCACGCTCCTCCGCTACAACAACGTGCTGCTGGAAGAGGACAACCTGCCCTTTGCCAAGCGGCTGTTCTCCAACGCCCAATAAGAATGGCACCACCCGAAAGCCATGGAACCGGGCCCACCCCGGTTCCATGGCTTTCTGATTCACGCTTCGCCCCGCCCATGTCGCCGGTCATTCGGGTTTTACAATTTCTGGAGGAGAACGCGGACTTTGAAACACGGGAGGGCGTGCGGCAACTGGTCCACGGTCTGGGAGAGGGTTTTCACGCCGAGGCGATAACTTTCCGGGGCGGCGGCCTGGCGTCGGCAGCGCAGGCGATCCGACAACTGCGGGGACGGCGGGGGCAGTTCGATCTGGTGCATGCCTGGGGAAACGAGGCCCTGCGGGCGGCGAGCCTGGGATGGTCGGGGCCGATCCTTTATTCCCCCCCGCCGCTTCCGACCGACCGAATGCTGCGCTGGCTGCGGGCGGCGATGGCGTACCGTGGGGTACACGTGGTCTGCGCGACGACCTTTCAGCATCGCCGCTGCCTGCAGCGCGGCATTTCACCCGAGGCGTGCGGGCTGATCCGGCCGGGGGTGGATTTCGGACGGCTGCGTCGGCGGCGGGATGAGGATTTGCGGCGGCGGCTGCGGCTGGAGCCGGACGATTTCACGCTGCTGCTGGCGGGGGAAAGCACGGCGGCTGCCAGCCATCTGGAGGGGTTGTGGGCCGCGGGCATCCTGCACGTGATGGACTGGCGCTACAAGGTGATCGTCTGGGGGCGCGGGCCGCTGGGCGAGCGGCTCAAGCGGCAGGGGCGGCGAATGGGCGCGCCCAAAGCGCTGCGGTTCGCCACGGAAGAGCTGGGGACGGGGTGCGACTTTGACCAGTTGTTGCCGGCGGCCGACCTGGTGCTGGCGCCGGCCCGGGGCCCCGTGCATACGCTGCCCATCGCCTGGTGCATGGGGGCGGGGCTGCCCATCGTGGCCACGGCCAGCCCGGTCGTCAGCGAGCTGCTGGAGGACCATCACACCGCCCTGATGACCCGGGAGCCCACGCCCCGCCAGATCGCCCGGCGCATCCTGGAATTGCGGGATGAGCCCTCGCTGCAATGGTCGATCGCCGACCGGGCGCGGGCCGAGGCCTATGATTATTTTTCGCAGTCGCGGTTTTTAGACGAATACCGGCAGTCGTATTTGCGACTACTCAATCGCGGCGAAGCGCCGCAGGCATCCAACCAGCCCGTCCATGTCGTATGACTGACCCAAATCCAGCGGCAGGTAGACGCCCTGGTTGTGGTCGGAGGCGAGGATCAGGTGCTGGGGACCGTTGACGCTGTAGCCGCTGTCCTGGGGCTGGTGGCCGGTGATGAGGATTTGCGCCCCGACCTGCTGGGCGAATTCGGCAACGGCGGCCGGGGGGATGTTGCGGCCCCAGATCAGCTGATAGGCCGCCCCGCTGCGCCGTTTGTAGTCGGCCCCGCTCAGGGGACGGTCAAAGACGCCATAATCGAATTTGGGAATCTGCGACTCACCTGGGAGGCTGTGGCAGAAGAACAGGCCCGTGGTCGTGCGGGCAGCCAGGGGGAGGGAGAGGAGAAACTCGGTGATGGCGACGATCACCTGGTCGGCCGACTCGCCAAAGTCGCGCCGCACGCCCGCGTTGAAGGCCTCGCAGACGCTCAGGCCAGCCTTCATGATCCCCTCGCCGTAAATCTGGGCCAGGTCATGGTTGGCCAGAAGGAAATGGACCTGCTGGGGGTAATCGCATTTAAGCTCGGCGGCCCGGAAGAGGGTCTGCCAGGAATCCTCAGCACCGGTGGCGTCGATGTGGTCCCCGTGAATCAACTCGTGGAGAATCAGATGGCGCTGGGGATGGTTGGGCAGGTCGGCCGCCCGGAGGAGTTTGGTGAAGTTGTGGCGGTGGTCGTGCAGGTCGCCGGTCATCCAGACCTCCCCCTCCGACGGCAAATGCACCACCTGCTCGTGGCGCAGGGGACTGAGCTGGTTTTCCTCGGCCGCCGTCTCCAGGGCTTCGATCACCTGCTGGGCGGTGGGCAGAGGCACGGACATGGACTCCAAATCATCCTCGCTTTCTGGTCGCTTCCCCTCCGGCACGGGCCCGGGAGGCTATTGTCACTATACCCGCGCATCGCAGGACGTGCCACGCAGGATGAAGGCGGCGAGATTTTCGACGCTCCATTCTTGCCACTGCGGGGGCAAATGGACTCAGAAGCGGCCAGTGGAACCTTGAAAGGCCTTTGCCGCTCTTGCCGCATGGGGCGGGGGGGCTTACAGTCCCCGTTGGCAGAAGGAGCAGCTATGAAGCGTTGGGTCGCAGTGATGGCGGTGATGAGCTGTAGCGCCGGCAGCGCGCTGGGCGGAGCGCGGGACGGAGCCACCTACTTCGGCGCCGGTTCGGCCCTGGCGGCGTCCAATCCGCTCCAGTACGAGAGCGTCTATGCCCCCCCAGCACCTCCGAGTCCGGAGGAGGGGTACAACGCCGGGGCGGTCCATACCGACATTCAGGTCTCCTACTTCACCGACTATGTCTACCGCGGGCTGGAGCGCTTTGACACGGTGCTGGGACATGAGGATGCCCTGAACCTTCAGTTCCAGGGCAGGATGTCGTTTGACCTGGGCAAGGCGCCCCATCCCTTCATCGGCATCTTCACGAACGTGGCCGAAAGTGATCCGGTCTCCAACTTTCAGGAAATCCGCCCTTACTTCGGGGCGGACTGGGCGCTTCGCCCCATCACCTTCACGGTCGGACTCAACACCTACGTCTATCCCAACCGGGATGATCTGCAGACGGCCGAAATTTACGGCAAGGTGCAGTTGGATGATTCCTACTTCACCCGGGCCGACCAGCCCCTCTTGTCCCCCTACATCCTGGGCGCGTATGACTACGACAAGAACAACGGTTGGTATGTGGAGGCGGGGCTGGAACATGACTTCATCTTTCCCGATGCCGGGCTGACGATCACGGCCTCGGCGGCGGTGGCGTATGTACAGGGGTTTGGTCTGTACGCCAGGACGCCGGGGGATGACACGGGATTCCAGCACTATCAGGTGGGGCTGCAGGCGGTCTATTCCCTCAATACGCTGCTGAACGTCTCAAAGCGCTATGGGGAATGGTCGCTTCGGGGGTATCTCTACTACACCGATGGCCTGCGCAATCACCTGCGCGGCGACACGCTGCTGTACGGCGGCGGCGGGATCGGGTTGAGCTATTGAACAGCGTCTGGGATACGTCCCACGTGCGGAGCCGGTCACGAAACGGGGAGTCGGCCCGAGCGGTGCAATCGCCGCTTACTTCGTACGCAGCTCCCCTGGCACTGAGCGGGTAATGCCGCCGCCGACACTATCTGGCCGGAATCACCGGCAGGATCGTGCCGTAGGAGATGTTCTTCTGCATGTCGGAGAGAAAGAACTTCTCGGCCCCGGCGGTCGGGCCGGTGAATCGCACGGTGACGCGCACCTCCCCGCGCTCGATCGGCTCCAGCCGGAGGCGCAGTTGCTCCTCACTGGGCCCGGCCAGGCCGGCAGATTGATAGACGACCCCCTTGTCGGTTTCGCGGAGATAACGGTATCCCCACTCTCGGGCCGTGAGGTCGGCCGCCTGTCTCGCCTGGTCCGGCGTCCGGACCAGCACGACGCGCGACCGCCCCGCGCATCCGCCCAACAGCAACAGCGCAACGGCCAGCCAGAGCCCCCCCGATTTTTTCCAGGTTCGCCGTGTCATCATTCGTCGAGCCTCTGCACCACCGGGCAACGCCAGCCATCCAGCATGCGATCCAGGGAGGGTTCATCCTTGAAGCCGCTGCCGGTGATGAGGCAGCAGATGGCCGCATTTTTCGGGATGATCCCCCCCGCCGCCGCCTTCAGCGCCCCGGCCAGCGCCACCGCGCCGGCGGGCTCGCAAAAGAGCCCCTCCTCCCGCGCCAGCCGCCGTTGGATTTGCCATACGTCCGTATCCTCCACCCGGTGCCCGGTGCCGCCGGAGGCACGACAGGCGGCAATGACCGCATCCCCGTCGATGACGGTGGGCACCTGCAGCCCGCTGATGGCGGAGTTGCAGATGACGGGACGGGCTCTCAGCGCGCCCTGGGCCAGGGGGGTGGCGATCGTGTCGTTTCCCGATGGCTGAACGCACTGGATCCTGGGCATATGCGCCAGCACGCCGCGCTGGACCATCTGCTCGAAGCCGCGCGCCACCGCCAGGGTGAGCCCCCCGCCGCCGGCAGGGCAGAAAATGTGATCCCACCCCCCTACTTCCGTTGCCTTTTCCGCCAGTTCATAGCTGAGGGTCTGGACGCCGTGCATCCCGTCAGGGCTGTAGGCAAAGGCGCTGATCAGAAGCTGGGTGTCGGGCGATTGGCCCCGGCGGACCAGCGCCTCGAAGACGCTTTTGCTGACGGCGGCATCCAGCCCGAAACCTTTGACCTTGAAGAGACGGGCGCCGTAGGCGGCCATCTGCCGCAGCTTGCCCTCGGGGGCAGTCTCCACGATGGCGATTTCGCAGGCCATGTCCGCCGCCGCCGCGTAGGCCGCCAGGGCCGCACCAGTGTTGCCGCTGGAGGTGGCGATGATGCGCTGTCTGCCGGCGGCCCGCATGTGCGAGACGGCGGCGGAGGCGAACCGGTCCTTGTACGAGCCGGTGGGGTTGGCGCTTTCCAGCTTGAAATAGAGCCGTTCCAGTCCGGCGGCCGGGCCGATGCGGCGCGAGCGCACCAGCGGCGTGTCGCCTTCGCCCAGGGAGAGACGGCAGGCGGGGGGAACGGTGGAGAAAAAGTCGAACCAGCGCCAGATCGACATGCCGGGTGGGCTCCGCGGTTAGAATTCCTCCGGGTGCATCAGCCGCTTGATGGAATAGGGAATCCACTGGTGCGTCACGCCGCCGTCGACCTTGAGGGTGGTGCCGGTGACGTAGGAGGCGGCATCGCTGAGCAACCAGGCGACGGCGTTGGCGATTTCCTCCGGGCGGCCGGAGCGGCCCAGCGGATTCACATCCCGGCCCCAGTCGCGGATTTTGCCGGTGACGTCGTTGCCGCGGGGATCGGCAAATCCTTTGCTCATGGGCGTCAGGATGCCGCCGGGCTGGACCGACACCACGCGAATGCCGACCGGCCCGTAGAGGATCGCCAGTTCATAGGTGAGCGAATTGAGCGCCCCCTTGGCGGCGACATAGGCCGGGGAATAGCCCGGG
>JBIQLO010000101.1:0-13544 GCA_044464175.1 Planctomycetaceae bacterium | reverse complement strand
AGAGCCTTCACCAGGGAGCGCCATGGGCGAAATGATCCAGGCCAGTTGCCGGCACTGCGGGCGTGTTTTCACCCTCCTCCAGGGGACGGGCGAAAAAGGGACGGTCTATTACTGTGACCGGTGCGAGCGCAGCACGATGCGCGCCACCCCGCCGGGCCGATTGGACGGCGGCCCGGATGGGAGCGTCGGGAGATGCCGGTGCGGCGGGCGGCTTTGCCTCGACGCCAGCGCCGCCCGCTGTCCGGATTGTCACCAGCACGACTGGGCGGAGACAGGCAGGCGCGGGATTTGGGACTGAACGGAATTTCCGCCACAGACGGGGCAAAACGCCCTCCGCGCCGGCGCTTTCCCGGCCGGGGGATCATCCCTACAATCTCCCCCCATGCGAATTGCGTTGGCACAGATCAATCCGACCGTGGGCGATATTCCGGGCAATGGACGGAAGATCGTCGAAATGATCGAGCGGGCCCGTCAGGGCGGGGCACAACTGGTGGTCTTTCCGGAACTGGCGATCACGGGGTATCCGCCCAAGGACCTGCTGCTCAAGCGGCAGTTCATTGACGACAACCTGGCGGAACTGGAGCGGATTGCGGCCGGCGTGAAGGGGATCGACGCGGTGGTGGGGTATGCCCAGCGGAATCCGGCGCCGGTGGGCCGGCCGCTATATAACGCCGTGGCGCTGCTGCGCGATGGCAAGGTGGTCAGCCGGCACTTTAAGACGCTGCTGCCGACGTATGACGTGTTTGACGAAAGCCGGTATTTCGAGCCGGGTCCGCCGATGGAGCAGCGGAACATCGTGACCGTCGGCGGTCGCCCGATGGGCCTGAGCATCTGCGAGGATTTGTGGAACGATGAGCGGCTGATCCCCCGGCGGCTGTATCACCAGAACCCGATCACCGACCTGGTGGCGGCCGGGGCGCAGGTGGTGCTCAACATCAGCGCTTCGCCGTTCGTGGTGGGCAAGCATGCCTTCCGGGTCGATCTCCTGGGAGGGCAGGCCAGGCAGGTGGGGCGCACGCTGGTCTATGTCAATCAGGTGGGCGGAAACGATGAGCTGATTTTCGACGGGAACAGCTGTGTCTTCGACGCCGAGGGGCGCATCATCGCCCAGGCGAAGGAGTTTGAGGAGGATCTGCTCATCGCCGATCTGGCGGGAGGCGATTTGCGCCTGGAGCGGCCCAGCGACGGGGTGGAATCGATGCACAAGGCGCTGGTGATGGGGCTGCGGGACTACGCGCGCAAGTGCGGTTTCAAAAGCGTCGTGCTGGGCTTGAGCGGCGGGATCGACTCGGCCCTGACGGCCGCCATCGCGGTGACGGCGCTGGGGCGCGACAAGGTGACGGGCGTGGCCATGCCCAGCCGCTTCAGCTCGGACCATTCCGTGGCCGATGCGCGGGCGCTTGCGGAAAACCTGGGGATTGAGTTTCACATCGTCCCGATCAAGGGGATTCATGACGCCTACGAGCAGGCGCTGTCGGACGTCTTCACGGGATTGCCGGCCGATTTGACGGAGGAGAACCTCCAGGCGCGGGCGCGGGGGGCGCTGCTGATGGCCTTTTCCAACAAGTTCAACCACCTGCTGCTGACCACCGGCAACAAGAGCGAACTGGCGGTGGGCTATTGCACGCTCTACGGGGACATGTGCGGCGGCCTGGCCGTCATCAGCGACGTGCCCAAGACGACGGTGTATGAGATGTCGGAATGGATCAACCGCTCGGCCGGGCGGGACATTATTCCCCGCAACACGATCACCAAACCCCCGTCGGCCGAGCTGCGCCCGGACCAGACGGACCAGGATTCGCTGCCTCCGTACGATGTGCTGGACGGGATTCTCCAGCGGTATGTGGAGGAGGAGAAATCGGCCGGGGACATCGTCGCCGAAGGGTTTGAGGAATCGACGGTGATGCGCATCATCCGGCTGATCGACCGGAGCGAATACAAGCGCCGCCAGGCCGCCCCAGGCCTGAAAGTCACCAGCCGCGCCTTCGGCTTCGGGCGGCGCATGCCAATTGCCCAGAAATACATGCAGCGGCTGCCGTAGGAGAGGCTTCCAGCCTCTCCTATCCCCCCTAATCAGGACACCACTGTAAGGTGGGTTACGGGCCTGCGGCCTTTAACCCGCCTTATGGCATGCATTTTGGGCAATAAAAGGTTGACCCCGCGCGTTGAATAGGGCAAACTGCCACTCGTAGTTCACTTGATTCGTTCCTGCACAACACACACGTGAGGGCCGGGGTATAATGGCTGAGATGTTGATTGAATGCACGGCCTGTCACAAAAAATACAATGCCGACCAGCGCGTGGCCGGCAAGCGGGTGCGGTGCAAGCATTGCGGCACCGTTTTTGACGTGCCGCTGGCGGCGCCGGACACCGGCGGGCCCGATGATCTGAGCGACCTGGCGGCGCTGGCAGGTCAGGAGGAGGATTTCACCTCCGCCAGTGCCACCGCCGTTCACATTACCCACCCCACGGTTGCCCCGAATTCCAAGCTCACCGGCGGCTACTCACAGATGGAGCGCACCGGCGAGGCCGATGAATACGGCCTGGCATCCGACATTTCGTTTGATGACCGCCGCCCCAATACGCCCTTCCGCTTTCCCGGGGCGGCCGAGTTGGACCAATGGCTGCCGTGGCTGCTGATCGTGGGCGGGCTGATTTGGGCGGCCTGGCTCTACTGGGAATGGGAGACGGGGGCTCCGGTCTGGGTCAGCCTCCTGCGCCCGGCGATTTACATCGGCCTGTTTCTGCTGGTCGTCTGGCCGCTGGCCACGATGGGGCTGCGCAAGGGGGCCGAGAAGGCGCGCCTGCGCCTGCCGCCGCAGCCGCGCTGGCGATCGCTGGCGATCTTCACCCTTCCATTCCTGCTGGGCACGCTCCTTTGGATTGCCGGCGGGGATGTGGTGAGTCTGATTATGGGCCTGGTCGCCGGGCTGGTACTGGCGGTGATGACAATGTGGCTGCTGCTGCGGCTCAATCCGCCGGAACTGGCACCGGTGGGGGTCAGCGGATCGGCCGCCTTCATCGCCGGTTGCGCCATCGTCGCAGCGCTGATCGTGGGGGCCAATGTCGCCCTGCACGCGGCCCTGGCCTCTCAAAACAAATTGAACACGGTGACCAGCAGCCCCCTGGGGGCGACGCTGGCCTGGTCCGTGCCGCCGCCCCCGCCACCGCAGGCGCCCACGCCGCCCCAGGTGGAGGTGGCGGCCACGCCCGAGCCGACGCCCACCCCCCCCGCGCCCCAGGTCAGCCCCACCTCCCGCCCCGTCGAGGTGGCGCTGACAACCCAGCCGACGGCCTCGCCCACCCTCACCACCCGGCCGGCCCCCACGCCTGAAACGGGCGTGGCCCAGGCGCCCAGTTCCCAGCCGGTCGCCACACCCGTCGTGGCGCAAAAACCCCTCCCGCCGGAGCCGCTGTTCAAACCGGAAAGCCCCATCGTGCAGGCGGTCCAGCCGCTCAAGGAGACCGGCGCTTTTGATGAATTGATCTACCCCATGACCCCCTCCACCCATGCCGCCATCATCCGCACCCGCGGCGCGGAGGGGGATGTGATCGAATCCTGGTCCCTCCAGCCGCCCAAACAGACCGCCACCGCCCGCTTCAACCATGCCGCCGGCCAGCGGGACCGGTACATCTTATCGCCCGACGGCGACCTGCTGGTGCGGATCGTGGACTGGCCCAAGCTTTCGGCCCAGGTCTGGTCCTTCGGGCGGCAACAGGTGATCCAGTCCATCGACCTGGACCGCCGCTACGGGCAGGGAACGCTGATCGGCTTTGCCAATAACCGGCAGTTCGTCCTTCAGTGGCAGCAGGGAGCCGACTACGGACTGGAATATCTGGATGCCGTCACAGGGCGGCGCCTGCGCCAGGTGGTCCTGCCGCGCGGGCAGCGCGACCTCAACGGCTATGCCTTCAGTCCCGACGGGCGCTTCATCGCGATGCCGGTGCAGTACGACCAGGGGGCCTACATCGCGCTGTATGAGTTCCCCGGCGGCCAGCCGGGGCGGCGGTTCAAGATCGAGGACATCGACCCGCACGGGGCGGTCCTCCCGAGCGGCATCGCCTTCAGCCCGGATGGGCGGCGTCTGGCCGTCCTCTTCCAGCAAAACGGCAACGGGCTGCTGCTCTGCTGGCACACGGCCGGGGTCATTCCGATGGTGCGATACCTTTACCCCAACGGCTTTGGCTTCACCAACCGCCATGAACTGACCGGCACGGCCCTCCAGTGGCTCGACGGCGGCGCGTGGCTTCTGTGGGGACGCGGGATCATCGACACCGACACCGGACGCCTGCTGGGGCAGATCGGCCTGGACGATGTTCTCAACCAGCAGTGGATTGAACCGGGCCTGGTCCAGTTGACCGTCTCCTCCCCCGACAGTTCCCAGCGGCAGTTGATGCAGGTGCGCTTCAGCCCCGACCGCCTGGCCGACGCCAAGCACGCTGCAGCGCAGTAGTCGGCGCTGACAGGGCAGTTCTCATCCGCACGAAAATTTCAGCCCGTAGACGGCCTCGCCAAGGCCGCGCAGCGGGGTCAGGGACTCCGCCCACAGGGAGATGCTGCGGGCGGTGACAAACGCGCCCCCAACGGCGACAATCCCGCTGATGAAGCACCCCTCCACCAACGGTTCCAACTGGAGCGCGGCCCAGAAATGGCTCAAAAAGGCCGATCCGGTCTTCGTGCCGCTGATTCAGCGGGCCGGGCCGTGCGGATTGGAACCCCGGCGCGATCACTTTGTCGCGCTGTGTAAGTCGATCTATTCCCAGCAGATTTCCACCAAGGTGGCCGCCGCCCTGTTCGCCCGCTTCCGGGCGCAGTTCCCCCGCCAGCGTCCCACGCCTCCGGCCGTGCTGGCGCTGCTGAGCACCGGCGAGAAATGGCGGGAATGCGGCCTGTCGCGCCAAAAACGCGACTACCTGATCGACCTGGCGCGGCATTTCGACAAGGGCGAGCTGGCCGGGCGGCGATTGGCGAGGATGGACGATGAGCAGGTCATCCAGACGCTAACGCAGGTGAAAGGGGTGGGGCGCTGGACGGCCGAGATGTTCCTCATGTTCGTCCTGAACCGCCCCGATGTGCTGCCCGTGGACGACCTGGGCCTGCGCAAGGGGGTGCAAAAGGTGTACGCCCTGAGCAATCTTCCCACCGCCGCACAGGTGCGCGAATTGGCCGAGCCGTGGCGTCCCTGGCGCAGCGTCGGCACTTGGTACATGTGGCGATCGCTGGAGGGGTGAGGCAAGAAACGTGAAGTGCCGTAGGGTGCAATTCATTGCACCTCAACCGCATTCCGGAGCGAAGGTGCAATGAATTGCACCCTACAAACTTATCCACCTTCACCTGATCGGCACCGTTCCACCGCCCGTTGAAAATCTTCAGGCAGCGGACTGACTCCTTCCGCCTGATTCACCCGCAACTGCCGGGCATGGAGCATCTGACGCGGGGCTATATCGGAGGGGCCGCTCCCGTACACCCCATCCCCCAGCACCGGATGCCCCATCTCGGCGAACATGGCGCGAATCTGATGCAGGAACCCGGTTCCCAGGCGAATCTCAACAAGACTGGCGGACGGATAGGAGTCCAGCACCCGCCAGTTCAAGTCGCACAGCCGCGCCCCGGGCGGCAGGGGATGCCGATCGGGCGGCGCCACCCGCACGCGGGCCGGGCGATGCCGGGCGATGTGCAGGTGCATCCGGCGCTCCCCGGTGCCCGGCGGATGCCCCGCCACCAGCGCATTGTAAATTTTGAGTGTCTCATGGCGCACAAAGCCCCCCCGAAACGCCTCCCATGCGGCCGGTTCCGTGGCGAACAGCACCGCCCCGGACGTCTCCACATCCAGCCGATGGACCACCCCGCCGCGCAGGCCTCCCTCCCCCACCGCCGCAATCTGCGGATAGCGCCCGGCCAGCGCGTTGAGCAGCGTCCCGCGCTCCCCGGGGATCAGCGGATGCACCGGCTGCCCGGCGCGCTTGTCCAGGATGATCCACCCCGCCCCCTGTCCCAGAATGGGCAACGGTAATTCCGGCTGGGCCACCAGTGCCTCGGTTCCCGCCTCGGTCACCGCCACGGTGGCGCCGGCCGCCAGGAGCCGCCCCTTGTCCCCCCGCCCGGCGGCCCGCCCATCCAAGCGCACGCGCCCCGCTTCCAGAAGCCGCCGCACCGGCACGCGCCCCAGCCCCAGCCGCCCGCCCAGAAACAAATCCAGCCGCGTCCCCGCCTCCGAGGCCGCCACCGTCCATTGCCGTGGTGCGTCAACGCCCATGAGCCAAGTATACGCAATGAGGAAAGAAACGCCTGAGCGATGCTTCGCTGGCGGGGCGCGATTGGGTCATTTTGGATTTTGGCGTTTCCCTCTTATATCTTATCCCCCATGCCCCGACCCAGAATTGGCATCACCATGGCCGAGCCCCAGACGCCGGGGCAATATGCGCTGAACACCGATTACGTGGCCGCGGTGGAAAAAGCGGGCGGCCTGCCCCTGCCGCTGCCGTTTCATGTCGATCCGGCCCTTTGCCAGGAGTATCTCGACACGCTGGATGGGCTTCTCTTCACCGGCGGCCCGGATCTGGACCCGTCGGCCTATGGTCAGTCGTGGCACCCGCGGGCCGAACCGATCCACCCCAGCCGCCAGCGCTTCGAGTTTGCCCTCCTGGCGGCGGCCGAGCAGCGTCACATGCCCATCCTGGGCATCTGTCTTGGCTCGCAGGTGATGAACGTCCATCGCGGCGGCACGCTGCACCAGTTCCTGCCGGAGTTGAAGCGCGACAACGCCTTGGAACACCGGCGGCTGGATGCACCGCAGCGTCGCCACCCAGCCTCGCTCATCGGCGAGAGTTCCCTTCGAGCGGCACTGGGCAAGGCCGATCTTGACGTGAACACCTCCCACAAGCAGGCGGTGGACCAGTTGGGTCGCGGCCTGCGGATCATCGCCAAGGCCCCCGACGGCGTGATCGAAGGGACCGAAGACCCCTCCGGCCCCCTCTTTCTGGCGGTGCAATGGCACCCCGAGCGCCTCTGCGGCGAGGCGGATCACCTAGCCATCTTCCGCATTCTGGTCGAGGCGGCCTGTCGAGGGGGTCGTTGACCCCCCGGCCTCAAGCGCGACCGCCTACAGGACCGCCAGCGCCAACCGCTGTCCGTGCAACTGGGCCGCCAGACGGGCCACCAGTTCGCGGCACGCGTCCAGGCAACTGCGACCGTGGCAGCGGCAGTTGAAATCACCCGCCGCATCATGCACCGACGCCATGACTTCCACCCGCCGGCCGGCGCGGCGGAACTGGATGTTCAATATGAAATCACCAATCTGCTCACCCAGGCGTTCGGCCCGGCGCAGCCACCCCATCAGGCGCTTGCGGTGGGCGGGTTTGAGCAGCACGTTTCCGGCATCGACTTGCACCATGAGGATCGCTCCTTGGTTGAATCCGATCGTTTCCACTCAACGCAAGAAGATTATACCCCACCCCCGCTCGGCCGGTCATGCTAAAAATGGCGGACGATCCGCTCGGCCAGTTCCACCGCCGCCAGCCCCGCCTGCGCCGGCACGGGACTGGGCCCCCCGCTCCGCACCGCCTCCAGGAAAGCCTCCAGCTGCGCCCGCAGCGGGTCGGCGCCATCCACCGCCAGCGGCTCCAGATGCACCAGGTCGGCGTAATTGGGCTGCTGCCCCCCCGCCGCCGCCTGCGCCGCCGCGGCGCGGATCGCCTCCAGGTTCCGGGCGCGCCGGGCGATCACCCCCTGCCGCTTTTGATAATCAATCGAGACAAACGCGTCCGGGCTGAACAGCCGCAGCCGCCGCTCGGTCTTCAGGGCCGCCCGAGAGGCCGTCACATTCGCCACGCACCCGTTTTCAAAACTCAGCCGGGCGTTGCACACATCCTCGGCCGCCCCCAGCAGCCCCGTCCCCACCGCCTCCACGCGGCCTACCGGCGAATCGGCGAAACTCAGCACGATGTCCAGGTCATGGATCATCATGTCCAGCACCACCCCCACATCCAGGCTGCGGAAGGTCATCGGGCTGATGCGCACCGCCTCCATGAAGCGCGGACGCAGGTTCAGCCGCCGGGCCGCCCGGATGGCCGGATTGAACCGCTCGATGTGCCCCACCTGCACCAGTGTCCCATACTGCTCCGCCCAGTCGGCGATCCGCCGCCCTTGGGCGCTGTCGGGGGCCAGCGGCTTTTCGATCAGGCAGGCGATTCCCCGCTCCAGAAACGGCCGGGCCGCCTCGGCGTGATGCACCGTCGGCACCGCGATGGTGACCGCCCGCACCTGATCCAGCATCTGCTCCAGCGAATCAAACGCCCGCACCCCATGCGCCTGCGCCGTCCGCTGGGCCGCCTCGCCATGATGGTCATAGACCCCCACAAGGCGCGCTTCGGGCATCTCGTGATACACGCGGGCATGAAAGCCGCCCATCCGGCCGCAGCCGACAACACCAACGGGAATAGGAGAAAGGTCAGGCATCAGGATTCAGGAGTTTCGGGAAACCGATGTTGCTGGGGCGGGCGATAAAAAGAGGGTGGATCGATCCGCATGAACTTGCCCAGGGTTCACTCCTGAACCCTGATTACTTCCGCAAGCTCTCCTGATACCGCCCATGCCGCCCCAGGTCGCGCTCGCGCAGGAACTCCACCATGCGCCGCACGTGGATGTTGAGCCCGTTGTTCAGGTCGAATTCCGCCATCGCCACGGAAAACGGCTTCTCCCGGAAAAAGAGCTTCCGGTACGCCTGCTCCAGCGCCTCGATGTCGCCGTCGGGGAACCCGGCCCGCTTGAGCCCCACCTGGTTGAGCCCGCGCACCTCGTCCGCTCCGTCGATCTTGCAGAACGGCGGCACATCGTGGTGAATCCGCGACATCCCCCCGACGAAGGAGTATTCCCCGATCCGCACGAAGTGGTGGACGCCCACGCCCCCCATCATCGCCACGTTGTTTCCCACGGTCACGTGCCCGGCGATCATCACGTTGTTGGCCAGGATGCAGTTGTCCCCCAGTTGCACATCGTGCCCCAAATGCACGTTCACCATGAACAGGTTGTTGCTCCCCACCCGCGTGCAGCCGGTGCCGTTGGGGGTGCCGATGTGCATCGTCACCGCCTCGCGCAGGATGTTCCCATCCCCGATCTCCAGCCGCGTCGGCTCCCCCTTGTACTTCTTGTCCTGCGGCGGCCCCCCCAGCACCACATTGGGATACAGGACGTTGTCCCGTCCCAGCTTCACCCGTCCCATGATGACCACATGGCTCAACAGGCGCGTGCCCCCGCCGATGACGGCATCCGGGCCGACTGTGCAAAACGGACCGACTTCCACGTCCTCATCCAGCGAGGCCTTTGGGTCCACAACCGCCAATGGCGAAATTTTGGCCATAATCTCGTAAGGTCCGCTCTACGGACCATTTAATGTCAATAGCCCGATTCACGGACCGTTTTGTCGTCCCAGGGACCGCCGTGCGGCCCCTACACCGGTTCAGCATCCACCAGCATGAATTTAATATCGGCCTCAGCCGCCAACTTCTCTTGGACAAAGGCTTTACAACGAACATGCCCGGTGCGGCTTTTCACCCGCACCGTCACCGCCTCCAGGATCAACTGATCCCCCGGCACCGCCGGATGACGCATCTTCACCTTATCCATGCTCAGCAAAACCGCAAGCTTGCCGGTATGCTCCAGCTTCTGGCTCAACAACAACCCCCCCAGCTGTGCCATCGCCTCCACAATCAGCACCCCCGGCATGATCGGCGTGCCGGGATAATGTCCCTGGAAAAAGATGTCGTTGAACGTCACATTCTTGATCCCGATCGCCTTCTCATCTCCCTCAATCTTCAACACCCGATCCACCAGCAACATCGGATACCGATGCGGCAGAATCCGCTGAATTTTCCGGATGTCAAGCGCCGCGTCCCGGCTCAAAAGGGCCTGACGCGAATCCAATTCATTAAGCTCCAGTAATCTACGCGCCATCCGATGGTTCATCGCATGGCCGCTTTTTCGCGCGATGATCCGCCCGCAAATCGGACGACCCACCAGATACAAATCCCCCAGCATGTCCAGCAGCTTGTGCCGGGCGCACTCATCGGCGAATCGGAAGGCATTGTCCAGCGGACCGGCCTCCGAAATCACCAGCAACTCCTTGGGAGATAAATGCTTGCCGATCCCCCGCTCCCGCAGCTCAATCGCCTCGCGCTCGAAAATGAACGTCCGGGCCGGTGCCAGTTGCGTCAGAAACTCATCCCCGCCCGTCCGAAAGGCGAAAATCTGCCGCCCGACCGGCGGCGGGGCCTCAAAGTCGTAGATCAGCTCCAGGTGGTCCTTGGGGCCCGGCAACGCGGCGATGCTCGCCTCCTCATCCGTCACCTGCACCGGCCGGGTAATGACCAGCGGCTCCAGCTGCGCCTCCTGCTCCACCACCCCCGCCTGCTGCAGCGCCTGGGCGAACGGGGCGCTGCTCCCGTCCCCGCCGGGCAATTCCCCCACCTTTCCCCCGCTGACCCGCACCACCGCGTTGTCCACCCCCATCCCCGCCAGGGCGGCCATGCAATGCTCCACCGTCTCCACCAGCAGCGTCCCATTGCGCAGGCACGTCCGCCGGGGGCGGTTCATGACGTTCCCCACCAGCGCCTGGATCGTCGCCACCTTCCCATCCTGCTCGCGGACAAACGTGATCCCGCTGCCCGCCGCCGCCGGCTCAAACGTCAGGGTCGCCCGCTCACCGGAAAACAGCCCCGGCCCTTCCAGCGAGACGCTCTGGGAAATTGTCTTTTGCCGCAGACTCATAGTTGCCGACCTTCTTCATCGGCGCGGGCGGCATTATAGCTTGTCATTTGCCCCTGACCACTGCCCCGCGGCACGCAAATATCCCCGTAGGAACGGCTTTAGCCGCCGTTTCGCCGGAGGACGGCGGCTAAAGCCGCCCCTACCACTGCCCGCCGGGAAATGGCGCCCTCGGATCCCCCTCACGGCCGCGACAACCGCTCCAGCCCCTTCAGCGCCTCCAACCGACCCCGCTCGGCCACCTGCGAGGCCGGATCGCTGGCCGGGGTCAGCCCGTAGGAACTCGCTCCCCAGGTCTTGCGCACCTGATCGTACACCCCGCCGGCGATCTTCCGTGCCAGCGCCGCCTCTCCCCCATCCGCCAGCATCTTCAGAACCTGCCAGTCCTCCACCCCCTCCCGCGCCGCCTCCCACAGCTTGCTCGTGGCCGCCCGATCCGGCGCGAGATAGAGCGGCGAATAATCCACCCGCCCATACGCCGTGTAATCGTTCCAGCTGTTCGCGACCGCCGAATCCCCCAGCGCCCAGAACCCCTCCCCGTTCCCATCCCGCCCGAACTGGGCAAAGAGCGTCCAGGGCTGCAGCCGGTAATAGGCCGCCGGAAACTGCTTGGCCCCCCAGCAGGAATAGCTCCAGAACAACTTCCCATCGTCGCGCAGCGTCTGATACAACTGTCCCTGCGCCTTGCCCAGCGCCTCATCCAGCCGGCTGCGCGGCGGCATAATGACATCCGCCAGCTCCAGCGCCCCGCGGGCATGCGGCATCTTCTCAAAATCGCGCGGCGTCGGGTTGATGTGAATTAAAATATCCCTCGTTCCCGCTTTAAACGCCCCGGCCAGCATCGCCTGCTTGGCGAACATCCCATCCGTGCGCGGCTCATCCCCAAACGCCACCACCACCTGTCCCGGCTTCAGCCCCAGCGTTTTGTTGTGCCTGGCCCACTCGGCCGCGAATGAACTCACCGCCTGCTTGAATTGCGGCGACCCCTCCTTAAACACATCCTTGACGCTCAGAAACGTCGCGTAGTGCCGCACGCCCGGCCAGAATTTCACGAACGCATCCCAGCGTCCCCAGTCCACCGGACCCGCCAGATTCCCGTCGGCGTCGAAATGGGCCATCTCCTTCATCCGCAGCCAGTTCAGCCACGGCATGTTTCCCATCCGGCTCAGGAACAGCCCCTTCATCGCCGCCTGATTTCGCTCCGTTACGCTCCGGTCCTTGTCGAAGAGGTAATCCCACATCGTCAGCGTGAAATCCGCCCGGTCGGGAAAGCGCGCCGGCGCGACGGTCAGATTCAAAGCCATCGACCCCGCCCCCTGCCCCCCGTCCAATTCAATGCGCCCCGCATACCGCCCCGGCTTCACCTCCGTTGGGAAAAATGAAAGCCAGATCTGCCGCGTAAAACCGGCCGGCACCGTCGTCGCATACCACCCACCCTCGGCCGTGATCGGCTTGAGCGCCATGTCCCGCGGCCGCCCCTCCCGCGTGTCCAGCCACTGCACCTCATACACCTGCACATACGCCGGGTTTGCTCCCCCCGGCAGCCCGCCCAGGCGAAACCGCACCGAAGCCGCCTCCCCGGAGGCATTGGTCAGATTGAACGACCGCGCCCGGTGTTCATTGAGCATCATCGCCAGCTCGATCGTCTGCTTCGCCGCCGCCTCCTTCGCCGGCGGCTCGGCCAGCAAATCCATCGCCTCATACGGCGGCGTCCGCCAAAGCGTCAGCGGCGCAAACCCCTTTGCCGCCAGCCACCGCCCGCGCACGGCAAAAACTTTCGCATCCAGATCGTTCACCGGCCAGTTCGCCTCAAAACCCTCCAGCTTTTGCGGATACACCTGCCCCCGCGCATCCTTCTCAAGCGCATCCAGCAACCCTGTAGGCGGGGTCGCCGACCCCGCGACGGCCTCAACGACGCCCTCCACAGACGCCGCCCCGCCCACAACCTCCCGCACCATCCGGATATCCTGCAACACCCGCCGCCGCACCCCCAGTTGCGTCAGCCGCAACGGGTCCACCGCCTCCTCCTCCGTCATCCCCTTCCCCGCCGCCGGCTCTCTGAGCCAATCGGCCTGACCCTGATAGACCTCCACCTCCCCACAACTAAAGACGTTCGTCGGCACGATGCACATGAAGCGCACGTAGCGCCCCTTCGTGTGGAGCCCGGTTGTCCGAAATGTATGAAACGCCGCCGACCCATGCACCGGAATCGGCCCGTTCTCATCCAACGCCACCAGGTCCCCCGCCGTCAAAAATGTCTGCCCATCCTCGCTGGTCTGCACCAGGATCGACGAAGGGAACGTCACAATCCCCCCGCCCCCCGCCGACACCAGCGCCGCCCCGCTGATCGGTTGAACCGCCCCCAGATCGACGGTGATCTGAATGGTCTTCGCCTTGCGAATCCAGTTTTGCCACCCCACCATCCCCTCAAACACCCACCCCACCTTCGTCCCCTGCGCCTGCGGGACTACCCCATCCGTCAAATCGCTCACCTTCCCCAGCTTCGTGTTGTAGCTGGGCGGCAGATTCACCGCGCACGGCCGGCCCAGCGCCAGATTCACCTCCGCCCCCCGCGCCAGACTTCCCGACAGAAACAGCCCCGCCAATAACCCAATCGCCCAATGCCGCATGTGCTTCTCCAACGAATGATTGCCTCATCCTCTAACTCCCTCCCACGCAGTACTCCGCGGGGGAGGGCTGGGGAGGGGGCCTGTAGGCGGCCTCGTTCACCCCGTGGGGTGCCACAGGTCGGCGTACTCGCAGACCTGTGCCGATCACCTGC
>JBIQLO010000100.1:0-13915 GCA_044464175.1 Planctomycetaceae bacterium | reverse complement strand
GACATCGCCAGCGCCCATGTGGCCGTGGGTGCGCTGCTGCTGGTGGTCACTTTCACGCTTTTCCTTCGGACAGCGCGCTTGTACCCTCGGGCCGGACGGATAAACTTGGCAGCGTCCGCTTCGGCGAACCCGGCTGCTTTGTCTCCAACGGCGTAACCCGGTCCGCCTGAGGCGGCCCCTACATAAATGCAATGAAACCTGCTTCCGACGTTTCCGAACCGCTTTTGACCCTGGGCAGCGCCGCCCCGTCATCGGCCGCCGCCCCTCGCTCTCGCCTGGTTGATTTTTATGAACTGACCAAACCCCGGCTTAATTTCCTGGTGATCATCACGACGATGGTCGGCTACTACATGGCGGCCGGCGCCTCCATGTACGGCTGGCAATGGCTGCTGCTGCTGCATACGCTGATCGGCACGGCCCTGACGGCCGCCTCGGCCGGCACCCTCAACCAGTACATCGAGCGGCGGTACGATGCCCTGATGCCCCGCACGGCCGACCGTCCCCTGCCCGCCGGCCGGCTCTCGCCGGGCGAGGCGCTTCTGTTCGCCGTCACCCTGGGCGTGGCCGGCGTGGTTTACCTGACGCTGCTGGTCAATCCCCTGACCGCCGCGCTGGGGGCCTTCACCCTCTTGAGCTACGCCTTCATTTACACGCCCCTGAAGCGCCACTCCACCTTGAACACGATCGTCGGGGCCGTGCCCGGCGCGATTCCGGCCGTCATGGGATGGACCGCCTGCCGCGGCGTGATCTCCTCCGAGGCGGTCGCCCTGTTCATCATCATGTTCATCTGGCAGATTCCCCACTTTCTGGCCATTGCCATTCTTTACCGCGATGACTATCGGGCCGGGGGATTCAAGATGCTCCCCTGCATCGAAGAGGACCTGGGCAGCACCAGCCGGCAGATCGTCCTTTACTGTCTGGCGCTGATCCCCGTCTCCCTGGTTCCAGCCATGATCCGCCTCTCCGGCAGCCTCTATCTGGCCGCCGCCCTGATCATGGGGGCGGCCTTTCTGGCGTTCGGGATCCGCGCGGCACGGACCAAGTTGCGCCTGGACGCCCGGCGGCTGTTTTTCGCCTCGATCATCTATCTCCCGCTGCTGTTTGCCTTTTTGATGATCGACCGACTGTAGACGGCCTCGGTGAAGCCGTGGCGGGGTCAACGACCCCGCCTACAGGAGCCGGGAAGGGCGATTGCAGGATTGCGGACATTGCAGGTGCACCCCGTCCCGCAGACGGCGCGTTACAAATGACCCATGATTATGAAGCACCTCCATTCCATTTTCATCGTTCCCACAGCGCTGCTCGTGAGCGTGGCGCTGAGCGGGTGTGGCAAGTCCTCCAGCAAGTCCGCCCAGGCTCCGGTTGCCCTGGGTGATGGCGTGATCCAGGGCGTGGTGGACTTCTCCGGCAAGCCTCCCGAGCGCAAGCTGCTGAAGAAGGACGCCGAATGCGGCAAGCAGACGATGGACATCTACGATGATTCGGTCCTGGTCGGTCCCGACGGCGGGCTGAAAAACGTGATTGTCTATCTCAAGGACGCCCCGCCGGCCGGCGATGGCAGCACCCGATCGCCGGTTTTGCTGGATCAAGTCGGCTGCGCTTACAATCCCCGCGTTGTGGCCCTCCAGACCGGGCAGCCCCTTCATGTCATCAACGGCGACAACATCATCCATAACGTCCACACCGACAGCACAAAAAATCCGCCGGTCAACCTGGCCATGCCCAACGGGCAGTCCAAGTATGACCTGACCTTCTCCAAGCCGGAAATTTTTGCCGCCAAGTGCGATGTGCATCCGTGGATGAAGGGGTGGATTGGGGTCTTCCCCAACCCCTTCTTCGCTGTCACCGACTCCAAGGGGCATTTCACCATCAAGCAGGTTCCCCCCGGCACCTACACGCTGGTGGCCCACCACGAACGCTTTGGCGACCTGGAGCAGAAAATCACCATCCCCAGCAGCAACGCCCCCGTGGAGGCCAAGTTCACCTACAAAGCCCCCTGATTGAGCGGACTGGGATTAGGTTCGGGATTCAGGGTTCAGGCATCGGAATCAGAGGAGTCCGACGCCCGGACCCTGAATTCTTTTTCATTGGATTTCGGCGCGAAACGGGCCACCTTGGTTTTGGGCAAAACGGACCAGGCTCAACCGCGGTGATGCGGCTGAATATTTGAGGCCTAATCGGGCCACATCAACTCGATTTTTCCCCCCAGCCACCCTATAATCAAACCGTTGACCGGGGGCATTTTCCCGAAGCAGAAAAGGAACTTAAATGGCGGATACGACCCCTGATCCGGGTTCGGCCGGAATGGTGGACCGGATTGAAGAATTGCAGATTGAACAGGAGCTTCAGGACAGCTACCTGACTTATGCGATGAGCACCATCATGGACCGGGCACTGCCCGATGTCCGCGATGGCCTCAAACCCTCCCAGCGCCGCATTCTCGTGGCGATGAACGACTTGGGGCTGGGCCCGCGCTCCAAGCACCGTAAATGCGCCAAGATCGCCGGTGACACCAGCGGTAACTACCACCCCCACGGCGAGCAGGTCATCTATCCCACCCTGGTGCGACTGGCCCAGGACTGGAGCCTGCGCCATCCGCTGATCGACGGGCAGGGCAACTTCGGCTCCACCGACGGCGACCCCCCCGCCGCCATGCGATACACCGAAGCGCGCATGGCCTATCCGGCCATGGAAGCGCTGGACGATCTCAACCTCGACACCGTCGATTTCCAGCCCAACTACGATGAAACCCGCCAGGAGCCGACCGTCCTGCCGGCCAAATTCCCCAATCTGCTGGTCAACGGCTCGACCGGGATCGCGGTGGGGATGGCGTGCAATCTCCTGCCCCACAACCTGAAGGAAATTTGCGATGCCATCGTCAAGGTGATCGACAATCCCGAAACCACCCTGTCGGAGTTGCTCCAGATCGTTCCCGGGCCCGACTTCCCGACCGGCGGCATCATTTGCGGGCGCGACGGGATCATCGATGGCTATACCAGCGGCCGGGGGCGGATCACCCTCCGCGCCAAGCTGCGCGTCGAGGAGAGCCGCAGCGGGCGGAAGTCCGTCATCGTGGATGAGCTTCCCTACGGCATCATCCGCAAGGCGATTGTGGAATCGACCGCGGATGCGGTGAAGAAGGGGCTGATCGACGACATCTCGGCCGTCAACGATGAATCGGGGCGGCAGCACAAGGTCCGCATCGTCATTGATCTCAAGCGCGACGCCGATCCGGATGTCGTCATCAACCAACTTTATCAGTACACGCCGTGCCAGATCACGGTGAGCATGATCAACATCGCGCTGGTCAACCGCCGACCGCGCACGATGGGCCTGAAGGAGCTGATTCAGCACTTCATCGCCCATCGCAAGGAGGTCATCGAGCGCCGGACGCGCTTCCTGCTGAAAAAAGCCCAGCAGCGGGGGCACATTCTCGAAGGGTTGATCTTCGCCGTCTGCGACATCGACGAAGTGGTGAAGCTGATCCGCTCCAGCAAGACGCGGGATGAGGCCATCGAAAAGCTGCGCCAGCGGGCCTTCCGCATCGCCCCCGGCCATCCCAACGCGCCGCTGATTCCCAAGGCGCTGGTGGAGCGTGCGGCGGCCGAGCCCATCCTGCTCAGCCAGGCGCAGGCCGAAGCCATCGGCCGGCTGCAGTTGATCCAGCTCGTCGGGCTGGAAATTGAGAAGTTGGCCGAGGAATACCGCAAGGTCGTCGAGGAGATCGAAAACTACGAGGCGATTCTTCGCGATGAAAACCTCGTGCTGGACATCATCCGCGAGGACACGCTGGAAATTAAGCACAAGTACGGCGACGAGCGCCGCACGGAAATCACCGGCGAGGCCGGGGCGTTCAACCGTGAGGCCCTCATCCCGCAGGAGGATGTGGTGGTGACCGTCAGCCACAACGGCTACGTCAAGCGCCTTCCCGTGGACACCTACCGCAGCCAGGGGCGCGGCGGCCACGGCGTCAAGGGGACCGAGCACCGCGAAGGGGACTTCATCGAACATCTGTTTGTGGCCAACACGCACGACCACCTGCTGATCTTCACCAATCAGGGGCGCGTCTACGCCCTGCGCGTCTACGATGTGCCGGAGATGAGCCGCACCAGCCTGGGGCGGGCCATCGCCCAGTTCATCAGCTTCCAGCAGGGTGAGAAGATTGCCAACGTGCTGACCATCAAGGACTTCACCCAGGGCGAGCAGTTCCTCCTCTTCGCCACGCGCAAGGGGGTGGTCAAGAAGACGGCGCTGAGCGCCTATGCGAACATCCGCTCCAACGGCCTGATCGCTATCGGGCTGAGCGAGGATGACGCCCTGATCGGGGTGGAGATCACCAGCGGCCACGATCACGTGATGCTGGGCACACGCAGCGGGCTGGCGATTCGTTTTGAGGAATCGGATGTCCGGGCCATGGGCCGGCCGGCCGCCGGAGTGACCGGGGCGCGGTTCAAGCGCGAAGGGGATGAGGTGATCGACATGATCATCGTCCCCCACGGCCAGAACAACGGCTGTGTCCTGACCGCCTGCGTCAACGGCTATGGAAAGCGCACACCGCTGGCCGAGTATCCTGTGAAAGGGCGCGGCACGCGCGGCGTCATCAACATCGACGCCAACGACCGCAATGGCGATGTCGTCGGTATGAAGGCTGTCACGGATGCCGACGACCTGATGCTTATCACCGAGAAGGGAATCATGATGCGCACGGGCGTGGCCGAAATCCGCGAAACCGGGCGCAACGCCGCCGGCGTCCGCCTCATCCGCCTGGACGAGGGGGATCGGCTGGTGGCGCTGGCTCGGGTGGAGGGTGAGGAAAACGGCGGGGAAGGGACCAACGACAGCGGCACCGGAGACGGGCAGGCGGCCTCCTGAATAATGGGAGGCCGCAGACCGCTAATGTCGTGGCACGGGTTTTCAACCCGTGCGGGATGGTCCCGTGGCACCCATCGGCCTTGAGGCCGCAATCATGACCGATCCGCCCGGAGAACCTCGCCCATGCGATCCGCCGCCACTGGTACTGGATTACCAGCCGCCGCCCCGGCCGGAGGAGTCGCCGATGGCGGCGGTGGGATGGCGCATTCTTTCGTTTATTTTCGGCTTTCTCCTGTTCGGAACCGTCTATATGCAGACGGACCTCTGGCAGGTGCATGGATGGCCGGGCTTCAGGGCGCTGATCAGCGCATTGGGGTTCGACCTGATTCTGCTGGTCTTCTGCCTCACCTTCGCGCGGGTGGCCCGGCCAAGCGATGCCCCCCGCACGTTTCACATCCATCCAATCCAATTTGCCCTCTGGCGTAGTCCGACGCTGAGTGTTGTGCTGCTGGGCCTCGGAGTCCTCCTTTCCCCCTCCAGCGCTGCGCCCGTCCAGTCAACCCTGGCCATCGCGCTGATCCTCAGCGGTACGCTGGTTCTCCTTGGCGCGCTGGTTCATGCGATCCGTCGATAGCGCCCCCTCTTCGCACTTCACCGAAAAACCGGTACAACATGCCGCATGAGTTCCCTCAGCTACGAACAATCCGGGGTCAACTACGATCGGTTGGACGCCTTTAAGCGGGCCTGCCAGAAGGCGGCGGCCACGACGGCCGGGGCGCTGGAGGCGCATGGCATGAGCGAGCCGGCCGGCATTCGGGGCGAGAGCGCCTACCTCATCGAAATGCCCGACCGATACCTGGCGCATGTGGAAGAGGGGCTGGGAACCAAGAACCTGGTGGCCGACGCGATGCTCCAGTTGACCGGCCAGAGCTTTTACCGCTCGGTCGGCATCGACACTGTGGCCACCATCGTCAACGACCTGATCACCACCGGGGCGGCCCCCCTGTCGGTCGCCATGCACGCGGCCGTGGGGGATGCCGAGTGGTTTGCCGACGCCCGGCGGGCTGAGGATCTGGCCGAGGGATTCGCCGAGGGATGCCGCCAGGCCAACGCCGTCTGGGGCGGCGGGGAAACCCCCGCCCTCAAGGGGATTGTGAATCCGGAGACGATCGTGCTGGCCGGCTCGGCCGTCGGGCAGATTCATCCCAAATCGCAGCGCATCACCGGGCAGGTGCGGGATGGAGACGCCATCATCCTGCTGGCCAGCAGCGGTGTGCAGACCAACGGGCTGAGTCTGTGCCGCCAACTGGCCGGGCGGCTGCCAAAGGGGTACCTGACCCCGATGGAGGATGGACGGACCTATGGCGAGGCGCTGCTGGACCCGTCGGTGATCTATGTGCGTTTCATCGCGGCCTGTCAGCAGGCCGGGATTGAGCTGCATTACGCCGCCCACCTGACCGGGCACGGCTGGCGGAAGCTGATGCGGCTGGATGAGCCGTTTGTCTATCACATGGTCGATGTGGGCACGCCGCCGCCGATCTTCTCATTTATCCAGAAGCACGGGCCGGTGGAGCTGCGCGAGGCCTATGCCACCTTCAACATGGGGGCGGGCTTTGCGGTCTATATCCCGCCGGAGCAGGCCGAAGCCTGCCTGAAGCTGGCGGCCGCGAGCGGCCATGCCGCCTGGCGCGGTGGAACCGTCCAGAAACAGGGAGATCGGAAGGCGGTGGAGATCGAACCGCTGGGCCTCACCTTCGAGGCGGATTCACTAAAGGTGCGTTAGGTGCGGGCAATAAAAAACCCCGCCGGCGTGGGTGGGACTTTGCCCGCCAATGTCTCATTTCCTAAGAGAAAACCGAAAATCCCGAAAGTGGCTAATGATTTTGCGCAATGGGTTCGATTGGCTGGAGCAGGTCGTCCACCGTGCATTCCAAGGCCAGCGCGATCCGCTGGAGCGTCTGTGGGTAGAGGTTCTGCCGTGTTCCCGTCTCGATCTGGGACCACTGGACGGCGGTTGAGATACCGGCCTTCTCGGCAGCTTCCGCTTGCGTCAGGCCCATCGCCTTGCGGCGGCTGTGAATAAATTCGGTATTCAACACGGTCCATGCCTCCAATCTTAGCCACCCCGCTAATAATAGTCAAGTGTTTAATATCACGGTTGACTATCTTTCCTTCAGTTAAATGATAGTGAGTCAGTTGACTATGGGCAACGTCCAGAAACACCCTTGGGCACCCGCCGATCCCCGCCGCTGGCCCGCTGGCTGTACGCCTACGGCCCGTGGATGGGTCCGATGGTACAAAGGGGCATCCCGATGGGTAGCGTCCAAGAGCGTGCCGCTGGCGGATGTGGAGGATAAGTGGATCGCCAAGAAACGCGCCATCGACAAACAGGAATCCGCTCCCCTGCCCACCGCCCTGCTCTATCGGGATGTTCTGGCCCTGTTCCTCGCCGCCCAAAAGGCCCGCATCGGCGCACGCAATCAGCCCATCGCTGAACGCACCTATGCCAACTACGTCAGCGAATTGAACCGCTTCGGCGAATTCATGGTAGGCGGCCGGTCCATTGCCAGCCTGCCCATCGGGCAGATCGGGCCGGAGGAGTTCTCCGCCTATGCCCAGGCCCATCGTCACTATGGCGGGGCCGCGTTCGATAGTTTGGTGGTCCGCGTGTCGGCCCTGTTCCGTTGGGCGGCCGACATGGAGTACATCGACCGATTCCGCCCCGGCCCGACGTTTATCCGTCCGCACAAGGGGCGCATCCGCCATGAGCGGATCAATCTGCAAAAATGCTTCGCCCCCGATGAAATCATGGCCCTGCTGGACGCTGCCAACAACTCCATGCGGCTGTGGATCATGCTGGGGCTGTCGTGCGCCATGACGAACAGCGACATCGCCCACCTGCCCCGCGAGTGCATTGACTGGGACAATGCGGTGATAGATTTCCGCCGCCGCAAAACCGGCGCGGTCCGGCGCATCATGCCCCTGCCCGCCGGCGTGCTGGTCGCCATGAAGGCCCATTGCCGCGCTGATCCGGTCAATCCCGCCCATGATGAATTCTTCTTCCTCTCCGAATACGGCCTGCCCCTGGAGCGCGCTCGATCCCGCAATGGCCGATGGATGCCCGCCAACACCGTCTCCCATCTGTTCGGAAGGCTCCAGAAGCAAGCGGGCGTGCATCGGCTCCGGCGCAGCTTCACCGGCCTGCGGACCACGTTCTACAACCTCTGCCCCCCGGATCGGTGGGAGATTGAACGCAAGATCATCATGGGCCGCGCCCATGGGACCATTGACCTGGACCACTACCTTGAGCGGGTCGGCTTGGAGAAGTTGAGAGAACTTTCCGATCATGTCTGGTCCAAGGCTCAACAGGTCACGTCCGAATAATCCAGCCGCCCCACCGTCCGGCGCTGCCGCTTCCCCGCGCGGCTCTTTTCCACCAGCGCCGCCCGCGCATCGTCCAGCCGCACTTTCCACCGCCCCCGCCCCACCGGCACGCCCACCCCGGCGGCCTGAATCCGGCGGCGCAGGTTCTCCCGGCCGATGCCCAGCCGTTTTGCCGCTGTCGGGATGGAAATGAGTTCCGGTTCCATGATTCACGCCTCCGCGTTCAATTCATCCGCGCATCGTCCGGCCAGTGCCTCGCCAGTTGCCACCACAAAGCCGCGTAGGCACGCTGCCGCTCCCGCTGCTCCAATGCCTCCCGGCGCTGCTGGCGTTTGCGGAAGGCGAGAATGAACGCGATGACGAACATGACCGATAGCACCTGTTTCAAAATCACCGGGCGGGACTCGAACCCGCAACCACAACCCTTTCGGGCCGCGCTCTGACCAATTGAGCTACCGGTGCATCCAGGTCGAGCGGGTTGTGGAGCCCTCGCCTGGGAATTTCGTCCGGGCAGCGATAACAACCCGGACCCGCCCGGCGCCGCGACACATGCCGCTGAAAACATCGGACGGTCTTGCTTTCCGTACTCCCCGGCGGTTTGGGGCACCGGCGAGGGGAGGCCGGAACGCCCGGCCAAATTTCAAAACCGGGGCGGCCTTTCGGGAAACCGCCCCGGCGGGAAGGAGGAACATCATCCAAGGCCATCGAACCGGTCCCCTTCCAAGGCCGATCCAGCCGCTTCTTCCGCGTTCCGTTGCCGCAACCATTCATCACCGTCGTCATGATCGTCCGGCCGCGTCACGGGGCCGGTTTTGACCATGAGGGATTCTGCCGTGAATCGCGGCGTGGGGAATCGACGCTTGGGGTATGCAAGAGTGCTGTTCATGCCGCCGCTCCCTTCTCCACTGCGTCCATGATCCGCCCTTGCGCCACCGCCTCCACCCCCGACTCGGCCGCGTGTCGGCAGGCCGCGTCCATCGCCGTCGCCATGCCGCCCCGCGCCTCGGCCGCCAGCCGCAACAGGTTCGCCAGGGCCTCCGTCGCCCCGTCCATGCAGCCGATGCAGTCCCAGTCGCGGACAAACGCCTCCACGGCCTCAATCAGCGGTTCCTCGCGGTCAACCTCGACCACCTCCAGGGCGGCGCGATCGACGGGCAGGAGCGTTTCGGCGTCAAGGATCGGCAGGCCCAGTTCGTAGCCGATGGCGACTTCCAGCCGTGCGCCCCGGCTCATTCGCCAGCGGGGCAGTACGGCGATGGCGTGACAGACGCGGAGAAAATTCAGGTCCGCCCGGATGTAGTCGGCGCGGGGACGGCTGGTGTCCCCGTCGAAAGAGCGGGCGGGGTTGAGGGGGACAAGCCCCATCCGCAGCAGCCGATCCTCCGCCTCGAAGAACGCCGGGTAGTTGTACTCCCGATGCCCCGTCATCGGCCCGGCTAGGTAGAGGCGATAAATGCCGTCCACCATCAGTTTCTTCACCCGATCCACCGCCCCCGCTTTTGCGGACTCATGAGCGGCGTCCGATTGTTTGGTCCAGTTTTCCATTGCGTTCCATCCCGAAAAAAAATCATTCCAGCGGTTCACGCCTTTGCTTTTTTCGCCAGCAACACCTTCGGCTTGTCGCCGGTTCGGTCGATCCAGACGGCGTTTTCCTCGATCTTTTTGGGTTTAGGTCCGTAGCTATTGGTCGTGCTGGAGTTCCTCGCCTCGACGCGGCTGGAGCCGTACGCCTCGACGCGGCTGGAGTCCCTCGCCTCGACGCGGCTGGAGCCGTACGCCTCGACGCTGCCACCAAATACCCATGCGCGACATGCTGTCGTTCTGTGATTGCCACCCACGAAAACATATTGCTTGGCGCGTTTTTCGATCAGCGGGCGTACGCGGCACGCAAATTCGTCGCCCGGCTTTTGCCGCATACCCGCCGTAGCAGCACTGTCCCATTCGAGCAACCAGGTCGTCACGTCCGGCGACGGCTTGTCGGCGTCCGGATAAAACTCGAACGCATACAGCTCGTGCCGCCCGTTGTCGCGGAGCTTAAATTCCTCCGCGATTTCCGTGTGGCTGTCCGTTTTGTCGCTCACCCAAATCGTCGGCGTGTCGTCGATGATTGCCGCAAATCCGCTCATTGGCCTGCACATAGCTATCCATCCTTCCCGTAAAATTGCCCCATCCATTCCGAAAATCGCAAACACCCCCAGCACTAGCGAACGTGCCGCAAAATCTCGAAGGTGACGTACGCCGCGAGCATCGCCACCAGACCGGCCAAAAATGCCCAGTCGGCGGCCGTCATTTTCCGGCGGGGCACGATCTGGAGTCCTTTGAGTCGCTTCATGGCGTTACCTCCGTTACATCCGTCACAGCCCCACCCATTCCCATCATTCCGCGTCATTCTCCGGCGTTTTCGCCGTTGCATGATCCCGTGGCATGGGTCATGCTGTCTGACGATCGCGGGCCTCGTTATCGGCCTGCTGCTTGACAGCCCGGCGAAAGAAGCGGGCGGCTTCATCTGGCGTCACCCCATAAACGGTCAGGCTCTTGCTCTTGCCGTTTCGGGCATCGCGGAAAACCGCGTAGGTCCGTTGCTCTTTCGTCTTGGGGTTTTCGAGTTTCATTGGTACTTCCAACTTGGCTTGATGATTAAACCAACAATTCGGCAACAAGTCAAGAATTATTTGCAGAAAATTTTTTGCAACAACATTCTCAAACCCTAACCCGTTGGATACAAAATGATTATGGCAACAAAAATAGCGACGAATTTATCTCTTCCGACGGAGGTACGAGAGGAATATCTGGCGTTAGCTGCCGAATTGCGGTCCAAGCAAAAATGGCTGGTGGCGACCGCCGCGATGCTCATGTTCATCGAAGCCCCGCCGGAAATTCGGGACCACTACATGCGGGAAGCCGCCGGGGCGGATGTGGCCGGGGCGTCATTCAAAAACCTTATCGCCCGCGCCAAGTCAGGCCAGTTGCGGATCGACGCGGAGGAACGGGCGGCGGAGGCAAGGGACGACGATGACGACGTCACCCCCGTGATTTTGCCGGACGTGAATTCAAATGAACCTGACGGAAAGCCTCGCAAACGGCAACGCCAATAACTCGCGGCCGAAGCCTGGGGGGAATCCCACGCGCCACCCAAATCGTCGCCTGCTCGAAGTCGATAGCGGATTTTGCGGGCCGTCCATCCGGCCGGAAAAGCGGCTCCGGCGACGAAATCACCCAAAAATCACGTTCCCCGATATGAACAGAGAAGGGTTTGAACATCATGCCTCTTTTCCCAAATGATCCCCTAACATAACCCGCGACTTGTTAGGCGTCAATTAGTTTTATGAGTTTTGAACAGGTGAGCAAAAATCAATAACCGGAGCATAGCGTCCGATTTTCCGCCGTGCAATTCGGGCCGGAGGGGATGGGTGAGGGGCGCAACAAAAAAAAGCCCGGCGCGGGGCCGGGCAGGTGTCAAGGAACGCTTGACGGCTCAACTGGTAAGGATTGCTTACAAGTTCAGGGGCGCCCTCCTCGTTCGATCTTCCGCCGCATGGCCTTCGCCGCATCGGCCAGTCCGTAGTGTATCCTGCCGGTGATGACAATGCGCCCGAGGCGTTCCCGCTCGGTGGCCAGGTCCGCCAACAGGGCGTCAATCTGGTCCATGCGGGCGATGCAGGCATTGTACACGGCGCGGGAGGGGATGGGGGTTGTGTGTTTCATGATTGATCCTCCGAAAGAGTGAAAAGCCCGGCGGAAAGCCGTTACATGCCATCCGCCGGAACGGGCTATCCCGCCATGCGATTCATTCCGCCGCACCATGCCTCATCAGCCAATCCGACAGGCCGTCGTCCAGCTGCATGGCCACCACCTCAATCTCACGGATGTTCCGCATGGCCTCCGCCTCGTCCTCGCTCATGCCGTCGCTAACGTTGACCCATGCCCCGTTACGCTGGGCCTCGATGTAATAACCGACCGATGGCGTGCCGTCCGGTTCCCGCTCCAGGCGGACCACGATTCGCAGCGCCTCCCCGGCGCGGCTGTTATGTCGCACGCCGGGGAGGGAATTAACGTAAATGTGGCGGAGTTCAATCATACCGCGACTCCCGGTTACAGGTCATATATTTCGTTCAAGTGGCATCCGCCGATGCTCCTTGATTCGGCAAATTTAATTATCCCGGCTCGCTTGATAGATCGCATTTTCGCGTCCTCTTCCCGCTGGACGCGAGCCCTCAATGCGGCGCAAAATCTACCGCATGTGCATTTGGGTCGCACGAACGTTGCGTGCCGCTCCTCGTAGATTACATGCCCTTGCTCTGTGGGGTGAGAAGTTTCCATGACTGCTCCTTTCGTTCCCGGCCTGACCGGGGCGTTGAGTTTGCCCGATGTGGGCGGTTCCAATTTGACCGCCGGATAGGCCGGTGGTCAAATCCAAAGCCCCGCCAGAGAAGCCACCGCCCGGCGGGGCGAGAAAATTCAGAACGGCACTTCGTCGTGATAAATCTCGTCTGGCGTGCGCCCGTGGATCATCGTCCGGTACGGGGCGTCGGGGTCGGTTCTCCACGTCGGCCAGAGAACATCGTTGAGCGCCCGCTCGGCAAATTCCGCCCGACTGGCGGCGTTGCCGATGCGCTCGGCCAATCGCGCCGCCCGCTTGGGGTCGAAGATGGGGCCGTCGGCGGCGAGGGCCTGGGCGATGCAGCGGAGTTCAGAGGCGATTTCTTCGAGTTGCTCCGAGGCGTCCGTGGCGGCGTTGCGGAGCTTGCGGCGTTCCTCCCGCGCCCGCGCCTTGGCAATGACGGCCTCCGGCACACCTTCGGCCTCATGCTCAAGGGCGTCGGTGTTCGGGGCGGCCTCCACGGCGGCCAGAAGCCGATCCCAGCCGGGGTGGTTGTCCGGGGGGAGGGGCGATTGACGATTGCAAACGTTACGTAGTAACATGACTCTTCCTCGTTGCGCCCCGATTCCGGCGAGCCGTCGAAAGTTGGCCGGGCGGGGCGTGACTTGTAATCCCCCTTGAAACAATTCAGGCAACAAACTCCTCGCATACATCCTTGCTGCGCTCTTGAATCAGCGGCAGATCGGTGCATCGCTTATGCGCAATCGACTCCAAAACCAGCCGGTAGGCAAACCGCTCGTTCAGAAGCTGCCTGACAAGCTGATGGAGCTTCGGCGCGGCGGATGCTGGGTCGCTATGTGCCTCGCTGTCCAATTCGTCCGAAAGGTCATTCTTGAAAGCCATTGTCCTATCCATCCCTTCATCCCCCTGCACCATCCACCCGCCACACCGGCGGGCATAAGGCAAAGGCCGGTCGCGAGCCAGCCGGAGTCACGCTTATTTGCCGGGTTCAACGCCGATTGCGGTGACGTGGTGCTCCCGCTCGTTCTCGGTGTCGTAAAACTGATCCCGCGCCGGGAAGGCAAACACTTGGCCGACGAAATAACGCCGTGCCTCTTCCAGCGTCACGCCTTCAGCCATGCTGGTCATTTGAGAAGATCCGTCGCTATAGAAGACTTGGAAACTTTTCATCGCTTCATTCCTTCCGGCCTTCCGGCCTGTTGATCCATCCCCCCCATTCACTACATCGGTAGTATAACGATATTTCGTTAGCCGTCAAGAGAAAAAGGTGGAAAAAATAAAAATTTTTTGTTATGACTAGGAATTGTGACGACGGGCCAGAAAATCGCGGCAGAAATAAAACGCCAAGGGATCAGCCAGGCGGAGGCAGCGAGGCGC
>JBIQLO010000099.1:0-13965 GCA_044464175.1 Planctomycetaceae bacterium | reverse complement strand
CGATTTTCTCGAAAGTGGGGTTTCGGTATGTCCACAGCAGCGGGGGCACTTTTTTGCCCTGAATGACGAAAGCTTTGACGCCGCCGTCGTGGGCAATATGGGCATCGGCCCGACCAGCCGGGTGAGAATCGGCGGAGTCAAAGCGATGAATGTCCACCTGTGCGATGTGATCAAGCGTCTGGCCGGAGGAATCAACGATCCGCAGCGCCGGCCCCCCCCTAAGATCGTACGCCAGCAGTTGCAGCGGCGTCGGACCATTGGGAGCGTAGGCGGGCAAGGGGATTTTCAACTCCAGCGCGGTCGGCCGATCGGTCGGCCAGCTATGGGTCGGCGTTGTCGGCCCCACAGCCCCCCGGGCGAAGGTGTAGTCGCCAAAACCCGGTACGACGCCATGCTCACCCATTTCATAAGTGAACAGGTAGTCATGGTGTAGCGGTTGGCCCGGCTGCAGCTCGAGGTAGACGGTGATCTCCCCTCCCGGCTTCGCGCGGCCGTCGATCCGGCAACTGTGCAAGGTCAGCGTCTCCTTGGCGCCGGCATCCTCATACCCAATATGTCCCCAGATGCCCTGTCCGACCTTGGCGATGATGAAAGGCGCGCTCCAGCCGGATGCCTTGAATCCCGGCTTGTCCCATCCGGCAACCAACCGATCGAAGGCCTGCCAGGTTTGATCGGTGCCGATGTAGCGGGTTTGCAGACCCTGGTCGAGAGTCAATTCGGCCGCCAGCGCCATGTTCGGCCAGTGCGGCTGACTGGTCGCGGTGGCGATTATCGCCAGACAGTTTTCGCCACTCACCACATGGTCCTTCACCTCGACGGCGCCGAGCGACCGTATTCCCTTGGAAACAAGTTGTCCATTGAGAAAGACCTGGTAATTATCATTTGTATAAAGCTGAATCACCGCACGATCGATTTTCTTCGCGTCGGCGACATTGAAGGTCTTACGGAAATAGCGAGGCGAATACTCGACAATCTTCTGGGCCGGCTCGTTGTACCAGATGTGCCAGGCGTGCCAATAGGGGCGCATCTTGCGCAGGTCGGGCTGCGGGGGACCATAGGCGCCGATCGCCGTCATCTGTGTGAAAGGAGCACTATTTTTTGCGATCAGCACCCGCAAGCGGCTGGTGGAGATCTCGGGAAAACGAAACGTAATGATTCCACCATCCTGGGTTGCTTGCTTCACACCGGCAATGTCGACCCATTGTCCGGCACGATCCCACCGCTGAAGGCGAATGCCCTGGGCGTTGCTCGGCGCGACCTGGGTCAGCGTGACCAAGCTAAGCTGCCTGGAATCCAGCCATCGAAGCTGAATCCACAAGGGGGTATCGTCCGCACCGACGCTGGGAAAGTCATTGCCCATGGAGCGCCATGAGGTGTCCGGGTCACCATCAATCAGGTGATCGGAATAGGCCGACTGGATATTGGCAAATGAGGAAGTCAGCACCGCCGCACCGTTGGCGGCCAAGGCCCAATTCGTGGAGTCCAAGCCCTGACCCAAGTCGACATGTTGTTGCTTCACAGCGATCTCCGGATTGGCTTGGACGGCGGCCTGGTATTGTCGGGCAATTTCGGCCGGCGGCAGTGCCTGGGCATAAATGCGCAGATCGTCAATGGCGGTTTTCTGGTCGCCCAGCTTTGCCCAGCCGGGATAGGCGGTTCCCAGAACGATCGGCCCCCATGCGCCGCTCCGGTTTTTGAGAGGAGGCTGGTGGGCAATCAGCTTTCCATTCATGTAGAGACGGTAGCCGTCCTTGCTCCAGGTGAATGCCCATTGACGCCATTGGCCGGGCAGCCACCCGACCACCGGTTTGGTGATCGACCGGAAATCGCCTTTGTCTCCGCTGTGGGCCAGAAGATGCAATGCGGTGTCGTTATAGGGCTTGTAGAAGAGCAGGTCGGGAGCGTCGCCTTTGACGTGAACGAAACTGACGAGAAATTGAAACGTCTGGACCGACGCCGACCAGTCCAGCGGCTTGGCCCAGAACAGGCACGAGCCTTGTTCGGTCGACAGCCCCCCGGGCGGTGTATAGAGGATCCGGCTTTTGCCGCCCACCACGACGGCCTGGCCGGACAAGCCTTCGATGAAGCGGGGGGAGCCCTGGATTTGTACGCGAACGGCCTGTGCCGCCACAGGGGTACTGGTGCGATCAAAATCGGCGCGAAGGATCGGCCTCTGATCGGCGGGCGAGGCGGCCACAACACCCGCAGCCAACAGGGCGATTACGATAATGCCAAAACAATATTTCATCAGGATTGCGTCTCCATCATTCGCTAAGACCTGTGTTACTTTTTCCGCCGATTGCGCGTACACAATAGCCCGCCCAGCGCCAGCAGCGGCAAAGATCCCGGCTCGGGAAGGGGCGCCGGCCCCTTTCCAGAGTTGTATAGCGCCGTCACCTCATCCTGGTCCAGGGCGGTGTTGTAGATTCGCACTTCATCCAGGTCAGCCTTCAGATAAGCATTGGTGAAAGTGCTGATATAATGGCCAATCTCCAGTGGGGTGGAATTGGAATAAGGGCCGGTACCATTTGTTATTTTGAAGCTACGCCGTACGCCGTTTCGATAGAGAGTGACCGTAGTGGTTGACTGGTCGTATGTCATGACCAGATTTAGATATTGATTGAAATTGACCGTACTCGTCACGCTTCCAGCGCCGCCCCCTGGATTGGTGTAGGCTTCAGCAATGGGATTATGGCCCGCAGCCGTCGTGAAATTCTCATAATCCAAGGCGATCGCATAATCATCAAGGCCTGAGCTGCTGCGACGACCGGCGATGAGGGTGACTCGTCGTTCGTCGGAAGGGACCTCAATCGTCAACCACGCCGCAATAGTGAAACTGGAGTGATTGAAGTCCAATGGAGTGCCCTGTACCGCCACGTCCGCGTACTGGTCCACTCCGTCCAGCGCCAGGGACTGATGGCCATTTGCATCCGTCACGTAATCGGGGGAAGAATCAGTGCCATGGAAAGTCAGATTAAAGTTGCCAATGCTGTCATTGAGGTCGCCGTTAAATTGCCATTGAGCGATGGGTGCGGCCGCGGCAACGCCGGCTCCCATCAGGAGCAGAACCACACCCAGCAACGCCCCGCGGAGATCTGAGAATTGATGCGGCATGAAGCCTCCAGTTAAAAAGACCGTTGGAAGTCTGGGAAACAAGTGAAGTGATTGGGCTCCGGAACCCTCGGCGATCTTCACGCCGTGATTCCACCTTTCACCTTATCCCAATCGTTTGGGATCTTCACGAAGAATTAAAGTTGGTAAAAACTTCTCGTTCTGGAAAAGGTCCGCTTGGCACCTCCGACTCATTGCATGAGTAATCCGCCATTGATCTCCACGATTTCGCCCGTCATAAAGGAACTCGCGGGGGAAAGGAGGAGCATCGCCGCGGCGGAGATTTCCTCCGGCCGGCCCATCCTACCCAATGGCGTCACCTGTGACAGCTTTTGCTCCGCCTCATCCGACACACGCCCGGCCAGCATGGGAGTTCGCACCATTCCCGGCGCAATGGCGTTGACGCGCACCCCGTGCGGCGCCAACTCACGGGCCAAGCCCCTCGTAAAGGTATGCACGGCCGCTTTGGCCGCCGCATAGGGAACGGTGCCGCCGCCGCCTCCGGTGTGACCGGCCAGAGAACCGATGTTCAGGATCGCTCCTTCCCCCTGTCGAGTCATAACTTGCGCCGCGTGGCGGGAGCAGAGAAAGACACTCCTGGCGTTCACCGCGAAGATCCGGTCCCATAGGGCCACGTCGCATTCGGCGACCGGACATTTGTCCATCCAGTCGCCGGCGTTGTTGATCAGCATGTCCAGGCGCGGGCCGAATTCGGCTTCCAGGGATGCGAACATGGCGGCCACTTCCTCCTCCCGGCTCACGTCCGCTTTCAGCGCCAGCGCACTCCCGCCGGCGGACCGAATCCGACGACAGACTTCCTCGGCCCCCGACTGATTCCCGCGATAGTTCACTCCCACCCGCGCTCCGGCTCTACCCAGCGCCAGTGCAATGGCTGCCCCCATGCCCGAGCTGGCGCCTGTGACCAGCGCGACGCGCCCCCTGAACCAGGCGCCGGGCTCCAATAAATCAAATTCCGTCATATTTTCACTCCGGTGTTTACCTTAAAAGGATGAACGGCCGATCGGGCGCTCGGGTGAAGCCGCCGGCAATAAGTCCAGAACTCGGTCGAGGATCTGTTCCGCGCGATTGAGGATTGCCGGTTCAAGGGTCCGCGTAACATTTCTCCGTATGTCGGAGGAAATAATTCCCCGGCGAACCAGAACCCGCTTTTCCATTGCCAGGAGCAGTTCGAAGGTTTGCAAGGAGAACGTGATGTAAGGCAGGAGATTTGCAAAGAGCGTTCCGCCCGCGCGATTTTCCTTTTCCTCACGCCATACGCGGGCGAATAAATCACACAGGGCCGTTCCCGGCATCGCGCCACAACCGCCCATGGAAAGGCCGTCAATGAGGTACAAACCGCCCCAGCCAGTGAACATGCCAACCGCCTCACCAACGCAATCGTGGACGGCCCGCAGCTTGGCGGCGACCAGTGGCTCCTCCAGCTTGACGTATTTCACATTCGCATGCTGGCGATGCAGTTGCAGGAGAAAATCCGCGCTGATCGTCGGACCGCCGGGGTTGAAATCCTGGATCAGCAGCGGGACGGAAACGGCCGAAGCGATCTGTCCACAGTAGCGAAGGAGGTCCAGGTCCGTCGCGGGAAACCGCCGCGGCAGCGCGACGCCGATCACATCCGCGCCGAGGGAGGCAAATCTTCTTGCGGTCTGAGCGGCGATCTTCGCCGAATCATGATTGGCCTGGGCAATAACCGGAATGCGGCCGCCCGCCCGCTTCACCGCGATCGGGATAAGGGATTCCCGTTCCGCGTCGGAAAGCTTGTAGAACTCGCTTCCGTAGGCCGGCAGGCAGATGGCGGCCGCGTGTGAATCAATCGCGAAATCAACCAGGCGCTCCAGCGAGGCGAAATCGATCGCTTCGTTTTCGTCGAACGGGGTGGGAATCACCGGAACAATGCCGTCGATTGCAATCTCCATGGGGCGCCTTTCATGACGTCAAGGGTTGATAAAGCTCCACGGTCACACCGTCCGGGTCGTGCATGTAACAGGCGCGGGCCACCGCCTTGCCTTCGCGAACGATCGTCACCGGTTCGGAGCGGGCGACGACCCCGGCGGCGGTAAGGCGGGCATAATCCGCATCGATGTCATTCACTTCAACGGCAATCCCCGCGGCGCCCTGCTGATAATTCTCCTGCGAGCGCCGCTGAGCCGGAGGATTCCGATATTGCATCAGGCAGATCATGACGCCGCGACGATCCCGCAGCCCGACAATGCGGATTTTTACATCAGGATATCCGATCAGTTGATCGTAGGCGGGCAGATTCTCCCGCTCGGCGTCATATAGAAGCTCCATGCCGAGCAGATCGCGATAGAAATGAAGCGAGCGGTCCATGTCCGTCACGCTCAGCTTAAAGTGATGAATTTGCGTCATGGCCGTGTCCTGCAGAACGGGTATCAGTGTCGATTTCACCGAATTAGAATTTCAAAGCCGAATCATCCGGGTATTGCACCTCCACGGGCTTGTGCTCCCGCAGGGATTGATCGACCGCGTCGCATACAGCCACCGCCTTGAGCATGTCGCCCGTCTTTGGCTCGGATCGGCCGGTTCGCACCATGTCGCGGACCAGTTCCAGAATTACCGACGCCCCGTCGGCCGCGCTGTAGGAATCCAGCACCATTCCCTGGATCGCCCCCTCCGACCCATACGCGGCGGCAAACATGCGCGAAAATCGAGGCGTCTTCGCGGCGGAATTATGTTGGCCGTTGAGCATGACGCCTTGGGAGGGGCGCTCGGGATGCCCTCCATAATCCAGGTGAATACCGATGTATTTTTCGGATACCGGCATCGTGCTTACTCGCCGCACGCCCGTTCCAAACACGGTATGCGCCACGCTGACCGAATGAATGAGCGCGGACCGGTGCGTTGAGGGGCATTGCACCGTACCAAGATTGAGTCGCCCGACTTCCGGGAGCCGCCTGGCGAATTGCAGTGTGTGTGGATCCATCTGAAGAATCGAAAGCGACGCGACAGGGGCGCGATGCCGTCTGGCTGTTTGCAGGATCGTCACGGCGTCTTTCACTGTGGAGGCCAGCGGCTTGTCCACGAACGTGGGGACGCCTTTTTCCAGTCCCGGCCGCGCCAGTTCCAAATGATCGCTCCCATCGCCGTTGCCGTCGCCGATCAGGATCAGGTCAACATCGTCACTGACTTCGTCAGGGCTCCGGCATACCTTGGGCCGGCCGCCGAACACCCGTGAGAACAGTTCCGCCGACGGGCCGTCTTCATCCCACACCCGCGTGATTTCAAACCCTTTAACCTTCCGGGCTGTCATCACCGTCGGCTCGCGATATTCGCTGTAGTAGTAATAATGCACCAAGCCGTGCTGCCAACTGTAAACGCTCGGTTCATTCCATGGGCGTGGCCGCTGGAGCAGTTGGATGTCCGGATCGTCCATCAACGCCCCGTACCACATGCCGTGTATGTCACAACGGATAATGCCGACGCGAATTTTTTCAGCCATAATTTGCCTTTTCAGTCTCTCGTGGAGCCAAGCCCCACGATCTCCATGAATCGCTGATTGTCCTGGCAGGCAATCTGCCCGCCGTCAATGATGACGCTCTGGCCGGTGACGAAGGACGCCTCCTCGGACAGAAGAAAAGCCACCAGTGACGCCACCTCTTCTGGCCGGCCGAACCGGTCCATGGGAATCAATTTCTGATAAGCGGAGCGGAACGGCTCGGCATCCAGTACGGCGGCCTCAATCGGCGTGCGAATGACGCCGGGACAGACGGCATTGACGCGGATGCCCCTGGCGGCCAGTTCTCCCGCGGCGGTTCGTGTCAACGCCACCAAGGCCCCCTTGGAGGCGTCATATGCGCATTTGCCGACGCTGGATCGAAAAGCGTTGCGGCTGGCGATATTGACGATCGCGCCCCCGCCGGCCTGTTCCATCCGGGGAGTCAAGGCGCGCATCAGAGCGAAAGGGGCCGTCACGTTGATGGTGAGCGTCCTGTGCCAATCCTCATCGGAGGTTTCCGCCAGCCGATGGCTTGAGACGATACCGGCGTTGTTCACAAGCCACGTAATCGGCCCATGCTCTTCCCACAGCGCCCCAACCAGATCGCCGATTCCCGTAATCTCCATCAGGTCATAACCGATGCGAATGACCCGGCCTGTATCCCCCTTTCCAGCCGGCCAATCCTGGTGCGGCCGGTCCAATCCGATGACGCGCGCCCCGCGTTCCAGCAATAGATTGGCCGTCGCCAACCCGATTCCGCTGGCCGCTCCCGTCACCAGTGCGACCGGTCGTGATGATTCAGTCATGCCTTCCCCTCACATTGAATGCAATGGTCTTGATCTCCGACATGAATTCGAGAGTGCTGCGTCCCCCGATCCGTCCAATCCCGCTGTGCCGGCCGCTCATTCCTCCAAAGGGCAAGTGAGCTTCCCAATAGCAGCTGCCGTCGTTGACGACCACGATCCCCGTGCGCAGCCGTTCGGCGAACCGCCAGGCTTTATCCGTGTGACGCGTGAAAACCGCCGCCGTCAGGCCCAGCGGGCACGACTCAGCCATGCGGAACGCCTCCTCCTCGTCACGGAACGACGCGATCGGCGCAACCGGCCCAAACGTTTCCTCCTGGTTGATGAGCGATTCCTGGGTGAAATCCACCAACACGGTCGGTTCGAAGAAATATCCCGGCCGATCCGGCGATCTGCCGCCTATGGCCACCTTCGCCCCGCGCCGCACCGCGTCCGTGACATGCCGCTTGATCTTCTCCAGAACAGCCGGATTGTTCTGCGGTCCCATGGTGACGGAGGGATTCGTGGGATCGCCCGGGACCCAGTCGCGGCTGCGCTCCACCAGGTGCTTAACCAGTTCCGCTTTTATTTTCTCAGCGACAAAGATCCGTTCGGCGCTGACGCAGACCTGTCCGGCGGCATAAAAGCAGGTGGGAGCGATCGCCCGGGCCGCCTCGGCCGGATCGGCGTCAGCCAATACGATGGTTGGACCGTTACCCCCCAATTCCATCAGCCGGGGCTTCAAACCACACCGCTGGCTGATGATCCGGCCGGTCGCCGGACTGCCCGTCATCCCGATGGCGTGCGTTCCTTCATTGGCCACCAGTTCATCCCCCACCGAGTCTCCCGGTCCGATGACCAGATTAATCACCCCGCGCGGTAGTCCTGCCTCCGCCAGCAGACGCATGAGCACCGACGCGGTCGCCGCCGCCGTCGGAGCGGGTGTCCACACCACCGTGTTGCCCATCACCATGGCATGGGGCAGATATTCGCAGGGGATGGCGGCGGGGAAATTCCATGGTGTGATTGCCGCCACCACCCCGCGAGGTTGACGCAGGGTCAATACGCGCTTGCATGGATCCTGGACTGGAATCGTTGTCCCTTCAAGATAACGCGCCTGCTGAGCCGCCAGGCGAAAATGCCGCGGCGCCCAGCGCGCTTCATCCATCGCTTCACCATGCCGGGGCTTGCCGAGTTCCTGACAGAGAATGTCCGCCAGTACCTCCAGATGGGCTTCAAGATGGCTCGCTATGCGCTCACATAGGTCGGCCCGTTCCCACAGCGGAACCCGCGACCATCGCTCGAATCCCGAGGCCGCCGCCGCGATCGCCCGCTGGGCCTCTTCACGGCCGCCCCACGCCACTTTGGCAAATGCTTCCCCCAGCGCAGGATTAATCACGTCCCTTTCCTGGCCGCCGTCGGCGGCCTGCCATTCCCCGTCAAAGTACATGCGATATGGGTCCATGTCTGTTCCTGCTTGGCCGCCGCCGATTAGGGCTGTTTCTTCCCCCATAGACCGTTCTCGTTGGTTTCCCATTGCTTGACGGTTCGAGGCTGGACGGAACCGTCGGCGAACAGGAAGTTGGCTGCGTGATTGGGATGAGTAAAACAGATCCCGTTGTACGGGGCCATGCCCTGGGTAATCCAACCCGCGTTCATGTATGAATCTTTGATGCCATCGCCGTTGTAATCATCGGTCATCAAGGGAAGCCACCAGGGGTGCAGCGGCCAATACGTCATTGGATAATTTCGGCCGTCGCAATCCGAAATGATGTACATGTCTGAGGGCATCGCAAAAAGATGAAGGGTTTTGACGCCCCGAGAATCTCCGTGCGCTGTATAGTATCCCCCCGATTCAACGCCCCCGGCGACGGGGTAGAGAATTCCGTAGGTGTAATTCTGGAAGGCGGCCGGGTTGAACGGAAGACGGGCGGGGCATCGCAGCTTCCCCTGCCCAATCTGCACGTTGAACTTCATATATGGCTCCAGCAGTTCCGTCCAGTATTCATCGCCCCCGGAAGAACGAATGACCAGACGGGGCGTCAGCCATCCACGGGAGTCATGGGCATACATGCGTTCGGCCAGACCGATCTGGCGGAGATTCGAAGCGCACTGAACCGCCTTGGCCGCTTCCCGGGCCTTGTTCAGTGCCGGCAGGAGCAAGGCGAGAAGAATTGAAATAATCCCGATAACCACCAGCAATTCAATGAGGGTGAATCCCTTTTTGCTCCGGAACATACCAGCTCCTTTTGTCAGCTCCCCCTGGTCGCTTCAAGTTTCATCGACGTGTGCCCCGGCGGCACGGCTGATCCCCCCAATTGCAACCGCCCGCCAATCAGTTCATGCCGCGGCGCGGGCCGGCTTTCCCCGGTCGTCCGCAGCCGGTCTATTAACATCCTCGCCGCCCGCCGCCCCATTTCCTGCACCGACCAGACCGCCTGGGTCAACTGCAACCGCATCAATGGATTCTCGTGATCGTGATCGAGTTCACGCTCCACCCCCACCACGGAAATGTCCCGCGGACATTCAAGCCCAAGCGACTGCATCGCCCGCACACATCCCAACGCCCCCCCCACATCATGGGCGACAACGGCCGTCGGAATCGGTTCCTCCCTCAGGGCGACCAGCGAGCGGCTATAGCCATAGGATGTTCCCTTCCAGATTTTTCCACGATCTGCTGTCCGCGGACTCCATACCTGCGTCTTCAGCCCGCGCGCCGCCATCGCCTGCTCGTACCCCCTCTGGCGAGACCTCGTTCCGACGTGCACGTGATACGAAGAAAGAAAGGCAATGGCGCGATGTCCCAGTTCCAGCAGATGGTTTGTGAGCATCGAAGTCAATCCCGCCCCATCCGGTTCCACCGTGTCGATCTCCAGGTCTTCGAAATGGCGATCCGCCTGAACGATCGGCAACCCCGCCTTGCTCAACCGCTTGAGAACCGCGGAATTTTCCGGATGGGCGGCGTTGACGATGATCAGGCCGTCCACCATTCGCTCTTCGAAGGATTCCAGCAGTTTCCGTTCCCGATCTTCCCGATACTGAGAAATGCCCACCAGCAATGCATACTCATCCCCCACGATGCTCTCGATGCCCTGGAGCATGTCCCCGTACAGCGTATCCATCACCGGCGCGATCACCCCGATGGTGTACGTGGCCCGCTTGACCAGACTGGCGGCGATCCGGTTCCGCCGGTATCCCAACTCCCGGCTGCGTTTGAGAACCGCCTGTCGGGTCTTCGGCGCAACCCCCTTGGCTTGCCAGTTTTCTCCCAGGGCGTAACAAACCGTCGTGGGTGAAATTTGCAGGTCGGCCGCGATATCCCGCATCTTGACCATGGATTCACCTTATCCCAATCGATTGGGATTGTCAAGAAAATTCGCCGGACGATTCCAGCCATACCAAAGTTCTCACTTGGCAAATCCCCCAGGACATACCTCCAACCTGTCATTCCTTCATTCCTTCGGCGCGCTTTCCCGGCTCATTTCCATCCCCCCCTGAGATTTTCATATCTCCCGATAAGTAAATCCGAACACACTCTCTGCAATCCCGCTGCAAATCCATTCAATGCTGCTGTGGCGATTCAGAATTGGCGTTTTACTTCCCTCAAACCCAAAATGTCCGGTGGCCCTACGAACACCTCTCTCCTCTTCTCCACAACGTCATCCACACTCTTGCAGGATTGTGAAGAATTTGTACAATCTCGCCCCCAAGTGGCCGACCACGCGCCAACCGCGTTGTCGGGATCAACGAACAGGAATCTAAGAGGACACCCATGCCCGCTACCGGAAAGATCACCCAGGTGATTGGTTCGACCTTCGACGTGGAATTTGACCAGGACCACCTGCCTGCCATCTACAATGCCGTCCGCATTGACTCGGGCACCAACGGCTCCAGCATGCACCTGGTCGGCGAGGTCCAGCAGCACCTGGGCGGCGGCCGCGTTCGGGCAGTTGCCCTGGGCGGCACTGACGGCCTGCGCCGCGGCATGGACTGCGTTGACACCGGCGCCCCCGTCACCGTGCCGGTCGGCAAGGAAACCCTCGGCCGCGTCTTCAACCTCCTGGGCGAACCCGTCGATAACCGCGGCCCCGTCAACGTCGAAACCCGCCGCCCCATCCACCGCGAGCCGCCTGAATTCACCGAACTGACCCCCAAGGCCGAAGTCTTCGAAACCGGCATTAAGGTGATCGACCTGCTTACCCCCTTCCTCCGCGGCGGCAAGGCGGGCCTCTTCGGCGGCGCCGGCCTCGGCAAGACCGTGGTCATTCAGGAACTTATTGCCCGTATCGCCCAGCAGCACGGCGGTTATTCCGTCTTCGCCGGCGTCGGCGAGCGCACCCGCGAAGGGACCGACCTGTGGCTGGAAATGCAGGAAGCCCAGATCGGCAACACCGGCAAACACGTCATCGACCAGACCGTCATGGTCTTCGGCCAGATGAACGAACCCCCCGGCGCGCGTCTCCGCGTCGCCCTCTCCGCCCTGACGATGGCCGAGTATTTCCGCGATGAAACCGGGGCTGACACGCTGCTCTTCATCGACAACATCTTCCGCTTCACCCAGGCCGGCTCGGAAGTGTCCGCCCTCCTGGGCCGCATGCCCTCAGCCGTGGGCTACCAGCCCACCCTCGCCACCGAAATGGGCGAGTTGCAGGAACGCATTACCTCCACCAAGCACGGCGCCATTACCTCCGTGCAGGCGGTCTACGTGCCCGCCGACGACCCCACCGACCCCGCCCCGGCCAACGCCTTCGCCCACCTGGACGCCTTCATCTACCTCGAGCGCTCCATCGCCTCCAAGGGCATCTACCCGGCCGTCGATCCGCTGGCCTCCGCTTCCCGCGCCCTGGACCCCCAGATCGTCGGCGAAGACCACTACCGCATCGCCCGCAAGGTGCAGAACATGCTCCAGCGCTACCGCGACCTGCAGGACATCATCGCCATTCTCGGCGTCGATGAATTGAGCGAAGAGGACAAGCTGATCGTCTCCCGCGCCCGTAAGATCGAGCGATTCTTCTCCCAGCCCTTCTTCGTGGCCGAGCAGTTCACCGGCAAGAAGGGCGTCTACACCAAGATCGCCGATACCCTCCGCAGCTTCGACGAGATCTGCGACGGCAAGGCCGATGACCTGCCCGAACAGGCTTTCCTCTACGTCGGCGACATTGATGAAGTCCGCGCCAAGGCCGCGGAGATGAAGTAACGCTTCACTGCCGCGTAAAGTAGGCCAGCAGCTCGCCGCGCCCGCTGACGTTGAACTGCTGGTAGATTTCCTTGATGTACCCTCGGACCGTGTGGATGCTCAGACCGAGCTTCCACGCGATCTGTTTGGCGCCGTCGCCGCTCCTGAGGCACTCCAGCACCTGCCGAAGGCGCGGGGCGAGCTGTGCCTGCAGATTCGGCAGCGGCACATCCAGCAGGCGATGCATCTCGCTGTGGAACAGATCGACCAGCTGCCACTGCCGCGGGGTGAAGGGAATGTCCCCCAGAGCCCGGTGGAGGCAGAATGTCAGCACCTGCCCGCCGGCGCCCAGCGTGATCTTCGTGGCGATGCAGTCATCAATCCCGATCCCGCGCCGTACCTCGTTAAAATGCGCTGAGTTGTGCCAGAGGGTGCGGTTCATCATCTGCTCGCGCCCCATCGTCACCTGCCGCTCCGGACGGCTGTAAAGGGGCTCGCCCAGGGGGTCGGTCGGAAGCATCGTGGCCATGTAACGCCCCAGCACGTCCTGGGCGGCGGCATCCTCCATCCCTGTCGATTGACCGGTGAGGATGGTGATCCGCCGCTTGTTCCTGATGAAATCATGACGCGCGCGAAAACTGGTTCCCCCTTTGGCCCCCACCATCCGACCCAGCCCCTCGAGCATATGCCGCGTCCGCAACCGCGGGTCGCCCGGCAACTCCGCAATCTCCCTGGCCAGGTTCAGCATTCTGCGCACTTCCGCCTCGGTATACCGATTCGAGCGTCCCATCGAATCCTCCTGACGGTAAGACATGATTCGGCCGGCCAAGGGCCACACCGAAGCCATCCCTTGTAAATCGATGGGTCGTTAAATGCAATGCAGAATCTTGCGTCTTGGGTGATTGAACCGCCACCGAAACGCGCTCCTCCCCTTCCCGGCAATTCAGTCGGACTCTATTCCAGAACCACCAGTAAATCCTGAGCTGAAATCACCGAGCCTGGCTTGACCAGCACGTCCGCCACTCGCGTGTCGCGCGGGCAGTAAACGGCCGTCTCCATCTTCATCGCCTCGATGCTCAAGAGGCGCTGGCCCGCCTTGACCGCCTCCCCCTTCTTGACCGCCACCGATGACACCTTGCCCGGCATCGGCGCTGCCACATGGTTGGGGTCATCCGGATCGGCCTTGGGATGCTTGTGCAGCGTCGCCTCCAGCGAGCGATCCGGCACGTTCACCTCGCGCGGCTGCCCATTGAGTTCGAAGAAGACGGTCCGCATTCCATCCTCCCGAGCATCGCCGGCCGTCAGGTACTTGATGATCAGCCGCTTGCCCGGCTCGATCTCCACGGAGATCTCATCCCCCACGCCCAGCCCATAGAAGAAGTTGGGCGTCGGGATGACGCTGGTGTCCCCGTATTGATCCA
>JBIQLO010000098.1:0-13981 GCA_044464175.1 Planctomycetaceae bacterium | reverse complement strand
TCGTCTCCTTTCCCCCGATGGCCGCAAGGAACCTTTCCCCCCAGGCAACTCCGCCCAAATTTCCCTTGACAAAACCCAAACATTTGTTATACTCCCCATTATGAACCTCATCCTCTTCCCCATGCTTATCTCCACCCCCGCCGTGCTTTCGTCCCTTCATCCCTCCCCCAACTACGGCAAAATGTCATCCAAACCCAAACGAACCAAATCCAATACCCTGCTGGCGCTATCAAAAATGCGGTTTTTACCCCCATCGCCACTACGACAAATTACGAAACGAACCGAACCCAATGCCCCCTGATCGCTCATCCCTGAGCCCACTCCCCCATCCCCATTGCAATCCCGCCCCGCCCCCCCTACCCTTTCAACATCCATGACCCCCCTGCTCTCCATCACGATCTTCCTCCTCCTGGGCATCGGGTTTGTCCTGGTCAACCTCCTGGCCGGCGCGCTGATCCGCCCGCGCCTGCCCAATACCACCAAACTCTCGGCCTACGAATGCGGCGAGCCCACCATCGGCCGGGGCTGGGTCCAGTTCGACCTCCGCTTCTACATCGTCGCCCTGGTCTTTCTGGTCTTCGATGTCGAAGTCGCCCTCTTCTATCCCTGGGCCGTCGCCTACGGACAGGCCGCCGATCTGGCCCACCAGTGGGGCCTGGACGCCGCCGCCTTCCGCCAGGGCGCCCTGGTCGATCTGCTCATCTTCTTCGCCATCCTTCTGGTCGGATTCGCCTACCTCTGGCGCTTCGGCTACCTCGACTGGGTCCGCAGCGTGAAGCACAAAGAGGCCAGGACGGTCTAAGGCCGCCGACGCCCCGTCCTCCCACATCCCTTCATGTTTCATGCCCCTTGGTTCCGATAACCTTTTATATCGGCTTTTGAGAATATCTCCCGGCACGGGATGCCGATGAGGAATGGGGGCGGGATGGACCACCCATGGGACGAATCACCACCGGCGTCGGCCTGATCAGCGGGATCAACTCCAGCGACATCATCGATCAGTTGATGGCCCTGGAGCAAAAGCCCGTCACGCTCCTCCAGTCGCGCATCGACAACACCAATCAGCAGAAGCTGGCGTTCACCGATTTGATGACGCGGCTCTCCTCCCTCAAACTCACCACCCAGAAGCTCGAAAAGCCCCAGACCTTCCGCGCCGCCGCCACCACCAGCAGCGATGAGAACATCCTCACCGCCACCGCCGCCAACGGCGCCGCCGTCGGCTCCTACCAGTTCCAGGTCTCCCGCCTGGTCACCACCCAGCAGTCCGTCACCGGCGGATTCGCCGACACCAAAACCAAGGTCGGCGCCGGCACAATCTCCATCGAAATGGGCGGCGGTGAACTGAACACCCCCACCATGCTCGCCCAGTTGAACGGCGGCAAGGGCGTCGCCTCCGGCCTGTTCCGCATCACCGACCGCAGCGGCGCCAGCGCCGTCATCGACACCAGCGGCGCCCTGACCCTCGACGACGTCGTCAATAAGATCAACCACTCCCTGGACATCAACGTCCACGCCTCCTACGGCCAAAACGGCCTGGTCCTCACCGACACCTCCGGCAAAACCGCCAGTCACCTGATCGTGACCGACATCGGCGGCGGCACCGCGGCCGCCGACCTGGGCATCGCCGGCGACGTCAACGGCAGCACCCTCACCGGCGCCGCCATCACCACCCTGGGGCGCGACACCCTCCTGGATTCCCTCAACGACGCCCGCGGCGTCCGCACCGTCTCCAGCGGCGCTGACTTCCAGATCACCGCCGGCGACGGCTCCACCTTCGACATCAACCTCTACGGCAAAAGCACTCTCGGCGACGTGCTGGACGCTATCAACACCGCCACCGGCGGCAAGGTGACGGCCGACATCGCCCCCGACGGCCAGCGCCTCCGCCTCACCGACGCCGGCGGCGGCACCGTCACCGTCGCCGCCCTCAACGGCTCCAACGCCGCCCAGGACCTGGGCATCGCCTCCTCCGCCGGCGGAACCCTGCTGGGCCGGAAGCTGATTGCCGGCCCCAACACCACCCTCCTGGCCACCCTCAAAGGGGGCGCGGGCATCGCCCTGGGCAAGATCACCCTCCAGAACCGCGCCGGCGGAACCGCCACCGTTGACCTCAGCTCGGCCACCACCGTTCAGGATGTGCTCGACGCCATCAACAATGCCGGCATCGGCATCACCGCCTCGCTCAACAGCGCCGCCAACGGCATCCAGTTGCAGGACACCTCCGGCGGCTCAGGCGATCTGAAAATTTCCGATGTCGATGCCACCACCGCCGCCGATCTGGGCATCGCCGGCACGTTCGACCCCACCGTCCAGCAGGTCAACGGCGGCAACCTCCAGCGCCAGTGGGTCTCGGAAAACACCCTCCTGAGCGACTACAACGGCGGCAAGGGCGTCTCCCTGGGCCAGTTCACCATCACCAGCGCCCAGGGCACCTCGGCCACCATCGACCTGAGCATCGGCTCCCCCAAACGCCTCAAGGATGTCATCAACGCCATCAATCAGAAAAACATCGGCGTCACCGCCTCCATCACCGCCAACGGCGACGGCCTGCTCCTGACCGACACCTCCGGCGGCGCGGGCAAGCTGAAAGTCGAGGACAAAAACGGCACCACCGCCAAGGACCTGAACATTCTCTCCACCGACGACACCACCACCTCGGTGGACGGCTCCTTTGAAAAGACCATCACGACGGACCTCAACGACAATCTGGAAACCGTCCAGAAGAAGATCAACGCCCTGGGCTTCGGCGTCACCGCCAGCATCATCAACGACGGCTCGGGCCTGGCCCCCTACCGCCTCTCCATCAACGCCATCAACAGCGGCCGCGACGGCCGGGTCGTCATCGACGGCGGCGCCACCAAACTGACCACCCAGACCCTCGTCACCGCCCAGGATGCCGCCGTCTTTGTCGGCTCCAACAGCGCCGGCGGCCGTCCGCTGCTCATCACCAGCCAGTCCAACCAGCTGGCCAACGTCATCCCCGGCGTCACCATCGATCTGCACGGCGTCAGCGACCAGCCCGTCACGCTCAACATCACCCGCGATGCCGATTCCCTGGTCGATCAGATGAATCAGTTCACCACCACCTTCAACGACCTGATGGACAAGATGAACGATCTGACCAAGTTCGACACCGACACCGACCAGGGGGGGCTGCTCCTTGGCGATTCCACCGCCCAGAGCATCCAGAGCACCCTCTTTTCCATGCTCAACGCCACCGTCTCCGGCGGGCGCTATCGCATCCTGGCCGACATCGGCCTCTCCCTCAGCGGCGACCCGGACGGCAAAAGCGTCAAGCTCGATTTCGATGAGGACAAGTTCCGCGCGGCCTATGCCGACGATCCCGACGCCGTCCAGAACCTCTTCGCCCAGACCCAGACCGGCTTGGGCTGGACCATGGAAAAGAGCATCACCAAGCTCATTGACCCGGTCAACGGCAAGATCACCCTGGAAAACCAGACCCTCGACCAGCGCACCCAGCAGTTCCAGGACCGCATCGACCAGCTCAATCAGCAGCTCGACCAGAAAAAGACCCGCCTCCAGAAGCAGTTTGCCGACATGGAGTCGGTTCTGGCCGGCCTCCAGTCCCAGCAGACCGCGCTCAGTTCCCTCAGCACCGTCAGCGCCGGCAGTGCCGCCAAGAAATGATTTCACAACGGTTTAATTCCCACCCCCTTCCATGCCGATAGGAACAGCATCGCCTCCACCCGGATCGGCAGGATATGAATCAGCAAGCCGCGCAAAACTATCTTCGCACCCGCGTCATGACCGCCACGCCGGAGCAGCTCCAGATGATGCTCTTCGACGGCGTCGTTCGCTTCGGCGAGCAGGCCCGCGCCGCCCTTCAGCAGAAGAACTTTGAGCAGACCCACACGCTCATCATCCGGATGCAGAAAATCCTGACCGAACTCAGCGGCAACCTCAAGCACGACCTGGCCCCCGACCTATGCGGCAAACTCGCCGCCCTCTACAACTTCGCCTACCGCAAGCTCATCGAGGCCAACATCGACCACGACCTCACCGCCCTGGATGAGGCCCTGGAAGTCCTGAAATTCCAGCGCGAAACCTGGTCCATGCTCCTGGCGCAGCTGGCCCGCCAGAAGGCCGCCACTGCCGCCACCCACCTGTCCAACATCCCCGCCCCCAGCGAACAGATGGAGCGGCTGAGCATGTGCGGCTGAACCCCGCCCCGATGCGCCCCATTTCTCCCGTCCGATAATTTTTCCTCCCTCGCCCCGCCTGCGTCCGATAAATTTCCCCGGTGCCCTTTTTTCCCATTTCTTTTAATTTAAGCGAACCCGAGTTGCCTCCGCGGCGTTTATATGGCAAATCCGAAGGAGTTGGGAAGGCTCAGTGGACGATGGATGGAACGTGACCGCCCAGGGAGTTGAAGGGCGAAACGGCGGCGGAGCGGCCGGTCACGATCCATGATGATGCACGGAGTTCACCCCTCCGCGCCAACCGAGGAGTTGTATCATGCCGAGTTGGCTGCTTCCCGCACTGTCGCAGATTGCCGAACTGGGTCTTTTCTTCGCCGCCGCCGCGGCCCTGGTCTTTGGCGCCATGGGGCTTCGATAGCCGCCCCGCCCGCACGAGCCCGCTTTGTGGCCTCTGTGCCGGCCGCCCGGGGCACTCCGCCCGATTTTCGCATTTGATTGGCAAACAGGGGGCGATTGATGGTAAGATCGCCCGATGGGGCCTCCTGGTTAACATAGGCCCCTTGTGCGGTTCGTATCGCGCTCGACCAAGGCTTTCGAATGGCAGATGCTTCCTCCAGCGCTGCTTGTCCCCAGCTCAAACCGCTGGGACAGCACGCCGACAAACCGGCCATCCGAATCCACCGCCCCGTCTTCATGATCGGTTCGCGGAATTCGGCCCACCTCCACCTGCTCTCAAGGCAGGTGGACAAGGCCCATGCGCTGATTCTCAAGGACGACCAGGGCATCTACCTCCGCGACCTGTGCAGCCGCAATCACGTTTTCGTCAATGCCCAGCCCATCGTCGAAGCCTGGCTCAAGGACGGGGACCAGATCAAGATCGGCTCCTTCACCTTCCGGCTTTTGGCCAACGGCTTCGACGAAGGCGAACCCCGGCTGCTCCCCCCCGGCCGCATCGAATTAAGCGGACGCTCCATCCCCCTGGAGGAGCGGGTCCTGCTGATCGGCCGGCGCGACGCCTGCCATCTACCCCTGGACGACTCCAGCGTTTCCACGGAACACGCCATCATTTTCGCCATGGGCGGGGCGTGGTATCTCCGCGACCTGGGCTCCCGCACCGGCACCTTTCTCAACGACGAGCAAATTCACCAAAAGGTCCTTGCCGCCGGCGACCATATCCGCATCGGCCCGGCCGAAATGCGGTTTGAACCCACCCTACAGCCCGAAGCGGCCGCGTCGGCGGATGTGGAGGAGTTGGATCAGCTTTTGGCCGCCGGTCTGGCCACCGAGGAAGCGCCGCTGCCTGTGGACGATGCCGCGGCCGATGCCGCCCCGACCGCCGAAGCGCCGGCTCCCCCGCTCCGACCCCAACCTCATCCTCAACCCCAGCCCGTCGCCGAAGCCGAATCGGCCGAGCCGCTGGACCTGGCCTCGCAGGACCTCGACGCTGAGATTGACGCCGCCCTGCTCACACCCGATGAGCCGGAACTTAATCTGAATCTGGATGAACCCCGGCGCGCCTCCGAGCCGCCCACCCCCCAGCCCCATAAACCCGAATCCTCCGCTGAACCCGCGCCGGCCGCGCAGGATGAGGCAATTCCGTTGCAATTGGAGGAGGAGGAAGCCCTCCCCACACTCACGCCCGGACCCCCACCGGCCAACCAGGAGCCCGACCGGATCGCCCTGGATCAGGAGGAGGACCTGCCCGACCTGCTGGCGGAGGACGACCTGGAGGCCGACCGCCTCAACGTCTCAGCCTCCAGCCCGGATCAACCCGAAACGTCTCCGGACCAGGTCCCCCCCACCGCCGCCTCGCAAGAGACGAAGGCGAATGAGCCGCGCGAGCAATCCCCCGAGCCCCAGAGCCTCACCCAGTCCCCGCCCGAGCCCCCGGTGGCCGAGCCTTCCCTGGCCGAGGCCACAACGCCCCCCGAACCGGCCGACATCACCGAGGCCGAGCTTGAACCGTTGCCGCGCCGAGGCTGGCGGCGTTCGCTGCTGGATGAGGTGAATGAGCCGACGGAAGCCTCGGAGGCCACACCCACCGAGGATGAAGCTGCGTCACCGGCCGAAGAGGCCCTCCCGACCGAGGAAGCGGAGAAGGACCCCTCCTCCATCGAGCCACCGGCCGGGGAGATAGACCTGCTCTCCGTCCAGGAGGCAGATCAGCCGCCCGAAACTGAATTCGCGCCCACGGACGCTGCCCCCCCGACCGAGGAAGCCGATGCGGAACCCCCTTCCAGCGCGCAGCCGGACGAGGAGATAGACCTGCTCTCCCTCCAGGAGGCGGGTCAGTCCGCCGAAGTTAAGTTAACGCCCGCGGAGGATGCAATCCCGGCCGAGGAAACCGAGGCGGAAACCCCTCCCAGCGCGCCACCGGACGAAGAGATAGACCTGCTCTCCCTGCAGGAGGCGAATCAATCGCCCGAGGTTGAGTTAACGCCCGCGGAGGATGCAGTCCCGGTCGAAGCGCCGGCCGAAGAAGCCCCCGCCGCCGTCGAGCCCCCAGCGCTCGAAGCGCTGCCCATCCCCGAGGAAGAGGAAGCGGAGCAAGCCGAAGAGGCCGAGCAGGCTACTTCTCCCGACATCACCGCCGCCCCGGCCGATGAGGCGATCCCCGCCGCCGAGCCGGAAGATGAAAATCCCCCCCCGGCGCCCGAAATCACTACTGAAGATGACCTCACCGACGCCCTTCTTTCCCCCGAGGCCGAAGCGGAGGATCTCATCCTTCCGCCCGTGGCCGAAGCGCCAATTGCCGCGGAGTCGGCCGACGAAGCCCCCCCTCCCATCGACCTGACCGGGGATGTGGAACTTGACGACGAAGCCCTGTCGCTCGAGCTTCAGGCGGCCGAGCAAGCCGATCAGGAAGATCTTGCCCAAACCGCCGCCGCGCCCGCGGCGGAGACGGATGAAGTTGAAGAACTTGACCTTGAACTGGAACCGCTGCTCGAAGCCTCCGAGCCCGCTGCAGAGGATGACTTCAACCTGAGCCTCCCCGCCGATGAAGCGGAATCGACCGAATCGGAGCCCTCGCCCGCCGAATTGTCCCAGCCCCCAGAGCCGATCCCCGAACCGATCGATGTTTCGGAGCCGAGTCCCTCGGCCGAAATTGAACTGCTCCAGCCGGAAATGGATGCGGCGGAGGCGGTCGATGAAGCCGATGCCCTGGACCTTCATCTGGATGAGCCGCAGGTGAGCGACCCCTCCGAGGCCTCCTCCTCCGGTGAACTCGATTTTTCCAACCTGAAGTTGGATTTGAACGAGGAGGAGCCGCCCGAGGAAGACCTGGGATTGGAGCTTTTGGATTCCCCGGATGAACCCCCTCCGGCCGAGCCACTCATGGAGGAGGAGGAAACCGTCGCCAAATCAGAGGCCGACGAGCCGGAGTTAATCTCCCTCGACGCCTTGGCGGATGTCCTGACCGATGCCCCGGATGATGAGCTCCCCTCTGAGCCCAACGAGCCGCCCTCGGCCGAGGCGCCGGTGACCGATCCTGTGGAGGTCCAGCCGCCGCCGGCCGATCCGTCCCCTCAGCCCGAGCGCCGAACGCGCCGCAAGATGCCGCTGCGTGGTCCGGATGGGAAATTCATCAAGCGCCGCAAGGTGGAGGAGCCATCGCCGCCCGAGGAGGCGCCGGCCGACGCCGCTGATGCCGCGCCCGCCCCTGAAGCGCAGCTTCCTGAAGCACAAAGCCCCGAATTACAAGCCGCTGAAGGACAAGCGCCTGAAATCGCGGCCCCTGAGGCGACCGCCGCCGATCCGCTGGTGGATGATGAATCCACAGCCGTGGAGGAAATTTCCACTTCGGCCATTCCGCCCCAGGAGGAAACTCCCGCCGATCCCCGCCCCACGCTTGAGGCCGGCGATTCGGAGTCGGAAAATCCGGCGCAGGCATCCGAATCTGAAACCGACACGCTCCCCCCGCCTCAGGGCGCCAATCCCGCGGTGGTTGCCGAGGCAACTGCTGCGCAGGAAGAACCATCCGCCAACCCCTCCTCGCTCCTGAACATCGGCCAGGGCATGGGCGCGAATCTGGGTGGATTTTTCGGCGGTGTCCCCCTTGGATTGGAAGAGACGCCCAATATTCCGACGGTCGCACCGAGCGATCATCCCGAGCCTTCTGAGGAGGGCCCGGTCGCCCCGCCGCGCATGCTGCATCCGTTTGACTGGGACCCACCCTCGGAGGCGGCCTCTCAAGATTTTCCCCTCCCCGAAGTCGCGCCCGAAGCCGTCCGCGCCACCACCTTTGACGGGCTGGCCATGAACGCCGTGCGCCAGGCGGATGTCTTTTCCCAACTGCCCCCCACGCAGGCTGAAGAAGCCCTGCTTAACGGCCACGTTGACCCGGCCGCTTCCGACAAGCCGCCCCTGGACCCGATCACCGACGCCGCTCCCCTCCCCCGCCAGCCGACCCCGGTGCAAACCCCCTGGAGCGCTATCCCTCTGCCTCCAGCACCCCCGGCGCGACGACGCTGGTTCGGCCTGGGGATGCTCCTGGGTGTGATGCTGCTGTGCATGGCGCTGGCCGTCGGCGGCATCTGGCTCTTTGTCCGTCCGCAGTCTCTCGTGCGCGGAGTGCTCCCCTTCGAAGGCCCGCAGCCGACCCTCTTCCAGCAGCGGCAGCAGATGGACCTGCTGAACGATCCCCATGTGCGCCAGGCCGCCCGGCGCATCCTTCAGGAGCAGCACCTCGACGGCGGCTTTTTGAACGATGACCCGATTTACAGGAAGTTTACCGCCGACGCCCAGTGGGCGGCCGACGGGCTGGTCCTGACGCGCAGCAGCAATGACATGAGCGGGGATCAAAACCGCATCGCCGCCCTCCTCACCGCCCTCTATCGCGCCCCGGCCAATCAGGCGATGGTGGATCGACAGGCCAATCTCTCCCGCAAACTGGAAGATTTCCAGGCACGGGAGACCGAGCTGCGAGACCAGTTCCGCGATATTGAGCGTCAGGTAAAGGCGATGGAGGAGAACCCACCGCCGGTCCCCACCGACGAGGAACAATTGGCCCTCCAGCGGCGTCTGAGCGATCTGAAGGAGGCGTGGGAAACCGGCAAGCCCCCGCGGCCCCGCACTGAAGACCGAAGCTGGCTCCTGGCGCCCTTCCTGGAAACCCTCGATGCGCAGATGGCCCAGGCCCGCGCTGCCTCCCCCACGCGCCGAACCGACGCCCAGGCCGCCTATCTTCAGGCACTGGTGCAGGAGCAGAAAATGCAGTCGCAGTTGGAGGAGGCCCGCAAATACCAGCACCAGCTTCAGGAGAAGCGCCAGCAGCGGCGTGCGGCCCAGACCGCCCTTCAGCAGGCGACTCAGGACCGTCTGGCCGCCCAGGAAGAGCGCGCCGCCGCCCTGGCCCCGCAATCTCCCGCCATGCCCAGCGCCGTCTCGCTGCAAGACCCCCGCCCCACTTATGCCGCGCTCGCCTTGGCGGCCATTGCCCTGGTCTTCATGTTCCTGATTCTCCTGTCGCTGCTGGTCGGGCACCAGTCCGGCGCCCAGACTGGTCCGCGCCCCCAGCCCACCCCGCGCCCCGTGCCGCCGGCGCGGGATGCCAATTCCCCCACGCCCTCTCCGGTGGAGGCCTGAACGAGTCGGTACCTTCCCCGTTTGAGCGACGTGCACGAATAGGCGGTTGAGTTCCCAGCGCACGTCCGGGTGGCGTCCGCGCCCTCTGCCATGCTGGCGGGCCGCCAGCACGCATGGGGATTGTTCCCCATTGCCCGCATCCCCTATGATGCACCCATGGCTTATCTGTTCCTCGGGCTCCTGCTTCTGGCGGGCCTGATCCTTCTCCTGGCGATGGTCACCCTCTTTGCCATCAGGCTCACCCTGCGCCCCCCCCGCATGTCCGATGGCAAGGCGATCGTCCGCCTCCGGCGCCTCTCCCCCGGCGACCTGGGGCTGGGGTATGAAAACATCCGGTTCCGCGTCCACGATGATTTCTCCGGCGGGCCGATCGCCATCGCCGCCTGGTGGATTCCCTGCGATCAGGGCACTGACCGCTGTGTCATTATTCTCCACGGCTACTCCGACGCCAAGGTCGGCGGCATCGCCTGGGCTCCGGTTTTCAACCAGTTGGGTTATCACGTGCTGGCCATCGACCTGCGCGCCCATGGCGAAAGCGGCGGCCGATACAGCACCGCCGGCTACTACGAACGCCACGATGTCTCCCAGGTGATCGACCAGCTCCGACAGGAACGCCCGGAGCAGACCCGCCACCTCATCCTGTTCGGCGCCAGCCTCGGGGCGGCCGTCGCCGCCGCCACCGCTGATCTGCGCCACGACCTGGACGCAATCATCATGGGCTGCCCTTACGCCGACTTCCGCCTGGCGGCGGCCACCCACGCCCGCGTCTGGGGCATGCCTCGGGGCATGCTCACCCGCCTGGTGATGAAGCTGGCGCAGCGCATCGCCCGGGCCGATTTCGCCGCCGTGCGCCCGGTCGATCTGGTCGGACGCGTTCCCTGCCCCCTGATGGTCATCCGCTGTGGGCAAGATTTTCTTGTGGACCCGGCCGACGACCTGATACTTCGAGCCGCCCTCAATCGTCGCGCGGAGCAGGGGCTGCCCACCTTTTACTGGGATATCCCCGAAGCCGGCCACATTCTGGGCCTCGCCGCCCGCCCCGAGGAATGGACCCAGCGCGTCGGCGATTTTGCCGATGCGGCGATCAGCGGAAACCTGAAAACCGAAGGTGTGAAAACATGAAATAGTGCATCGGCGGCTTTCATGCGCCGCCCTTGCGCCCAAGCAGTTCCCGCGCCCGCAACACCCGCTGCCGGGCCTCCTGCACCGAATCCGCCAACGCGGTCAGATGCCCCATCTTCCGCCCCGGCTTCGCCTTCGCTTTGCCGTACAGATGCAGCTTGACCCCCGGCTGCGTCAGCGCGGCGCCCCAATCCGGCTCACCTCCCGCCCACACCTCCCCCAGCAGATTCGCCATCGCCGCCGGACGGAGCATCGTCGTCTCCCCCAGCGGCAGCCCGCACACCGCCCGCAACTGCTGCTCAAATTGGCTGGTGACAGAGGCGTCAAATGTCAGATGCCCCGAGTTGTGCGGCCGGGGCGCCAATTCGTTGACAAGCAGCTCCCCATCCGCCGTCAGGAAAAATTCCACGCACAACACCCCCACCACCTCCAACGCATCGAGAATCCGCCGGGCAATCGCCTCCGCCTCCTGCGCCACCTTTGCGGGCACCGGTGCCGGGCAGACCGACACATCCAGGATGTGATGGCGATGATCGTTCTCGATGACCGGCCAGGCGGCAAAGCTCCCATCCACCCCGCGCGCCGCCACCACCGACACCTCCCGCTCAAACCGGACAAACGACTCGAGGATGAATTCCCCCGCCACCTCCACGCCCCCCAGATCATCCGCCGAGGTGATCTTCGTCTGCCCCTTGCCGTCATACCCGAACCCCGCCGTCTTCAGGATGGCCGGATATCCAATCTCCGCCAGCGCTGATTCCAGTTCCGCGCGACTGGAAACTGCCCGAAATGCCGCCGTTGGCAACCCCTGCTCGCGCAAAAACGTCTTTTCCCGCAACCGGTTCTGCGTCGTATGCAGCACGCGGCCGGCCGGACGCACGGGCACAAATTCCGCGCAGGCCGCCGCCGTGTCGGCCGGGACGTTCTCAAACTCAAACGTCACCACATCCACCGACCCGGCAAACGCCCGCACCGCCGCCAGATCCCCATACGCCGCCACCCACTCCCGATCCGCCACCTGCCCCGTCGGCGTGCCGCTTTCGGGTGAATAAGTATGCACCCGATACCCCATCTTCCGCGCCTCAATCGCCAGCATCCGCCCCAGCTGCCCCGACCCAAGCACACCAATCGTTTTTCCAGGAAGAATTGCCACATTCGCCTTCATTGAATACGCCTCATCCGTGGCTAAATCTTGGCCTGCAAAACCGCCGCCGTCTGCTCCCGGCGGAACGTCTCCAGCCGCTCGCGCAATTCCGCATCGTTCGTCGCCAGGATCGCCGCCGCCAGCAGCGCGGCGTTCTTGGCCCCGGCCGGACCGATCGCCAGTGTCCCCACCGGCACCCCCCCCGGCATCTGCACGATCGACAGCAGCGAATCGACCCCGTTGAGCATCTTCGACTGCACCGGCACCCCCAGCACCGGCAACACCGTCTTGGCCGCGCACATCCCCGGCAGGTGCGCTGCCCCTCCCGCCCCCGCGATAATCACCTTTAATCCCCGCCCCGCCGCGCCGGCGGCGTACTCAAACAGCAGATCCGGCGTCCGATGGGCTGAAACGATCTTCACCTCATGCGCCACCCCCAGCGCCTCCAGCATCTCCGCCGCGTGACGCATCGTCTCCCAGTCGCTTTGACTGCCCATGATGACCCCCACCCGGGGCGCTATGGAATCGCTCATGGTCAAAGACTTTACCACCTCCGCGCCCGTAAATCATCATGTCCCATTACTTGTTTTTTTGTGGTTTCAGATCCGCTCAAACCCCTGTCCCCGCGGATCGGCAATCGCCAGCACCACCGCATCCAGCGCCGCCGGCCGGGCCTGCCGCAACGTCCGCCCCAGCGATTGCAACGTCGCCCCCGTCGTCATCACATCGTCCACCACCACAATCCGCCTTCCCGCCACCACCGCCGCGTCGCGCAGGACAAACGCATCCCGCAAATTCGCCTGCCGCTGTGTGCGCGAGCGCAATTGCGTCTGCGTCGGCGTATTGCGGGCACGCACCGCCGCATGCAGCACCGGCCGCCGGGCGCGTCGCCCCAGCCGCGCCGCCAGCACCTGCGCCTGGTTGTACCCCCGCCCGATCTGCCGCCGCCAGTGCAGCGGCACCGGCAACAACCCATCGCACTCCCTCAGCATTTCCTCCACCCCCGGCGCCTCAAACAGCCGATCCGCCAGCGCCTCGGCCAACTCCCACCGTCGATGATACTTGGCATCGTGAATCCCCCCGCGCAGCGGCTCGGCAAACACCCCCAGCCGCGCGATCCGCCCATAGGGAAACAGTCCTTTGCCAAGGCAGTACGGGCAGGGCATCCCCTCCTGCGCCAGCGGCATCGCGCACCGCGGGCAGGCCCCCTCCCCCTTCAGCCCCCCCAGCCGATCCGCACACGAATCGCACCACGCCGCCCCTCCCTCACACGCCGCCCCGCAGGCCGCACAGACGCCCGGATAGCAGAAATCCAGCACGTCGCGCATGAGGCGGGACACGAGCATGGCTACTCTCCCTTACTGTAATGCTCCGCATACGCCAGCGCCACCCCATACAGCACCAGATCCGGCGAGATCGCGTGAATCAGCTCCCACCCCCCAAACAGCCGCTGCGCATCCCCCCCCGTGGCGACAATCTCCGGCCATTGCCCCAATTGCTCCGCATACTGCTCGGCCAGTTCCTTCACCAGTCCGCGCAAACTGTGATACACCCCCTGCAGCATCGCCTGCCGCGTGTTCTGCCCCACTCCCTGATCCGGCGTCTCAAATTCAATCTCCGGCAGCGAACTGGTTCCCCCGTGCATCGCCCTGAGCATCATCCCCACCCCCGGCGCGATCGCCCCGCCCAGAAATTCCCCCCCGTCGCTGCACAGGTTCACGGTCAGCGCCGTGCCCGCATCGACCACCATGCAGGCCTTCTCCATCTGCTCATACGCCGCCGCCGTCGCCACGATTCGGTCCACCCCCGTCTGCGCCGGCGCATCGGTCTTCACCGGCATCGGCAGCTCGATTTCCCGCCCGATCCATTCAATCTTCTCCTTCGGCGCCACGGCCTTCACCGCCGCCTCCAGTTCCCCCACCAGCGCCTGATTCACCCCCGCCGCCGCGATGCCAGCGTTCGACCGCCC
>JBIQLO010000097.1:0-14052 GCA_044464175.1 Planctomycetaceae bacterium | reverse complement strand
CACGTGCCGGATGGCATCCCCCTCTACGTCGCCCCCGCCTCAATCGTCAACCGGATCATCGGCTTCAAATTCCACTCCGGCGTCATGGCCGTCGGCCGCCGACCCGATCCGCCGACGCTCGAGCAACTCATCCCCCCCGCCGGCCCCTGCCTCCTGGCCGTCTGCCCTGAAATCGCCAACACCGAAAACCTTGGCGTGATGATCCGCATCGCCGCCGCCTTCGCCGTCAATGCCCTGATCCTCGGTGAAAACTGCTGCGACCCCTACTACCGCCAATCCGTCCGCGTCTCCATGGGCAACGTCTTTCGCCTCCCCATCCGCCGCAGCCCCGATCTGGCCGCCGATCTGAACGAATTGCAACGGCGGCGAATCGAGCGATATGCGACGGTTCTGGACGCCGCCGCCCAGCCCCTGTCCACGCTCCGCCCCCCACCCCGCGCCGCCCTCCTCTTCGGCAACGAAGCCCAGGGCCTGAGCGACAAATGGCTCGCCCACGCCGATCACCAGGTCACCATCCCCATGCCCCCTCACGTCGATTCCCTCAACGTCGCCGTCGCGGCGGGGATTTTTCTGCATCATTTCGCCCATCGCGAGAGAGTCATCCCCAAAAACGAACTTTGAAAAATCCAGTGGGACAAGCTTCCAGCCTGTGCCACGGTTATCTAAAGACTCCCACCTCAGTTTAGACGAAAAAGTGGATTTGACGGCTTTAGCGCTACGCGCTAAAGTAGGACAATGGCGATTCGCCATTATCGGGATCGCGGCACGCGAGACATAGCGGCCGGTATGAATTCAAAAGCCGCTCGACAGGCATTGCCCGTTGATCTGCATTCAAATGCCCGGCGGCGGCTGGCCTATTTGGCCGCGGTCGGATCGTTGGATGACCTGCGCGTTCGTCCGGGATTGGGATTTCATCCGCTCCAACGTGATCGCGCGGGGCAGTATGCCATAAAGATCAATGATCAATACAGGATCTGCTTTGCATGGAATGCCGGTGACGCGACTGAAGTCGAGATTACGGATTATCATTAACGGAACTTCGTCATGACTCAACGCGTCGATACCTTCGCCATCGCGGTTCACCCCGGTGAAATCCTGCAGGAAATGCTTGATGAACGGGAAATGACGCAGGTGGCGTTGGCCGCCCATCTGCACACCGACGTCGCCCGCATCAATGAAATCTGCCGCCGGCGCCGGGGCATCTCGGCCCGGATGGCGGTCATGCTGGGCAAGGCCTTCGGCACGTCGGCCGGTTTGTGGATGAATCTGCAGAAGAACTGGGAACTCAGCCAGGTGGACGCCAAAGCGGCCGCGCATGTGCGCCCCCTCCGAAAGTCGGCCTGACCCCCATCAATACTTCCCATTGCATCTTAGGGTGGTTTGATCTTTGCACTCGGGCAGGCCGCGAATCTCTGTCCAATACATCTCGCGCACATCCTCATCAATTTCGATCACACCGGAATAGAGCCGGTCGCCACCGCGTTTCTTGCATCCTGATATCCAGTACTCATCGCCAGTGACGACATCGAAATGATTGGCCTTGTACCCCTGGAACCGCATCAGCTCGCGACCCTGGTAGTAAACCGTCTTGCCGGACTGGGAAAACCTCACCCGCCCAATGCGGCCCGGTCCCCTGAGGCCGCGAGCCTTGCATTCGATATACATGATCCGCGATTTCATCCTACACCTTCCACACCCCACCCAGCGGAATGACCGGCCCGACGAAGACCCGGAAGCGGATTCATTATAGCAAACCGGGACGCGGTTGTGGCCGCGCCCCGGAGCTTGATCTGAATTGGAAAAACCGGCCTTACGCCGATTCGCGCCGGCGCTCCGGCGGCTTGATCTCGAACAGGCTGCGCCTTCCGTCCACGATCGATTCGTCGATGACGTACTTGCCCTTCTTCTGTTCCGGCAGCGTGTACATCATGTCCATCATGATCTCCTCGCACACCGACCGCAGCGCCCGCGCCCCGGTGTCGCGCTTCAGCGCCCGCTCGGCGATCCGGTTGAGCGCCCCCGGCGTGAAGTCCACTTCCGAGCCTTCGAGTTGGAAGAACTTCTGGTACTGTTTCACCAGCGCGTTCTTCGGCTGGGTCAAAATCGAGATCAGTGTGGCCGTGTCCAGCGGCTCCAGCGACGCGATCAGCGGCAGACGCCCGACGAATTCGGGGATCATCCCGAACTCCACCAGGTCATCCGGCTGCACCTGCGCCAGGATGCGCCCCCGGTCCTCGGCCGTCTCGATCGAGGTCGACTCGGCCCCGAATCCGATCTGCCGCTTGCCCAGGCGCCGGCGGATGATGTCCTCCAGCCCGGTGAACGTCCCGCCGCAGATGAACAGAATCTGGCTGGTGTCCATCTGGATATACTGCTGCTCCGGATGCTTGCGCCCGCCCTGGGGCGGAATGTTGGCGACCGTCCCCTCCAGCATCTTCAACAGCGCCTGCTGCACCCCTTCCCCGCTGACGTCGCGGGTGATGGAGACATTGGCCGACGTCTTGCCGATCTTGTCGATCTCGTCGATGTAGATGATCCCGCGCTGCGCCGCCTCCAGATCGTAATCGGCGCTCTGGAGCAGCTTGAGCAGGACGTTCTCCACGTCCTCCCCCACATACCCCGCCTCCGTCAGCGTCGTGGCGTCCCCGATGGCAAACGGCACGTTGAGCGTCCGCGCCAGCGTCTTGGCCAGCAGCGTCTTGCCGCTGCCGGTGGGCCCGATCAGCAGCACATTGCTCTTGTCGATCTCCACCTCGTCCGGATTCTTTTCCTTCTCCTTTTTCGGAGCGTTCGCCGCGCCGGGCGCGTTGGCGTCGGCCGGCGCCGTCGGCGCGAGCTGGCTCAGGCGCTTGTAGTGGTTGTGCACCGCCACGGAAAGCGCCTTCTTGGCATATTCCTGCCCGATGACGTACTGGCTCAGATGCTCCTTGATCTCCCGCGGAGTGGGAATCTTCTGGAACAGCGGCTGCGACCCGGAAAGCTTGCGCTTTTCCTGGCGGATGATATTGTGTGCCAGATCCACGCAGTTGGCGCAGATATAGACATCACTGGGCCCTTCAACCATCGGGCCCACGTCTCGGGAAGATTTTCCGCAAAAGCTGCAAGTGGTCACGCGTCGTCCTCGAAATCCGCCGCCTGAGGTTTGATCCCCGGGCGACGTTGGTCCTGCCCCGCCTCTACCGGTGCGATTACTGTCGGCCATTCACGTCCTTCCGCCAACCGCGCCCACACCCGTCATCGGCATAATCCGCGGGGGGCTGTGCGTCCTAATTCCGTGCCGCGGGCCGAAGGAAAAACCTCTGTCGGCTTCGTCACTTATCGAACATCCCCCAAGGTCGCCTTTGGCGATTTCCCCGATCGAGCCCCTGGCCCCGCCCGCCAATCCCACCGCCCAGTGCCACGGCGACTCCCCATCTTAGACCGCCTCCGGCACGATTTGCAATCATCGAACCGACAAAAAAACACCCGCCCCTTCCCCGGGCGCTAATCGCCCATATTATCGGAACCCTCCTCCAGGGATGGCAATTTGGGGTCCACACGCGGCGCCGAGGCCGGCGGCGCGCTCCGCGCGCTGGCCGCCTGGGCCGCCGCCACAATCCGCCGCCGCGTCGCCTCAAACTCCGCATCGCTCATCTTCCCCTCCCGGTGCAGCCGCCGCAGGTCCGAGAGGGTAAATCCCCCCGCCGGCCCCTGGTCCATCTCCTGGCGGTGCATCCACCGCTTGAACGCGCTGACCGCCACGAACAGCACCACCACCAGCCCCGCCAGCAAGAGGGCCCAGAAAAAAACCCCGGCCATCCCCTCCTCCGCCGCCAGAATGTCGGTCGCCAGATAACCCATACCGTGGTTTCCCATCGTGAAGCCGCCCGCCAAACCCTGCCGCGGCCTTAAATCATAAGGAGCGGCCCCGAACCGATCAATCGAACCCAACCAGATGATCGGCCAAAGTTCTCCCAAACAAAAATAGTAAATTTCCCTTGACGTCCGATAAAGGGCTTTCTATACTACCCTAACAAAGCAAGAATTGTTGCAAGGAGCCACACCATGACAACAGTGCGACAGATCGAACGACGCTGGAATGCCGCCGAGTACACCCGCCTGGCCGGCGAGTTGCTGGCGGCCCGCCTCGAGAACGCCCCCCAGCTCCGCCAAGCCTGCACCGGCCCCATTCCCGCCGCCGCCTTGGCGATGATCCGCCTGGATGAGCTTCATCAGGCCCACGCTCCTCTCTACGCCCGCCTGCTACGCCGAGTTCTGGCCGCCCAGGAGGCCGACGGTGGCTGGGGCGATCCCCTGATCACCGCCCTGGTGGTGCGGGCTCTGCTCGGCTCCCAGGGCGCCGGCCCCGCCATTGACGCGGCCATGACCTATCTGGGAACCCTCCAAAAAGAGGAAGGCGCCTGGCCGGCCGAATCCTTCCGCCGCATGCCCGCCGACCCCTTCGTCACGGCCGTCATTCTCCACCAATTGGCCGACGACCCCCGCTTCCAGCAGGCCGCCCGCCTCTCCGACGCCCTGGCGTACCTGGACGAGCACGCCGCCGAAGACCCCCTCGCCCGCCGCCTCCACGCCCTTCTGGCCCCCCGCCGCGGCGGCCTGGCTCTCCAGTCGGTCAACTAAAGCCGCCTCCCGGTGCGTCCGTGGATGAGGTCGCAGCCCCTTGGCCCCCCTCGACCGGCCCGCGTACGAGGCCTTGATCGCCGTACGCGCCCCTTCCTGCTGACATCTTCGCCCGCGCCGTTATACTGGGCTCCATGAGCGATCCGCGCAAGATTCTGGTGGTCCAGCCAAGCTGGGTGGGTGATGCAGTGATGGCGACCCCGACCCTGCGGGCGCTGCGGGCGCGGTTCCCCGACGCCCATATCAGCTACCTCGCCAAGCGATACGTCAAACCCATCTACAACGGCATGCCCTGGGCCGACCAGATCCTCACCTACCGCACCGGAAAAACCCGCGGCAAGACCGGCAAGGGACGCCTGCTGGAACTGGCCGCCCGTATCCGCACAGGGCATTTCGACATGGCCGTGCTCCTGTCCAACTCCTTCAAGGCCGCCCTGCTGTGCAAAATGGCCAAGATTCCGCGCACCGTCGGCTACGACCGCGACGGACGCGGCTTTCTCCTCAGCGACAAGCTCCTGCCGGTCAAGGAACGGGGCAAGTTCGTCCCCACCCCCATCGTCAAGTACTACCTGGGCCTGGCCCAGTATCTGGGGTCCCAAAATCGCAACCTGAAGCTGGAACTTTACACCACTCCCCAGCAGCGCCGGGCCGCCCAGGAGGTGCTGCAGCGCGCCGGGCTGGACGCCACCCTTGAGCGTCCGGGCCGCAACGGCCACCCGCCGCTCATTATGCTCAACCCCGGCGCGCAATACGGCGCGGCCAAGTGCTGGCTGCCCGAAAACTTCGCACGCCTGGGCGACCGCCTCATCGAGGAGCTGGGCGCCACCGTCCTTCTCAGCGGCGCCCCCCGCGAGCGCGCCATTCTCGACGCCATCCGGCAGCACATGAAACACGCCCCGGTCGATCTGTCGAGCCACGGTCTGACCCTGGGCGCGCTCAAGGAGATCGTCCGCCGCTGCGACCTCATGGTCACCAATGACACCGGCCCGCGCCACATCGCCGCCGCCTTCGATGTCCCGGTCGTCACCATCTTCGGCCCCACCCATCCGGAGTGGACCGAAATCTACTTCCCCCGGGAGCGAAAAGTCGCGGTAAAAGTCTTCTGCGGCCCCTGTCAGAAAAAAATCTGTCCCCTGGACCACCGCTGCATGACCCGAATCACCCCCGCCATGGTCTTCAACAAGGCCGCCGAACTATTGAACAGCCCAAGCCACGAAGGCGCTGAACCAAACCCGGGTGTGGCCTTGGCTTCCCTCCCGACATCCTGATGTTCCGCCAACCGCCTACTGCAAACTGACCCATGATCCACCGCATCGACATCCAGTCCGCCGACCTGGCCCGCACCGCCCAAGCCGGGGTTGATCCCGAGGGAGAGGCGATCCGCCGCCAGATCATCGAGTTCGGCCTGCCCGCCGGCCCGATCACAACGCGCCGAATCTTCCTCATCGACGCCGACGCCACCCCCCAACAGATGCGCCAGGTCGCCGCCCAGCTTCTGGCCGACCCCATCGTCGATTCGGCCGACCTGCTCGAATCCCCGCCCGCCGACGCGGGCCTCAGCCGCATCGAAATCCACCTCAAGCCCGGCGTCATGGATCCCGTCGCCGCCTCCACCGAATCGGTCATGCGGCATATGGGCCTCAACGTCCGCCAAGTCCGCACCGGGCGGGCCTATCTCATCCAGGGCGACATCCCCCGCGACCACCTCCAGACCATCGCCGCCCGCGTCCTGGCCAACGGCGTCATCGAATCGGTCCACTTCAGCGCCTACAAGCCCGACACCTTCGAGGCCGGCCGTCCCTACCAGTTCCGCCTCATCCACGTTCCCCTGACCGACCTGAATTCCGACCAGTTGAAAGACCTCAGCCGCAAGGGGCACCTGTTCCTTTCGCTCGATGAGATGCAGGCCGTGCAGGCCTATTTCCGCGCCCAAAACCGCCAGCCCACCGACATCGAACTGGAAACCATCGCCCAGACCTGGAGCGAGCACTGCGTCCACAAGACCCTCAAAAGCGCCGTTGAGCTGGAAGTGAAAGACCCCGCCGGCCGGACCGTCGAAACCCGCCGCTACGGCAACCTGATCAAGGAAACGATCTTCGCCAGCACCCAGCAATTGATGAAGCAAAACGAGGGATTTTGCCTCTCGGTCTTTAAGGACAACGCCGGCGTCATCACCTTCGATGACGCCGACGCCGTCTGCTTCAAAGTCGAAACCCACAACCACCCCAGCGCCATCGAACCCTACGGCGGCGCCGCCACCGGCGCCGGCGGCGTCATCCGAGACATCCTGGGCACCGGCCTGGCCGCCAAGCCCATCGCCAACACCGATGTCTTCTGCGTCGCCTTCCCGGAGCCTGTAGGCGGGGTCGCTGACCCCGCGGCGGCCTCAACGAGGCCGCCTACAGCCCTCCCCAAGGGCATCATCCACCCCAAGCGCATCCTTCAGCAAGTCGTCGCCGGCGTCCGCGACTACGGCAACCGGATGGGCATTCCCACCCTCAACGGCGCGGTCTACTTCGACGACCGCTATCTGGGCAACCCGCTGGTCTTTTGCGGCTGCGTCGGGCTGATCCCGCGGGACAAGATCGAAAAGGCCACCGGCCATGGCGACGCCATCGTCGTCATGGGCGGGCGCACCGGGCGCGATGGCATTCACGGCGCCACCTTCTCCTCGGCCGAGCTGACCGACACCCACGCCGATGAATTTTCCCACGCCGTCCAGATCGGCAACGCCATCACCCAAAAGAAGATGGCCGATGTCATCCTCGCCGCCCGCGACCGCAACCTATTTTCCGCCGTCACCGACTGCGGCGCCGGCGGCCTCTCCAGCGCGGTCGGCGAAATGGGTGAAAAAACCGGCGCCCAGGTCCATCTGGACAAAGTCCCCCTCAAATACGAAGGCCTCTCCTACGCCGAAATCTGGATCAGCGAAGCCCAGGAACGCATGGTCCTCTCCGTCCCCCAGGACAAGGTCGACGAACTGCTCGCCCTGAGCCGCGCCGAGGATGTCGAGGCCACCGTCATCGGCCACTTCGGCACCCCCAACCGCGAATTGATCCTCCACTACCAGGACCACGAGGTCGGTCGCCTCTCCATGGAATTCCTCCACGACGGCATCCCCATGCCCACGCGCAAAGCCGTGGTGACTATGGAAAATGGAAGAAGCACTCCTCCATTTTCCATTTTCCATTTTCCATTTTCCATCCCCGCTCAAGCCTCCATTGAGCAGAAGCTGCTCTCCCGCCTCTCCCACCCCAACATCGCCTCCAAGCACTGGATCATCCGCCAGTACGACCACGAGGTGCAGGGCGGCTCCGTCATCAAGCCCCTCACCGGCCCGCTGCAACGGGGCCCCTCCGACGCCGCCGTCATCCGCCCCAAGCTCAACGCCCTGCGCGGCGTGGCCATCGGCTGCGGCATGGCCCCCTGGGTCCAGGACCCCTACTGGATGGCCATCGCCTCCATCGACGAGGCGATCCGCAACGTCGTCGCCGTCGGGGCCGATCCATCCCAGACCGCCATCCTCGACAACTTCTGCTGGCCCAGCGTTGACGATGAACAAACGATGGGCACCCTCGTCGCCGCCTGCGAAGCCTGCCGCGACGCCGCCCTGGCCTACGGCGTCCCCTTCATCTCCGGCAAGGACTCCCTCCACAACCAGTTCACCAACCAGGAGACCGGCCAGGTCCTCCGCATCCCCAACACCCTCCTCATCAGCGCCCTGGCCGTCCTGCCCGATGTGCAAAAGTGCATCACCATGGACCTGAAGCGCACCGACACCCAACTGCTGCTGGTCCAGGCCCAAAACCCCGCCGACCTGAAATCCCTGGCCACCCTCCACCGCCAAATGGCCGCCGCCCTCGCCGCCGGATATGTCCTGAGCTGCCACGATGTCTCCGACGGCGGCCCCGCCGTCGCCGCCGCCGAAATGGTGATCGCCTCCAACATCGGCCTGAACTTCCGCGCCGACTGGCTCCAATCCGACGCCGCCTGGCGCGAATCCCCCGGCCAATACCTCATCGAAATCGCTCCCGATCAGGAATCGCCCCTCCGCGCCGCGCTGAAGGATGCCGGGATTGCACCCATTGGCCAAACCCAAAAAGACCCTCTACTCTCCTGGTCCGAAACCGGCCGCCTCCCCCTGCCCCAGGCCGCCGCCGCCTGGCGCGGCACCCTGGACTGGTAATCCGCGTCCCTCCACGCCGGGAAAATGGAAAGAGCTTCCGTAACGGTGCCACAGGTCACGGTACGCCGTGACCTGTGCTGCGGGAGAGGAGACACAGTTTGTAGGGCACGCTATTGCGGACCGGGAATAACAGATACCGTTCCCGGCCAACACAACAACCTCGTTATTCCGAGTGTACTCACGAGGAATCCGGCCAGACCTTCGCCCCGGAATTTCGCAGCCCCGGCCCCAAATGCTGGAATCGAAAATGAACCGCTCCACTGCCGACGAAAATTTCACCCACTCCTTGGAAGCGGCGATGACCCAATTAGTCGCTACACCATGGGATATTGGAATAATCAAAGAATTAAGAAGGATCGGCCTCCAACGAATCGCTTCGGGGGGAACCCTCAATAGGACGATCCGAAAACACAATACCCGGAATGTCAATGAACTTCTGGATTGGTACCGCCAAATGGCATGGCAGCCAACACAGATCGACCCAATGGCGGGAATTGCGAATCTTCTCCAAAATTTGATCCCGGCCCTCAGTGGGTCGAACCGCGATGCGGCCCAAGAGGTCCAACTCTGGGCCATAAAAATGACCAGACGAATGGCAGTATGCGTTTAACAGGTTGGATCCCATGCCTACCATCAGCCAATTTTTCGGCATCACAATTCGGATGTACTACGACGAGCATCCCCCACCTCACTTTCACGCCTACTATGGAGAGCATGCGGCCGTCGTCGATATTCGGTCGCTGCATTTGCGCGAAGGACATCTCCCGCGACGTGCCTTGGCTTTGGTATTGGAATGGGCCAACGATCATCGCGACGAGCTGATGGATAATTGGAAGCTATTGGAATCCCATAAACCTCTGAACACCATTGCTCCATTGGATTGAGCCATGCAAAAAGTCACCTACGTCAAAGCCCTCCCCGACTGGACGCTCGAAGTCGCTTTTTCCGACGGCACGCGCGGCACTATTCCTCTGAAAGACCGCCTGTTCGGCCCCGTCTTCGAGCCGCTGCGCGATCCCGATTTTTTCGCCCAGGTCCGCATCGATGAATTCGGCGCGATCTGCTGGCCCAACGGTGCCGACCTGGCGCCGGACGCCCTTTATCTGAAACTCACCCAACAAACTCAGGTGGCCTGAAGATCGATCCTAATGAAAACCCTCGAACCCTCCCGCCCTCCGAATCCCTCCCTGCCTTCGCGCCTCCATGCCTCCATGCCTCCCCTGTTCTCCTCCCGGCAGCGAAAAATCTTCCTCCTCCTCCTCATCGCCGCCCTGATCCTGCGCCTCATCGGCATGGCCTTCATCCCCCTCATCCCCGAGGAGGCCTACTACTGGATGTACGCCCGCCACCCCAGCCTCAGCTACTTCGACCATCCCGCCATGGTCGCCTGGATCATCCAGCTCGGCACGGCCCTCTTCGGCAACACCGAATTCGGCGTCCGCATCGTCAATGACCTGCTCATGCTCGGAGCCTCCGGCCTGATGTACGCCCTCGCCCGCCAGTGGTGGGGCAGGCGTCCCGCCCTCTTCGCCGCCCTCTCCCTGCAAATCCTCCCCGTCTATTTCGGCATCGGCTTCACCGGCATGATGGATGGGGCCCTGGTCTTCTGGTGGCTCCTGTGCCTCCTGGGCATCAGCCTGGCCGTGCGAAAAAACGCCCGATCCGCCTGGTATCTCGCCGGCATCGGCTTCGGCCTGGCCCTGCAAAGCAAATACTCCGCCATCTTCCTGGCGCCCGGCGCATTGCTCCTGCTGCTGGCCTACCCCCCCTACCGCAAACACCTCAAATCCCCCCATGCCTGGCTGGGCCTCCTGCTGGGCCTGGCCCTCTTCGCCCCGACCCTCCTCTGGAACGCCCAGCACGACTGGGCCAGCTTCCGCTTCCAGTTCCTCAGCCGCTCCAATCGCGACCCCGTCAACGCCGGCACCATCGCCGCCTTCCTCGCCTTCCAGTTCGCCATCCTCACCCCCCTCCCCTTCATCGCCGCCGCCCTCCTGCTCAAACGCCTCCTGAAAAAAATGGGCGTCCATCGTTTTCCATGCAAGGGTTCAGATGCCAATCCCCGGAACCCCCGCCGTCGCTTCGTCGCTCCGTCCCTCCCCCGCTTCTCCCCCCACTGGGTTTTCGCCTTCTCCTTCTGCCTCCCCCTGGTCGCCGCCCTGGCCTTCAAAAGCCTCCGCGAAGCTCACCTCAACTGGACCGTCCCCGCCTGGCTCAGCCTCCTGCCCGCCCTGGCCCACCTGCTCGACGCCCGCCTCCGCCTCCGCGCTATGCGCGGGGTCGCCGACCCCGCAGCCGCCTCAACGAGGCCATCTACACTCTTCTTCGACTGGCGCCCCGGCCTGCGCCTCACCGCCTGGATCTGCCTCTCCATCAATGCCGCCCTGATCCTCTACCTCCTGCTCCTCCAGCCCCGCCTCGGCGGCATCCCCGCCTTCGGCCCCTGGAAACCTCTGGCCCACGCCGTCCAGAAACAGGTGGACCAAATGGAAGCCAAAACCGGCCGTCCCGTCCTTCTCATCGCTGAAGACAAATACCGCCTGGCCAGCATACTCGCCTTCTACCGCCTCCCTCTCGACCCCCGCGCCACCCAAAACACCACCAGCCAATGGATCATCGAAGGCTCCGGCCTCGGCTACCCCTACTGGCTCAACCGCCCCCAATGGACCGGCCGCGACGCCCTCTACATCAGCGATCACCCTCACGCCCAACAGCAACTCATCCCCCGCTTCGACCGCGTGGAGCCCCTTCCCCCCCTACGCCTGCCCCACCATCCCACCTTTCACCTGACCCAGTGCTTCGGGCTGCATCCCTGATCGGGCCTGAATCGGCCCATCACGGCCTCGTCGCCAGTCGAACCACCTCGACCGAACACGGCGACCGCAACGCCACCGCCGTTGAAATGCTCCCCAACAGAACCCGCTCCAGCGCGTTGAGCCCCTTGGCCCCCACAAAAATGCAATCCGCCTCCCACTGCTCCGCCTCCCCGATCAAAACATCCCCCGGCATTCCAAAACGCACCTCCCCCCCGGCCGTCAAATGCGCTGCGTTCAGGCGCTCTTTGGCCTCCTCCACCGCCTGCAATGCGAAAATCCGCATCTGCTCCTCGACCACCGGCGAATAACTCGTGCCCGCGGCTTCCGCCGCCATCAACCAGGCCCGCGAATCCACCACGCTCACAACCCGCACTTCGCTCCCCGCCGGCCAGGGCCGCCCCGCCACGCACGCAACCGCCCCCTTCGCGTACGCCGAACCGTCGGTGCCGATCAGCAGACGCGGCGCCCGCCCCGCGCCACGACTCGCCCGCCCGATCCGCACCGAGCAAGGCGCGTGATTCACCAGGTAGTGCGACACGCTCCCCAGGACCAGCCGTCGGATACCCCTCCGCCCATGCGAGCCGACCACCGACAATTCCGGCCGCCAGGACGCCGCCCGCTCCAGGAGAATCCGCCTCGGCGTCCCGGCCGGAGCTTCGATCGCAATCTCCCATTTCGGGAACAATTTCCCCAGCCGCTCTGCCCCGCTCCGGGCAACCTTCGTGGCTTCATCCAGCCCCTCATCATCACCGGGCGGCGCCTGCTCCGTTTGTCCCTCCGCCGGCTCACTCTCGGCAAGGGGATATCCCGTCGGCTCCGCCACCGACAGCATCAGCGCTTCGGCCACATCGGGCAACCCCGCCCGCTCCAGATCCCCCAACGCCGCCTTGGCACACTCCGAACCGTCATAGGCAATCAGGATTTTCATGGTTCCTCCGCAAGTCCATCAAAATGATCCGACCGCATCCGCCTCCATGCCCGCACGCCCATCGCGCCTCCCGGCGATCCCACCACCCGCAACCGGCGCCCCGTCCGGCCTGCCGTTATTCTACCAGAAATGCCCAAATGCCAGTTACAAGCCAGCCCTGCATCGCCACGCGCCCTTCGCCTGTATAATGCCCCCCCATGGGCAAATCCTATGATGTGATTGTCGTGGGCCTGGGCGCGATGGGGTCGGCCGCCTCCTATCACCTGGCCCGCCGTGGCATCAAAGTGCTGGGACTGGAGCAGTTTTCCATCCCCCACAACTGGGGCAGCTCTCACGGCCACTCCCGAATGATCCGCCATCTCTACTATGAAGCCCCCGATTACGTCCCCCTCCTCGATCACGCTTACAACCTCTGGCATCGCCTGGAAACCGAATCCGCCCGACGCCTGATCCACATCACCGGCGGCCTTTACATAGGCAGCGAACAAGTCCAGGGGAGCGAACGGGGCAACGTCCTGACCGGGGCAAAACAGAGCGCTGAACAATACGGACTGGCCTATTCCCTCCTCACCCACCAGGAGGCCCGCCGGGAGTTCCCCCAGTTTCGCATTCCCGAAAATCACCACATTCTTTTTGATCCGGATGCCGGATTCGTCCTGCCTGAAGCCGCCATCGCCGCCCACGCCGAACTGGCCCTTCGCCTCGGCGCGGATTTGCGCGGCCACGAACCGCTCCTGGAATGGACCAGCGATTCGGCCGGCGTCCGTGTCAAAACCGCGCACGACGACTACACCGCCTCCCACCTCCTGTTCTGCGGCGGCGCCTGGAGCAGCCGCCTGCTTCAGGGGCTCGGGGTTGAGCTGAAGATCATTCGTCAGGTGCTGGTGTGGGTCTGGCCCAAACGCCCCGACCTCTTTGAGCTGGGCAAACTGCCCGTCTGGTTCTTCGAAAAGCCCGATGGCAGCCACTTCTATGGCTTCCCCATGACGCCTTCAGCCCCGGGAATGAAGCTCGCCGGGCACAATTACCCCGCCCCCGCCTCCGATCCAGAGGTGCTGCGCCAGGGCGCCACCGCCGCCGATGCGGCCCCGGCCCGGCATTTCCTCAGCCGCTACATGCCCGACGCCGACGGTCCCATTCTCTCCCTCCAACCCTGCATGTACGTCAATTCCCCCGACAAGCATTTCATCCTCGACCGCCATCCTACCCATCCCAACGTCACCCTCGCCTGCGGCTTCAGCGGCCACGGCTTCAAATTCGCCCCCCTCATCGGCCAAATCCTCAGCGAACTGGTCTGCGACGGCCGCTCCACCCTCCCCATCGATTTCCTACGCCTCACCCGCCCTTCCTTGCGCTCACCCGCCCCCAAACCATAGAACACGCCTCCGGCCTGTCATCTTCTTTCTCCCCCCGAGCAACCCCGCCCAAAATTACCTTGACAAAAACCAAACATCTGGTATACTCCCCCATTATGAACCTCATTCTCTCTCCCATGCCCATCC
>JBIQLO010000096.1:0-14276 GCA_044464175.1 Planctomycetaceae bacterium | reverse complement strand
AACTGGAGCGGCGGGACATTCCCTGGGTGGCGATCAACCGGCCGAGGCTGGCGGGGGAGGTGAATTACAATTACGTCAGCGCGGACAACCAGGAGGCCGGGCGGCAGGTGGGGCGGCTGTTTGCGTCGCTGGGGTGGGAGCGGGTGCTGGTGCTGGGGGTGAATCCGCGCGTGCCCGGCTCCGATGTGGAAAAGGTGACGGGGCTGTTTCAGGGATACATTGAGGCGGGGCTTTCCACGGCGGGGATTCAGGTGATGACGTGCGAGGATGTGAGCCAGTTGACGGGGTATCGCACGATCCGGCAACTGCTGGAGGCGGGGGGGAACCGGCCGCAGGGCATTTTCGCCACGGGGGACATGCTGGCGCTGGGGGCGATTCACGCGCTGCGGGATGCGGGAATCGCGGTGCCGGAGCAGGTGGGGGTGGTGGGAAGCACGGGGCTGAGCCGAAGCGCCGGGTTCGATCCGCCGCTAAGCGTGGTGGCGCAGCCGATGGAGGCGATGGGGCGGACGGCGGGGGAGATGCTGGTGCAGATGATCCGGGAGGGGGTGCGGCGCTTTGCGCCGCGGCGGCTGGGATGCCCGCTGATTTTGCGGGGGACGGTGGCGATGGGGGACCACGCGCCGCCGATGCCTTCCCTGCCGGAAGGGGCCGTGGTGGCTTCGAATTCCGCGGGCGAGGGCGCCGGCGGCGCATGGGAAGGGGTGGCGAAATGAGGCAGGGACCGGTGATTCGATTCGACGAGGCGTGTGATGCGAAGAATCCAGGCCTTTACGCTCGTGGAGCTGCTGGTGGTGGTGGGGATCATCGCCGTGCTCATCGCCCTGCTGCTGCCGGCGCTCACTTCGGCCCGGCGCTCGGCCCGAGAGGTGGCGTGCGCGGCCTATTTCCGGCAGATCGGGCAGGCGCTGCTGATGTACGTGCAGGCCAACCGGGACTCTCTACCGGGGCCCAGTTATACGTCGGTGGGGGTGCCGTTGGGGTATCCGGGGTTGAAGCCGGATGGGACTCCCACGGGCTATTCGGCCTACGGCCTGGCCGGGGCGCTGATCGGAGCGGGGCACATTCTGTCGGAAGGGTCGTATCCGGTGTTCGGCTGTCCATCCGCGCCGGAGGGGGTGGCCATCAGCAAGCAGCGGTATGTGAACACGTTCACGACCAAGGCGCAGGGCGGGGTGGCGCCGGCGGCCCCGTTGAGCAGCTATCCGGTGGGAACGCCGGGCTGGCAGACGTATGCCATTTTGCCCTTCGGCGCCGCGCTGGCGACGCCGCCGTATACGAAAGTGCCGCCGAGGAAATGGTCGCAACTGGGCCGGATGTTCGGGATAGCCGCCTCGCGCATCTGGCTGGTGCACGACACGTTTCCGTGGCACGGGCGGTACGTGGGGACTTTCCACGACGACAACTGGGATGTGGCGGAATATGAGAGGATGAACGCCCTGTGCGCTGATGGGCATGTCGCGACGTATCAGTTCAATCCGAAGCGGTCGTGGGACTGGTGGGCGCAGGAGTGAGTCGGAGCGGGACAAGGCGGACAGAACGAAAGAGGTGATTTGAGCGAACAGTTTCAAGGCTGAACGAAAGGAGCAGGTCATGCGAGAACGCAAAGCGTTTACGCTGGTGGAGTTGCTGGTCGTCATCGGGATCATCAGCGTCCTGATCGCAATGCTGCTGCCGGCGTTGAACAAGGCGCGGCAGTCGGCCTACACGGTGCAGTGTGCGTCCAATCTGAAGCAGATCGGCAACGCGATCATGATGTATGCCCAGGATTACCGCGGGTGGATCATTCCGGGGCGGACGCCGGCGCCGCAATACTGGTCCCCCTACACGGTGAGCGCTCGACCCTACATGGAACTGCTGGGCAAGCTCAGTGAGAGGAATACCACTTACCGCAACGCCACCTCGGGCTACGGGCTCACGTATCTGGGTGGGGGGGTCAATGGGCCGATGTCGGCCAGCAAGTCGTTCATCTGCCCGGCCGTGCAGGATCATGATCTGTACTCATATACGGAGTACGCGATCAATATCTGGATCGCGGGCATGATGAATCCTTCGGGAACGGAGTACGTGGTGGATCCCACCTACACCACCCATAAGTTCACGCAGCTGACCGCGCCGCCGCAGGAGGTGGTGCTGGTGATCGACAATCAGCAGATGAATACCTATTCGGTGTCGTACGCCTATCCCGGATCGCTGGTTAACGGCGTGGGCTTCCGGCACAACGGCCTGGCCAATGCGCTCTATGCTGACGGGCATGTCTCCACGGTGTCGCCCAAGGCGTTTCCGGGCAACAGTAGCGCGTATTTCCGGGTGGGGCGGTAGGATGAGTATGCAGGGCGGGCCTTGGCGTTCCAGGGATTCATGGGGGCAGGGTCCACCCTGCGCGGCGTTTGGCAAGGCGCATTCCGCCGGTGCGGGCGCCGGCGAAACGGGGGGATGGGACAGGTGGGGCAAATCCCACCCAAGCAGGAGCACGCATGAAGGGTTCTCGGTTTCTCGGGGCGTTGGGGTGGCGTTGTTGGTGGGCGGGGCGGCGGCGATGGCCGAGCCGACGCCGCCGATGCAGGGGCGGACGGACTTGGCCAAGGGGAAGGCGGTGGCGTTTTCGCCCGAACCCGGCTACTCGCTGACAAAGAAGGGGGGGACGGACCAGACCGACCTGACCGACGGCAAGCTGGGCAAGCGCCCGGACCATCGGCTCTGGTTCGAGTCGGCGGCCGTGGGATGGAGCTATCCGGGGCGGTTCAATCTGGCGGTCGATCTGGGCAAGGCGTGCGACATTGATGAAATCGCCATCCGCCTGCAGAACGGCAGCGCCCCCGGCGGCGGGCGGCAGTTTCCCGGGTGGGTCGAGGCGTTTGTCAGCACGGATGGGGCGCATTACACGAAGGTGGGGGAATTCTCGCAGTGGAACCGGGGGGATTTCGAGAAATTCGGCATCGGCCAGGGGCGGGGGACCTCGTGGGTGGACTGCCTGCGCTTCAAGGACCTCAAGGCGCATGGGCGCTGGGTGGGTTTTCGGATTTACGGCAACATGACGGCCGTCAGCGATGAATTGTATGTGTTCGGGAAGGAATCGGCCGGCGCCAGGGCCGCGGGGTCGGCGACTCCGCCTACAGGCTTCACCGTCACCCATCCGCAGGTCTATTTCCACAAGCCGTATCTGGAGGTGGCGACCAACGTGACGCTGCCGGTGCCGGTGGGGCTGGACACGCCCTCGGCCGAGGGATCGCCGGTCACGCTGACGCTGGAGGTGCCGGCCGGGCTGGAACTGGTGGGCGGGAGCGTGGGGGGCGTCAAAGTGGAGGAGAGTAAGCCGCAGGCCGCCGACGGGGGCCGGCGCTACACCTTTTCCACCAAGGAGGGGAAGACCAACAAGGTCTTCGGGCGGATTTATTTGAAGGCCGACGGGTGGAAGGATGGGCAGGCCGGGGCGCTGCGCTACCAGTTCGGCGATGGGAAGTGGCAAAGCCCGATGCTGAGCATCCCGGTGCATGCGGTGGATATTCCGCAGACGCCGCGGCTTAAGACGATCATGGCGTCGCTGGGGTGGTGGAACAGCGCGGCGGTCGACTGGCCGGGACAGCTGGAGGCGTTCAGGGCGCTGGGGATGAACACCTTCAACGTCTTTGGGATGTGGATGCCCAGCGACCCGAAGGACCCGGCCTGGGCCAATCTGGAAGAAGCGCGCAAGGCGGGCTTTTTCATCTCCAACATCGACTCGCCGCTGGGGCCGATCGTCAAGAAGCACAAGGGGCAGAAGGAGGTTTACGACCAGTTTGAGGATGGGACGGTGGGCAAGAAGCTGTGCATCTCCTATCGCGGGAAATACTACCAGGAGGAGATTCAGCGCTTTGCGACGATGATGGCGGCCGTGAAGCCGGATTTCAGTTCGGAGGACATCGAGCTGTGGGGCTGGGCCGGGCCGCTGGACAGTGTCAAATGCACGCGCTGCCAGTTTGATTTCCAGAAGTCGGGGCTGGGCTCGTGGGCGGCGTGGCAGCAGTCCAAGGGGAAGGAGATGATCCATGACCTGGTCACCGCCGCGCGCAAGGCGGTGAAGGAGGCGGGGGGGCATGACTTCAGCACCGGCTGCTACGACTTCCGCCCGGGGCATGTCTATCAGCAGCTTTTTGATTTCAATGCGCTCTATCCGGAACTGCTCAATTCCAGTCAGGTTTCGACGTACACGAGCCTGCAGGCGGCGGATTTGGAATTTATCGGGGATGAAGCGCGGAAGGACCGGGGGCAGCTGCCGCGGAGCGATGTGATGCCGTGGCTGACGCCGGGGGATGCGGGGGTGTTTCCGGGCGAGTCGTTCCAGTGGGCGCTTCTGGAGTGCTATGCCAACGGGTCACGCGGGATCTGGTTCTGGTCGAGCCGGATGTGGGATTCGGAGGATCTGATCGCCTACAACCGCGTCATCCGGGCCATTGCGCCGGTGGAAGAGGTGATCGTCAAGGGGGATCTGGTGGGGGCGGATGCCAAGGTGGAGGGAGAGGGGCGGATCAGCGGGATGAAGCAGGGCAACCGCATGGTGCTGTTGGCGGCGGACTATTACGGCAAGACCGGCGGGGCGGTGAAGGTGCGGCTGAAGGTGCCGGGCGACTCGACGCTGCGGGACCTGATGACGGGCCGGAGCGTCGGGGGGCCGCTGGCGGCCGGTGAGCAGACGGTCACGATCCCGCTGGAGGGGCAGCGCGGGCGGCTCCTGGAGGTTGTGCCGCGGTAGGGGGCGCCTGGATGTTCAAAAAAGGCGGCACGGGTTTAGGCCCGTGCCGCTTTTGTTTTCCGATCTGCAGACGTCTGGTTTTCGACCGGAATGGGAATAAAGAAGCCGCGCACGAAGGAAGTGGTTGGGGCGGCATGACGCCACCGGCTTTCTTCGTGCGCGGCTCCTGCTGTTGCGATGAACCGTCAGGCCGACCGCTCGAAGTTGCCGGCGGGCGGGGGCTCGGCGGCGGCGGCGGCCCGGGCCGCGTCGATGGCGGCCTTGGATTCGGCATCGGGGGTCACCCACACCTTCAGTTCCGTCCGCAGGTCCTCGGCGAACTGCACCTCGACGGTGAAGACGTCGATGCGGTCGAGCTTGCCGTGCAGGTTGATGTCGTTGGGCTCCACGTTGTATCCCTGCACCTGCAGGGCGTGGGCGATGTCGGTGGCGCCGACGGAGCCGAAGAGGTGCCCCTGCTCGTTGGCCCGACGCTCGATGCTCACTTCCACGCCCGCCAGTTGCTGGAGCAGCCGCTCCTGCTGGTCGCGCCGCTCGCGCTCCACGCGCTCGATCTCCTTGCGGATCTCCTCCACGCGCTTGATGTTCCCGGGCGTCGGCTGGACGGCCAGGTGGTTGGGCAGCAGGAAGTTGCGGGCATACCCCGGCGACACCTCCACCACGTCGCCGACGCGGCCCAGGTGCTTGACGGATTCCTTCAATAAAAGCTTGGTTGTTGCCATGTTGGTCCTTGTTATCTGTTACGGGTTATTTTTTTGCTTGCTGAAAGCCGGCAAAGCACAGACAACCCACAACAAAATTCAAAACGGAATATCGTTCTCGCTGAACTGCTGTTCCTCGCCGAAGGGCTGTTCCACGGGAGCCCGGTCCGGGCCGCGCTGGGGCGGGGCCGAACGCGGGGCGCTGTGCCCTTCCTCCCCACCGCCCTGATAGCCGCCGCCGCCCTGGTCGCGTCCGCCCAGAAGCTGGATGTTTTCCGCGACCACCGACAGCTTGGAGCGCTTGCCCCCGCCGTTCTTGTCCTCCCAGCTGTCGTACTTCAGCCGCCCTCCACCAGGAGGGGGCGTCCTTTCTGACAGTACTGGTTGATCACCTCGGCGGTCCGCCCGAAGGCGGCGCAGTCCACGAAACAGACATCCTCCCGCATTTCGCCGCTGGCGGCCTTGAACTTGCGGCTGATGGCCAGTCCGAATTCCACCACCGGCGTCTGGCTCGGCAGATACTTCAGCTGCGGGTCCCGGGTCAGGTTCCCAAGAAGCACCACTTTATTGAAGTTGGCCATGAGCGTCTCCAGTTAGGGACGGATTTCTCGAATCCGACGGTCAGTTGATCCAATTACTCTTTGCCCGCCCCGGCCGGCTCGGCGGCCTCGGCGCGGTGTTCATCGTGGCGCGGGCGGTCCGAGCCGCCGCGCTCCTCCCGCGGCGCCACCGGCTGCGGCTCCACGGCCGCCATCTCCTGCTCGTTGAGGTGATCGGCCCGCAGGACCATCACCCGCAGGATCTGGTCCGTCAGCCCCACCTCGCGCTCGATCGCCCCCACGGCGGTGCCGGGCGCCTTGAAATAGGCGATGATGTAGACGCCGCGCTTCTGCCCGGCCACCTCATAGGCCAGGCGGCGGTCATCCCACTTCTTGAGCACCAGGATCTGCCCCTGGTGCTTTTCGATGATCTGCCGGCACAGGTTCTGCGCCTGATCCAGGTCGCCGGCGGCCGAGCCGCCGAACAGGAACATCGCCTCGTACTGATTCAATTTCGCATCTGCCATAAATCATGCTCCTCAGCATGGGTTCAGGCCGGTCCACCCCGGCCGCTGGGTTTTCAATTACAAATTATGAATTAAGAATGATGAATGATTCGCTTCAATTCATCATTTTTTAATTCATCATTCTTAATTCCGCTCACCGGCGTTGAATACGTTCATCGCCGCTTCCATTCCTTTTTCCATCCACAGCCGCATCGCCTCGGCCGCCCGCTCCAGGGCCGGCTCAAGAAGCGCCCGCTGCTCGGGGCTGAAGCGCCCCAGCACATAATCCTTCTGCCCCACATGGGGCGGGGGGGCGTCGATGCCGATTCGCAGCCGCGGGTACTGGTTCGTGCCCAGCGCCCGCTCGATGTCCTTCAGGCCGTTGTGCCCGCCGCTGGAGCCGCCGGGCCGCAGGCGAATCCGCCCGGTGGGCAGCGCCAGATCGTCCAGCACCACCAGCATATCCGCCGTGGCCACCTGATGAAAGCTCGCCGCCGCCTTGAGCGACCGTCCGCTGAGGTTCATGAACGTCAGCGGCTTGAGCAGCATCAGTTTTTCCGACCCGCCCCCCGGCAGCGAAACCGTCCCGTCCAGCGCGATCCCCTCGAACCGGCTGCGCCCCAGCCGCTCGAAGTCGCCGGGGGCGGAAATCCATCCCAGCCGCCGGGCCAGCGCATCCAGCGCGGCCCACCCCACGTTGTGCCGGGTGCCCGCGTACTCTCGCCCCGGATTGCCCAGTCCGACGATCAGTTTCATGGCCGCGGAGGGTGGGCTTTAGCCCACCCTACATTTCTCACTTCTTCTTCTCTTCCGCCGCCTCTTCGCCTTCACCCTCGGCCGGCTTGCGGCCGATCAGTTCCGGCTCGGCGGTCTCGCCCTCGGCCGGGGCTTCCTCGGCCTCGGTGATCTCCTTCACCGTCGCCACGATGACATCGCCGTCGGGAATCGCCCGCACGCCGGGCGGCAGCGTCAGGTCGCGCACGTGCAGCACGTCGTCCAGCCCCATTTCCGAGACGTTGTGGCGGATGACCTCCGGGATGTCCGTCACCAGGCACTCCACCTCGATTTCCGTCAGCACCTGCTGGAGCACGCCGCCGTCGTTCTCCCCCTTGGGGGTTCCCTTCAGTTCGATCTCGACCGTCACCTCCACCTTTTCATCGAGGCTGACGCGCGTGAAATCGACGTGCAGCACCTCCAGCCCGAGGTGGTCGTACTGGACTTCCTTGACCAGCACCTTCTCGCTTTTGCCGTCCAGGGTCAGGTCGAACAGGTGCGCCCCGTGGGTCAGGTGCGTCACCACTTCCTTCTTCGGCAGGGTCACCGGCACCACCGCCTCCTTGTGCCCGTAAATCACGCCGGGGAGGCCTCCCGCCTCCCGAATCCGCCGCGAGGCCCGCGAACCCAATTCCTGTCGCGCCTGTGCGCTGATCTGTGCCGATTGCTTTGCCATGTCTGATTCCTTGTTATTGGTAATTTGTTATTTGTTATTGGTTTCCACACACCAAATAACCAATAACAAATAACTCTTTTCACTTTCCATTCTTAAACAACGCGCTCACCGAGGCGTTGTGGTGAATCCGGTGAATCGCCTCGCCGATCAATTCCGCCACGCTCAGCACCGTCAGCCGGTCCTTGATGGCGTCGGCCCGCGTGCCGATCGGGATCGTGTCCGTCACCGCCATCCGCGTGAAGTCGCAGCTGGCCAGCCGCTCCATCGCCGGCGGCGCGAAGACCGCGTGCGTGGCCGCCAGGTAAATTTCCTTCGCCCCGTGCTCCCGCAGGATTTTCACCGCCTCGGACATCGTTCCGGCCGTGGTGATCATGTCGTCGACCATCAGCACGTTCTTTCCGGCCACCTCGCCGATCACGTGCTTGGCCACGGTCTCCGAGCCGCTCTTACGGCGCTTGTCGATGATGCACAGCTCCCCGCCCAGCAGGTTCGCGTACACCTGCGCCCGCTTGACGTTGCCCACATCCGGCGAGACGAACACCCGGTTGGACAGGTTCAGCTTTTTCATCCACCGCGCCAGCACCGGGGCGGCCGTCAGGTGGTCCACCGGGATGTCGAAGAATCCCTGGACCTGGGCGGCGTGCAAATCCACGCTCACCACCCGGTCGGCCCCGGCCCGCTCCAGCAGGTTGGCGACCAGCTTGGCCGTGATGGGGGTGCGCCCCTCATCCTTGCGGTCCTGGCGGGCGTAGCCGAAGTAGGGGATCACGGCCGTCACCCGGGAGGCGCTGGCCCGCTTGAGGCAGTCGATCCAGATGAACAGCTCCATCAAATGGGCGTTGATCGGATGGCTGGTCGGCTGGACCACATAGCAGTCCCGCCCGCGCACATCCTCCTCCACCTTGACGATCAGCTCCCCGTCGGGAAACAGCTCGGCCTTGCCCCGCCCCAGGGGCAGCTCCAGGTACTTGCAGATTTCCTCCGCCAGGTCCCGGTTGGCCCGTCCCGTGAACAGCTTCAGCTTGTCCGCATCCGATTTCATGCTGTTTCGTTGGCCGGTGGCCCGATCTCCCGCCCCCGGTACGCCGGGGGAGGGCTGGGGAGGGGGCCGCACGGCCAACGCCCCAACACCAATTCGCGGGCAGGGACTCGAACCCCGATCGCCAGGACCAAAACCTGGTGTCCTACCGATTAGACGACCCGCGATCCGTGAATCCACTCAGGTGGGCCCGGGCCCATCCATCCCAATGCGAATAGTCAAAAGAGGCGGCCCACCGGGCCGAAGGCGGCATGAAACGACTCGCGTGTCTCGTCTACCCTTCCAAGCTCACCGCCCGGACCTCTCGACAAGTGCCCCCATCCTAGGGCGCATCCCCCGCCTGTCAAGCGCGCACGCCTCACACATGTGCGCCTGTAGGCGATCTTCGCTGACCCCGCAGCGGCCTCAGCGAGGCTGCCTACAGCGGGGTCGGTTGGTCCCAACGAGTCTCGACCGTGAAATAACCATGAATCATGTCTGCCCCTTTTTTGGCTTCCTTTTGACTGCGTCGGAAACCCGCCCAATGACGGGAATGGGGGTCTTGGCGGCTCTGGTAACAAGAGGGCATTCCGAAGCTTGTTCACAAAAACCGCTCATCCGGATCGAGGATTTCCCACGACTTATGCGCCGCAGCGTTGGCCACCCGTCGTAAAAGCCGATCCAGCACCAGTTCCGCCGCTCGAACGCTGTCTCCTATGGCCGCGTTCACCCGCGCCGAAACAACCCGGCGGAATTGGTGCTCTGTCACACCTCACGCTTGCACCGGCACAAAATTTTTCTTCCCAATCGGAGTCTGTCCCGGTAAACTTTGGTGCGGGTACTATCGCACGAGGAGGTTACTTTGCCACGCAAGGCTCGCACCGTCCCGGTCCCCCATCGCGGTCGCGACTCCGATGGGGCACCACGCGATGTTATGGCCCAAGAAATCCCGGAGCCACATCTCGTGCTCTTCGATTCCATCCGCCCCGGCTACCGCTGGCAGGCCACATCGACCTGTAGCGGCGGAGTAGTCACAGAAACTGAGTTCGAGGTCACCGGAGGCGATGTGTACATACAGACGTATGCCGCGGGTGGAGGAGTTTTACGAAACATATCTTTGGGGCCGACATATCCGAGTGTGAGCGCCGGCAATCTGCCGCTTCCGCCGGGACGCTACCGCGTCGTCGCTTCAGCAGTGGTAGCTGGTTCGGGAGTAGCAACGGCGACCGTTCACTACAACGGAATGCCCCCCGAGCCACGACCAGATGCTAGTGCCGCGGGTAGCGATACTAGCGCGTTCCTTCACTTAGGATCATTAAGCCGTCGTCGCGCGGAGCAACCTGCGTTACCGCCTCTTCCCGGAGCGATGCGTCTTCGTGGTGATGTTATCAACCCCGAACTGGGGTACGGATTCAACACTATGACGGGAGCCACTTACCCACTTCAGGTGGTGGCTTTCAAGCCCTCCGATGTCAATGAGGACATTCTGTCAAATAGCGAGGCGCAGAGTTTTTATGACATCGTAACGTCTCACGAACAGTTGATGACTCAGCTCGGAGTGGATGCTTTTGTCAAGACAAAGGGATTTACCTGGAGCGCAGAAGTCAAGGCGTCCTACGCATATGGCTCTGAATCGGAGGAATTTGTCACAAAGCTCGTAGCTCGCAACCGAGTCATCACTCACTCAAGGGTCCTTAGCCGGTTCCGACTCTCGGTAGATGCCCGTAAGTTTCTCAAGCGGCATGGAGACATCGAGTTTTACCGTAAGTATGGTGACTCGTTCATTGCGGGAATCGACTACGGCGGCGAGTTCTTCCAGACCGGCGAGTTTGAAACGCGCAGTAAGAAGATGCGGTCCAGCCTTGAGGTCTCTCTGCGAGCTTCGAGTGCGTTCGTAGAGGGCGGCGTCGATGTGAAAAAGGTCGTAAAGGCGTCGGCAACGAGCAGCAGGCTTGCCTTAGCCAACACTTCGCTCGGTTTCGACTCCTACGGTTCACCCGACGGCATCGACAAGATCCGTCCGCTGTGGAGCGGCTTTAAGCAATACGCGCACGCCCACCGCAATGAAGCCAGAGCCATTGCAGTGGTCGTGGTACCGTATGCCCTGTTATCTGATTTCGGGCCACAGCTAGGTACCGCGGAGGCGCGAGCAGTACTAGAAGAAGTGGGGGAATGGCGCGCCAGAATGTTAAATGAGGTAAAGGCGCAGCGTTACATGCTGCGACATCCCGACCAATTTATTGGTTTCGACAAGCAGAAGACGGAAGCTGCGTTCACCAGCAATATGGCAACGCTCGGGAAGATTGACGAGTTGGCGGTCAGCATTGTGTCCAATCCGTTCAAGAGCCATCAGATAGCGAGCGAGCAGTTGAGGCCTCAGTCGCTCCGATGGGATTGGAAGTGGCGAGTCGTGACTGATCCAATAGTCGTGCCTATCGATGGTACATGGCACAACGCGCAGTATCGGCGCACCGACGGAGATAACAACGTTGCTTCCCGGAGCAACCGAGACACGGGGTATTTTTTCCGTTCCCACCTCGAACACGATTCCAGAAAGGTGGTTCATCACGCGTTTTTTGACGTGAAGGAGTGGAAGAAGAACTTTACTCATTTCGAAGGCGAATACAACCTGCCAGTCTTCAATGTGGATAGCGGCTACAAGGGCTTCCGAATTGTGCAGATTGTGCAGGACTACACACGCACAATCGAAATGCCAGGCTATGTGTTGATCCGCGGGGTCGTGCGCGGCATTAAGCCTGCTATCACGGGTACCTATTGGCAGGAGTTGACGTTGATCCTAGATACAGACGATGAAGATTGTCGCGTACCCAATGGGGAAGGCATTGGGTTCAAAGGAACCATCCGATTTCGCGTTCTGCTGGAGGAGGAATGAGACTCTCAAAGCCAGTTGCGGCAGTGGGCTCAAGTACTGCTTCCTGTGCGGAAAGATTTGCCGAGGCGGTATGAACATCAACACCGATAAGTTCGACAACGCATATCGCGCACGGTTCAAGCCGCTCTCTCTACCCGTGTTGCAGGCTCAGCACCGACTACTTGGCCGAATGTCTGGCGACACTCGGATCATAGATCGGAGGTGGGGCGCCTACATGCTGGCGACGGTGAAGCACGAGTGTGCAGATACCTGGGCGCCGGTGTATGAGGCGGGAAGGGGACAAGGGCACGACTACGGGACGCCTGATGCAGAAACCGGCCAAACATATTACGGCCGCGGCTATGTGCAGATCACGCACAAGGATAACTACCGGCGCATCGGTAATGCCATTGGGATCGACTTGGTGACAATGCCTGGCCAAGCGCTTGAAGTTGACGTTGCATACGAAATAATGGCACTCGGAATGATAAAAGGGCTCTTCACCGGTCGGAAGCTCGTTGATTACCTAAACACGGCACGGTCCGATTACATGGGTGCCAGGGCGATCATCAATGGTCAAGACCGCGCCCAAATGATCGCAGGTTATGCCGACCTGTTTGATCAGATCCTCAAATTCTCGTCTCTTGGCTGATGGTATTGGGTACCTTAACGAGTGCATCGGGGTAGTGCTTGGATGGCAAGGAAGCCCTGCTCGACAAAAAACAATGAGGGCAGCATTTGTAGCCTTACTTGATGCTTATGCGTGAAGACGCGCCCCAGCGGGAAAAAAGGACGCACGGAAAGAGGGGATGCACATCGGTCACCAATCTTCCCAGGAAACGTGCTCCCTCGAAGACGACTGGACAGGGGATGGTTTTCGCTGCCCGGACATTTACCAAATTTTTTCTTGACAAATCCCAAGCACCTGCTATACTACCCCATCGTCAACATCATCTTCCAGCATGCTTCACCCACCCCCGAATCCCGGAACCCGGAACCCGGAACCCGGAACCCGGAACCCGGAACCCGGAACCCGGAACCCGGAACTCTCCGTCCCCTCGTTGCTTCCCTTTACGAACAAACCCATTCCAACCCGATCCAACCATTGCAAAAACCCCGCGGGCACGCTCCAATCGCCGATTCACCCCCTTTAAACCCATTTCGCTGGATTGCCGAATAAACCCATTTTCCCCCGCCTTTCCTCCGACCCATAAACAAAAATCCATCTATTTTTTCAACTCATCCCTCTTGCTTTCCGACAAAGCAAGGGCACAATGATCGCGCTTTGGGCCGAGAACCGGGAATAAATGTATGTGCATTTGGGTGGATCGGCCGGCGATCATGCATGGAGGCCTGATATGAATCGCATCGTCCAGTGGATGGGGCTGGGGGCCCTGGCCCTCTCGCTCACGGGCTGCGTCGCCCAGGAAAAGTACAACGCCCTCAAACTCGAGCGCGACCGGATGGCCGGCCAGCTTGGCCAGGCACAGAATGAAGCCAGCTCCGCCCGCGCTGAAGCCGACACCCTCAAGGCGCAACTGGCGGCCCTGACCAGCAACGGCGGGTCCCGCGACGCCCTGGTCAACAACCTGACCCAGCAGAACGCGGATCTGGAAAAGCGTCTGGCCGAGCTCAACGCCCGCTATGAGGCGGCTCTGGGCAAGGTCGGCCAGGGGACCGCCCTGCCCGAACCCCTGAGCAACGAGCTCAAGCAGTTTGCCGAGCAGAACCCGGACCTGGTCGAATTTGACGCCGCCCGCGGCATCGTCAAGTTCAAGAGCGACGTCACCTTCGCCCTGGGCAGCGCCGAGCTGACGCCCAAGGCCAAGAGCGTCATCGACCGCTTCTCCAAGATCCTCAACTCCCCCGGCGCCAGCGGGTATGAGCTGCTTGTGGCCGGGCACACCGACAACACCAAGGTTTCCAATCCCAACACGATCAAGCATGGGCATCTGGACAACTGGTATCTGTCGGCCCACCGCGCCATTTCCGTGGCCGAGGAGATGCAGAAGCAGGGTGTCAACGGGCAGCGCCTCGGCGTCATCGGCTATGCCGACAAGCGTCCGGCGGCGTCCAACGCCACGGCCGCCGGGCGGGCCCAGAACCGTCGCGTGGAGGTCCTGATCCTCCCGACCACGGTTCACGCCTCCAAGGGCGAAAGCGCCAAGCCCGCCAAGGCGCCGGCCAAGAAGGCCGCCCCGCGCATGAACAAGGACAACCCCAACGGCGTGATGAACAAGTAAACGCCCTGTCCCGAAATCCCAGCCCCGTCGCCTTCGGGCGGCGGGGCTTTTTTATTGGTTATTCCAGCGGCGGGAATTTCGCCAGCTTGCGCTGCAGGCTGCGGCGGTGAATGCCCAGCCGCCGCGCGGTCTCGGAGATGTTTCCCCCCGTGTCGTGCAGGATGCGCTGCATGTGCTCCCATTCCACGCGCGCCAGCGACGGCGTGGTTTCGGCG
>JBIQLO010000095.1:4696-14402 GCA_044464175.1 Planctomycetaceae bacterium | reverse complement strand
CGCCCCGGCGACGCTGTAGCCCGCCTTTTTCAGCTCCGACACCAGCGGCGTCAGCTTGCTCTGCGGGGCCACGACCAGCAGATTGACCTTGCTGCTTTGGGCCAGAGCCTCGGCCAGAATGGGAACCACCCGGGCCTGCCCGTCAAACGGCTTTTGTGGCAGGGCCGCGGCCAGGCTGAAAGCCGCCTCGAAGCGCACCTGGCGGTCCGGATAGTTGAGGGCCTCGAGAATCGGCTGCCCGCCGGAAAAGAGGTTGCTCTGTCCGACGATCTGTTCCAGAGAGCGGATGGCGCGCAGGGCGACGGCGGAATTCCGGTCGTTCAAAGCCCGCGCCAGCACATCGTTGAGATAGCGCGTCCCCAGGGAAACGCCATAAAAATGCGCGCCCGGATCCTTGGGCGGGCGGGTCGGATCGGTTGCGCCCGAAGGAAGCTCGGCCTCGCGCTTGTAATCGGCGGCCAGCCAGAGGCTCACAGCCTTGGCCAGGCCGGGATTGGCCCGCAGAGCGTCGGCCGAGACGTTCATCGCCATGATGTCGTTGTAGATGGCCGGGGGCACATCCGCCTTGACCAGCCCCTTATTCCCCTCCCAGGACCAGACATAAGCCGACGGATTGCGGTTGTCGTAGGTGATGGAGGCCTTGCCGTAGTAGAACTTCTCGCCCAGGTCGTAGAAGAGGTCGGCGACGTTCAGATGGGCCGGGTCCCCCGCGCCCATGGCGCGGAGGGCGTTGGCGGCCGCCTGCCGGGCGGCGGCGGGCGTCTTCTGATCCTGTGCCACCCGCGCCAGGTAGGGAACGACGCCATCATAGCCCAGTTCTCCCAGGACCTGGGAGATGGGCACCAGGACGGCCGGATCGTTGGAAAACGTGGCGGCGACCAGCGGATTAAGCCCCACGCGCCCCAAATCCCGCATGGCCCGCATCACGGAATATTGATACTTCTCCTTGGCCGGATCACGCAGGTACTCGATCATCAGCGGATAAGCCAGCTCACCGCTCTGGCGGAGGTTGATCATCGCCAGGGAAAAAGCGCGGTCGTTCACGGACAACCGTTGGATGTTCTGCTCGATGAACGCCTGATCGGCCCGGAGTTGGAACTGCCCTTCCTTGATGGTGTTAAGGAGCTGGGTCGTGATGTCGCGGAGGGCGTCGATCCCCTGCCAGCGGAGCATCCAGTCGCTCAGGTTGTCGTGGTGCTGGTCGGCGACCTGCTGGAAGGCGGCCAAAACCTGCCGGGGCGAGGCTTTGTCGGCCACCACTTTCTTCCCGGCCGCCAGGGCCAGGTCATACCGGGCGATCTTGGCGTAGTGCCAGAAATCATCCACATCACTCAGGAGTTTGGTGGAGGGGGTGTCGGCCTTGGAGGCCGCCGTGGCGGCGACTTTCTGGGCAAAACAGGACTGGGAGCCGATCACCGGCAGCGCCACAGCGGCGGCCAGGGCGATCGAGGGGAGAAACCGCGGCAGTCGAGTCATGATGGAAGCCTCCAATGCGTCTAATTTCCGATCAGGGGGCAGAATAAAAGCCGGGGGGACAGGGTGTCAAGAAAGCCGCCGATTGGGAACAGCGGCGCGCGGGGCGATGCCACGCCCCTGTAGGCGATCTTCGTTGACCCCGCTCGCCGGGATTCGGGATTCGGGATTCGGGATTTGGGGTAAAGCAATAACATGCCCCCTCTCCTCCCGCATCCCGAAACCCGAGCGGCGCCCACAGATCCGCCCCGGCGCACGAAAACCGGCCATGGAGCCCGGGACGATTGCCGAGGCGGCGGCCTGTGCAGTAGGATGGAGTGGTTGCAATTCACGCCTCCGCGCGAGGAGGCAACTGCCTTTCATTCAATACAAGGAGCCCTTATGCGAAATGCCTTCGCCTTGGCTGATTTGTTGGCCATCATTGGAATCGTCACCCTGCTGGGTCTTGTTGGCGCTAATTCAACTACAAAGCCGTCTCGGGAGGTGCGGACATTTCACGCAGTCGAGGAAATCGTCGCCCTGCTTCCGTCCAAATGCGTGCCTGACGGCGGGGCGAAATGGACGAACGTCAATCTTTCCGTTTCAACCAAATGGATGCAGGATCATGTTGCGGGGGACATAGTTGAAATCCCCGTTTATCTTCGCAATATGCAGTATATCAAGGAATACAAGAGCAGGGGCGAGCGTCGCCCTGCGAAGATTCGAGCGACAGCGATCTATCGACCTGCCCCGACAAAAGATAATCGCGAGAAGGAAATGTGGGAGCAAAGAGCCATCCGCTACCATAGGTATTCGCTTGGCTTGGGAATGACGGTTGAGTTTCCTGAAAAGTTCGTGGATGTGTTGGCCAAGGTGAAACCATTTGACATGAACAATGGCAGAGGAACAAAACTGACTATCAAGGGAAGAATTGAAAAGATTGCTTTCGAGGCTTCGCAGTCCCCAGTGATAGTGGGCCGGAAATCAGTTTATTCTGATTGTGGCGTTGATCTGCATCTGGTGGATTGCCAAATCGAATCGCGCTAATCACTTGCAGGAGGATCATCATTTCCTGTGTGAGTCAAATTTATTCGACAAAAATTTCGACAATTATTTTTTAGAAAATTTGATTGACTTTTTTTCTCTACCACGGGTACGTTGTCCGGCAATGGTCACGATTCTGGATATTGCCCGGAAGGCGAAGGTGGCGCCGAGCACGGTGTCGCTGGTGGCCAACGGCAAAAGCCGGGTCAGCGCTGAGACGCGCAGGCGCGTGGAGGCGACGATCCGGCAATTGGGATACAAGCACCGCACCCGCCGGCGGCGCGGGGGCGAGGGGGGACGGTATGGCGTGGTCTACGCCGTCAGCAGCCTCTCCCCGGCCGGACAAATGAGCAATCTGACGCAGGCCGAGGTGGAGGGGGCGGCGGCCGTCCTGTCGGGCAAGGGCGCCGGCATGCACATCATCGGCGTCTGGGGCAGTCTGGCGACCGATCCAATGCTGCGGACGGCGATGCAAACCGGACAACTCGACGGGTTGATTCTTCTGGGGGTCTATCCGAAGGAGGCGGACAACGCGCTCTTTCTGGCCTCCCTGAACATTCCGGTGGTGGCGATCAACCGCCGCCCCAGGCGGGGGGAATTCAGCGCGGTCTACGCGGATTACTACGGGGGCACTCGAGCGGCAGTGGCCCATCTGGCGATGCGCGGGCACCGGCGGATGGCGCTGGCGGGATTGAGCCGCAAACACTGGCCCACACGGCAGCGGTATCAGGGGTTGCGGGATGAACTGGCGCAGCGCGGCCTGCCGCCGGCGGCCGCCCATCTGGGCGAAGGCTACATTTTCGACGGGGACCGCCCGGCCACCGTGCAGTTCTGCCTGGAGCAGGTGGAAGCGGGGGTGACCGCGCTGCTGATTGGGGATGGATCAGCGCCGGGTGTGGTCGAAGCGCTGGAAGCGCGGGGCCTGCGCGTGCCGGAGGATGTTTCCATCATCGGGTGCGATGGACTGGGGCTCACCGTCGGCGCGGCGGGGCTGTGGCTGAGCAGCCTGGATTTCGACAAGCCCTATGTGGGTGAACTGGCCGCCCGGACCATCCTGGAACTGCACCGCGCCCGCGGTCGCCTGGCAAGCGTCACCCGCATGACGGCGATGCGCCTGGTGGAGGGCCAGACGGTGGGCGACGCTCGCTGATCAGTTTCATTTTGAAGGAGGACCGTTCATGTCACGCAAAAACGGGTTTACCCTGGTGGAATTGCTCGTGGTCATCGGGATCATCGCGGTCCTGGTCGCAATGCTGCTGCCGGCCCTGAACAAGGCACGTCAGCAGGCGGTGCGGATCAGTTGTCTCTCAAACCTGCGGCAATTGGGCATGATGTTTCACATGTACGCCCAGGACAACAAAGGGAGCCTCCCCTATTGCACAAGCACCAAGTGGAGCGATTCCTACGGGGTCGACGCCGACCTGCTCTCTTCCAAGGCGAACCTGGGATACAACGTCAAGCAGATGAAGCTGTATCACTGCCCGGCCGCCCCGACCGAGGGGACCTATCTCTACAGTTACGGCTATAACTATGAAATCGCATACGGCGGGCCCAATCGTCAGCGGCAGATCAGTTCCCACCGCCAGCCTTCGCGGACGATGCTGCTGATGGAGAAAGGATGGCGCGAGGATGACTCGGCCAGCTATCCCTGGTACGCCGAGTCGCCGGGCACGCTGACGGTCGCCAGCGGCGCCTACGTCGGCTATCTGACCGCAGCCGTCCGGCACGGCGGCAAGGGGCTCAACGTGGTCTATCTGGACGGGCACGGGGGCTGGTTCGGCAATATCGACGACCTGCCGTGGGGGCAGGGCAGGTCGGCCGCCTATCAGTTGAGTCATGGCATCGGGCTGTACGACCCCTTCTGGGACCGGATGGACTAGGCATCGGGATAAATTCAAAGATCAAAATTCAACATCCAAACTCCAGGGATGTGCAAGGCCGGTTGTGTCGGCATTTTTAAAAATTTCAATAAGGATCGTTCATGAAGACTCTCTGGCTGGCTTCTCTGGCGGTGTTATTGGGGGGCGTCTGGGCTCGGGGCGCTGCGCCCAAGGCGATTCAGGGGCTCAGTTACACCTTCTCGACCACGCCCAACGTGGCGGACCATCTCAACGACGCCTCCAAGACCGCCCTGAGTGACGGGGATGAAAAGACAAAGGTCGCCTGGAGCCGCCGGAAGGTGGTGGATGTCGATTTCGACTTCAAGGGGATGCGCCGGCTGGATGCCGTCACGGTCAAGTTCTACCGCCCCAGCCAGCGCTGGTTCCTGGGACAGATCAGCCTCTATCTGGACGCCGGCCAGGGCTATCAACTGGTGGACCGGATCGAGACGGGACAGACCCGCAAAGAGGATTCGCTCGCCGAACACTACCAGACCTACACGTTCAAAAAAATCGACAAGGATGCCCTGCGGGCGCGGGTGCGGTTTGAAAAAGGGGGCATTTATGCGGTGACGGACATCCAGTTTTACGGAAGCGCCGATTCATCGCAGGCGCCGGCCGAACCCGCGGCGCGCACCGAGGCCCCCCTGCCCGCCTATCGCCTCCCCCAGCAGCAGCCTGACCAGGCGGTGGTGAAGGAGGAAAACCTGGACGCCGATGCCGAGCCGGAACTGCTGCTGGCCAACCGGCACCTGACCCTGGTGATCGAGCCAAGCCTGGGCGGAGTCATCTCCCTCCTCAAAGGGGCCGGCGGGCAAAGCTACACGCCCAAAAAGAGCCGGGCCCACCCCAACGGCGGACTGCTGGGGGACCACCTGGTGGGGCAGAGCTACCGCGATGGGGATTGGACCAACGCCCCTTATCAGTATGAGATTCTGGACCACGGGCCCAAAAAGGTGAGCGTGCGGCTCTGGCGGCGCGGCGTCAGCGGCGTGCGGGCTTATCTCACTATCTCCAAGACGATCACGCTCTACGCCGACCGCAGCGATGTGGATGTGGCGTATGACCTGGAAAATGCGCGTGAGGCGCTGGTCGCCGTGCCCCATGCCCTGTGGATTCACAACTTCGCCGGCGTGGACGGATGGCAGAAGTCCGGCACGATGGCCTACTACTACCCCATGCACGAGGGTGTGAAGCGCCTGGACCCCAGCACAAAGCCGGAGGGAAATGACTGGATGCTGGGACCCACGCGCGGCTGGACGGCTCTCGTGGATGAGCCGCGCCAGGCCGGGCTGGCGCTGTCGATGGATTACCGCTACCTGGCCTCCTTTTACAACTGGTGGTCCCCCAACTCGCGCACGCCCACGCTGGAGTGGCGCTTCTTCGAAGTGCCTATCCCGGCCGGGGAAAGCTTCAAAACACGGGTGACGCTGCAACCGTTCGCGGGACTCTCGAAAGTCTCCGGCGTCAGCGATCAGGCCGTGGGGCAGATCAGCTATGACTCGGGCGCAATCCGGGCGACGCTGGTCCCGAATCTCAGCGGATCGGCCACGCTGACGCTGCGCACGCGGCGACTGCCCGAATCCCAGTGGCGGGAAATCAAAACCGAATCGCTGGAAATGACCGCCGGAAAAGCCGCCTCGGTTCAGGCGGCGAGCGCCCTGGCGCCGGAGGGAACCTACGTTATCTCGGCCGTGTTGAAGCAGGGAAACAAGTCGATTTTTGAGATGGAAGCGCCGACCACGGTGGGCAAGGCCTCCAGCGCCTACACCCTGGCCCCGGTGGAGGAGCAGTATCGGCCCGAAGGCAAGAAGGCGCTGGATCTGCAGTACGCCTCCATGGATGTAAAGACGCCCCACGTGGACTGGGCCGCGCCCTATCACGGCGGCAAGACCAAGGCGGTCCTGTTCACGGCCAACTTCCTGGATCGCGACATCATCGAACTGGCCCAGCGGATGGACCTGGATTTTGACACCAGCTACATCTTTTCCTCCTATCTCCAGTGGGGCCTGGGGGATTACATGGGGGGCAACGCGGCCGCGCAGGCCGATTTGCTGGCCGGCTTAAAGCGCCTCTGGAAAGAGTCGGGCGACTGGCAGGTGCTGGTTCTGCCGGGCGAGGCGTGGCAATACCTCCCCGAGGCGGATCGGAAGAAGATTCTCGAACAGGTAAAGGGCGGGCGCGGGCTCGTGCTGGTGGAACCGGCCGACGGCACCGCCATCGCGAAGGAACTGCCCGTCTCGGGGCGCGGCAAGGTCATCGCCAACGTTCCCTGGACTCGCGGGCCGGCGCACTACATCACACGCGGCGTGCCCTTCTCGATGCTGCCGCCGACCGATGTCTTTGAATACGCCCAGCAGGGCGGCGAGGCGCTGATCTCCGCCAAAGGCCATCCGGTCCTCAGCGTAGCCCAGGTCGGCCAGGGGCGCGTGGCCGTGTTTGAATACCGGGCCGGCGCCGACATGAGCGGCAAGGAGTGCCCCGCCGGGCTGCTGCCGATGGCCTACCAGACCAACAAGGACCAGGCTCCCCCGCCGGCCCGGTCCAACTACTACGAATACCAGTTCTCCCTGTTGATCCGTTCCATCCTCTGGGCCGCCCATCACGAGTCACAGGTGGCGCTGAAGGATGCGCAGGTGACCGAGGCGAACACCACGCTCACCCTGGCCAATCCGGGCCAGGCCCGCGCCGCGCAGGTAACGTGGATCATCCGCGATTCCAACGGGCGGGAGGTTGCGCGTGGCGGCCCGCAGGCGCTGGACCTCAAAGCCGGCGAGCAGACCGTGACGCTCACCCCCACGCTCCCGGTGAGCCGGGGCTCCATCGACCTGTGGCTGCGCGATGCGCAGGGAAAGGTGATGGACTGGGGCACCTGGCCCATCTCGTTGCAAACGCCGGTGACGCTGGCCGATGTCGCTCTGGATCGTCCCTATCTGACGCCCGAGGGGCCGTTGACCGTGAAGGTAAAACTCGCCGGATCGCCCACACCGGCCACCCAGTTGCGCCTTACGCTGACCGACGGTTTTGGGCGCATCGTGCGTCAGAAAACAGTGCCGGCCCAGGGCCCGGAGCAGGCCCTCAAATTGGAGTTGGACCACCTCCTGAACAAATGGATGGAGGTGCGCGTATCGCTGTGGGATCGGCGGGAGTTGGACAGCCGCCTGCTGGGCCTGCCCGTGCGCTTCGCCCAGCGCACCAGCCCGCGCCAGGCGACCGAACCGTATCTGCTCCCCTGGACCGGATCGGCCGTGCCCAATCGCAGCTTCAACGCCTACCTGTTCGCCCCGATTCTCAAGCGGTTCCGCGACCTGGGGACCAACGCCGCCATCGTCAACCCGCAGGAACGGATGATGGAGTCGGTGCTGAGCAGCGTGGGGCGGGCGGACATGAGCCTCTTCATGAAAAATTCCGGCATCTCCAACGACCGCCCGGCCAAGGGGAGCGACCCGGAGCATCCCACGCGGAGCGCGGAACTGTATGAGCGACTGGATGATTCGATCAAGACGGTTCAGGATTACGCCCGGCGGTATGCCGACTACAACGCCGTCGATTACATCGCCGGCGACGAAGGACACCTGGCCGAGCGGGGCGTGGAGATGTCCTTCGCCCCCAGCTACCTGGCGCAATTCCGCCAGTGGCTGCAGAAGCGCTATAAGAGCCTGGCGGACCTGAACCGCCAGTGGGACACCTCCTTCGCCGACTGGAAGCAAGTCATGCCCCCGACGCTCAAGGAACTCCAGCGCAAAGGCGCGACCAATTTCAGCGCCTGGTGCGATTTCCGCGCCTTCGGGGACTATTCCGTCGCCTACTACAACGGACAAATGACCGCCGCCGCCGACACGGCCGTGCCGCACTTTGGCATGAGCATCAGCGGCACCCCCTACCCCTCCCCCTACTTCGGTTATGACTATTGGCTGCTCTCGAAATCCCTCTCGTCCATCCAGGCCTATTCCGGCATGGATGAACTGGTCGATTTCGCCGGACGCGATGTCGATCTGATGAAATGGGCCAGCGGCCATGCCGGCCCCGCCGCGGCCGTCAAATTCAGCATCTTCAACCAGTTCTTCCGCGGCGGCACCGGGCTGGCCATCTACGCCGGGCGGCTGCTGCTCAAGCCGGACCTGCGCTACTCCTCCTTCGGGCAGGCGTTCGCCGACGAGTACAAGCCAATCCGCCGGGGCGTCGGGCGGCTGCTGATCGGCTCCACGATCCGGCGCGACCGCGTGGCGATCCTTTATTCGCAAAACTCCATGCGCGTGGAATATGCCCTGGGCGAATATGACCTGTGGAAACAGAGCTGCGAAAGCGCGGCCCTGCTGCTGCAGAACCTGGGCTTTGATCCGGGCTGGGTGTCGTATGAGCAACTGGCCGCCGGACAACTCAAAGGCTACGACGTGCTGGTGCTGCCGGCCTCCAGCTCCCTCAGCGACGCCGAACTGGCCGCGGCCGAGCGCTTCGTGCGCGACGGCGGGACGCTCATCGGCGCGATGCGCACCGCGCTGGCCGATGGCCACGGCAGGATGGGCCGCACCGGCCGGCTTGACGAGTTGTTTGGCATCAAGCGCGCCGGCACGGACCTGGCCCGCGGAAGCTGGACCCTCGCCGGCCCGGCCCTGGCACAGGTGCCGGTAACCATGCACGAGACGGGCCTCACCCCCGCCGGCGCGCAGGTGCTGGCAAGCCTCGACGGCGCTCCGGCGGCCTTTGCGATGAACCAGGGCAAGGGGCGGGCGATCTATCTCGCCTGTGACCTCCTGCCGGAATACGCCAAATTCAACGCCGCCCGCACGGTCAAAGCCAATACCGCGCATATGGACCGGATCGAATCACTGGCCGGAAGCTGGCTGGCCGATGCCGGGCTCAAGCCGCTGATGCGCGTCACGGACGCCGAAGGCAAACCACTCCCCTTTGTGAAGCGAACCCACTTCAGCGACGGCCCGGTGAACTACTACACCCTGCTGCGGGACTATCCCACCGCCTCGGGCATGGCCGTCAAGCCGCAAATGGCGCGGATCACGTTGCCTCAAAAGCAGTACCTCTACGAAATCCTCAGCGGCAAGGCCTATGGACTGACCGATCGGGTGGAGGCGGTGGTCAGCGCCGACACCGCCATGCTCTTTGCCGCCCTGCCCTACAAGGTGGATGGGCTGGACATCTCGGCCGACCACGACCGCCTGAGCCCGGGCCAGACGGCGACCCTGAAGTTCGCCGTCAACACCGAAGGCAAACCCGGAACCCACATCCTCCGCGTCGATGTGATCGATCCGGCCGGACAACCCAGCGAGGTCTATTCCCAAAACCTCACCGCCCCCGACGGCCAGGCGACCATG
>JBIQLO010000095.1:0-4596 GCA_044464175.1 Planctomycetaceae bacterium | reverse complement strand
ACCCAGCGAGGTCTATTCCCAAAACCTCACCGCCCCCGACGGCCAGGCGACCATGACCCTGCCCACGGCTCTGAACGATGTGCCCGGCGAATGGACGCTGCGCGTGCTGGACCTGACCAGCGGCGCACGGGCCGAAAAAACCATTGTGATCGGAAAATGAGTCGCACGAGGCCCCATTGGTAGGGCACGCTATTGCGTGACGCTGGGTGCCACGAGTCAGCGTACTCGCTGACTCGTGCCGGTGGACCAGCGCACGGCACGAGTCATGGCGTACCATGACTCGTGGCACCCCATTTCCGGCATTGCTCTAATTTGAAATCCATACATCCGCAAATGAAAGAACATGCGGCGAGGATGTCTTCACCCCCCCTCATCCCCTCCCAGAAACTCATCGATCAGCGGGCGGATGGTTTCATAGTCGAACCCGTGGCGCAGAAGCTGCCCGGCCAATCGCCGGCGGGCGGCCTGGGGATCGAGGCGCTTGAGCGAAGCCGCCTTTTTCTCGATCAGCCGCCGCGCCGCCGCCAGGTCGTCGTGCGTCTGATACACCTCGTCCAGCGCCCGCTCGGCCGTGGGGCGGGCGATCCCTTTTTTCATCAGCTCCATCATCGACCGCCGCCGCCCAAACTGCCGTCGCCGGGCCGCCGAGGCGGCGAACTCGCGCGCGAAGCGCTCATCGTCCAGATATCCCATCCGCGTCAAATCGTCCAGCACCGATTCGACGACCGCCGGCCCGTACTCCTGGCGCATCAGCTTCGTGGACAGCTCCGACCGGCCGTGGAAGCGCATCTGCAGGAACTTGAGCGCCCGATCGAGGCACTCCTGCTTCACCTCCCCCATCTGGATGTCGCGCACCTGCTCGGCCGTGAGTACCATCCCCTCGCGCAGGCGAAACCGCGCCACCACATTGACGTTGCACCCGAAGGCGAACTGCCCGTCCAGGTAAATGTTCCGCCGGTTCGCCCGGCGTTTCTGCGGGAGGATTTGCGTGATCGTCGGCATGGGACAATGGGGAGTCGGCGGTAGGCAGCTGGACCAAAAACAGGCGGCGCTTCTGCGCCTGCTGCCGACTGCCTGTTGCCTACGTCAACTCGTATTCCTTGATCTTCCGGTACAGCGTCCGCTCCCCGATCCCCAGCACCTTGGCCGCCTGCTCCCGGTTGCCGTTGAACATCTTGAGCGTGTTGCGGATCAACTCCCGCTCCGCCTGCGTGATGCTGATCCCCACCAGGTTGTCCATCCCCCCCGCCGCCCCGCTTGCCGGCGGGCGAATCTCCAGCGGCAGATTCTCCATCGTCAGCGTCGGTCCCGATGACAGCACCACCATGTTCTCCACCACGTTGCGCAATTGCCGCACGTTCCCCGGCCAGTGATACCCCATCAGCCGCTGCTGCGCCTCCGGTTCGACCGAGTCAATTGGCTTGTCGTACCGCTGCGCCGCCTGCTGCAGGAAATAATGAATCAGCAGCGGAATGTCCTCCCGCCGCTCGCGCAGCGGCGGAATCAGGATCGTCACCCCCTTGATCCGGAAATAGAGATCCTCGCGGAACTGCTTCTCGGCCACCATCTCGTCCAGATTCCGGTTCGTCGCGCTGATCAGGCGCACATCCACCTTCACCGGATCGTTGCTCCCCAGGCGCACCACCTCCCCGTTCTCCAGCACGCGCAGCAGCTTCGCCTGCATCGCCGAGGGCATGTCCCCGATCTCATCCATGAACAGCGTCCCCTGGTCGGCATGCTCAAACCGCCCCTCCCGCTCGCTCTGGGCCCCCGTGAACGCCCCCTTCACATGGCCGAACAGCTCATCCTCCAGGATCGACTCGCTCAGCCCCGCGCAGTTCAACGTCACCAGCCGGTTCTTGCGCCGGCGGCTGTTGTTGTGGATCGCCCGGGCGATCAGCTCCTTGCCCGTCCCGCTCTCCCCCATGATCAGCACCGGAATGTCGCTCACCGCCACCTGCCGCGCCGTCCGCACCGCCTGCTTCATCGCGGCGCTGGACCCCACGATCCCCTCAAACCCCGCCTGCTGGTCCAACTGCTCGTGCAGCATCTCATTCTGCCGCAGCAGCGCCGAGCGTTCGGCCGCCCGGTTCACCTGCGCGCGGAAATAATCCAGGTCCAGCGGCTTTTCGATGTAGTCATACGCCCCCTGGGCCAGCGCGGCCTTGCAGGTGGGAATGTCCGCGTGCGCTGTCACCAGCACCACCGGCGGGGGCGGCTGCTGCTGGGTCGCCAGCTCCAGCACCTTCAGCCCGTCCTGCTTGCCCGCCATCACCAGGTCCGTCACCACCACATCGTAACGCCGCCGGGCAAATTTCCCCTCCGCCTCTCGCAGGCTGTAGGTGACGTCGCACTGGTGGCCGATGCGGTTGAGCGCCTCGCACATCACCTGCGCGTGCTCCTGCTCATCATCCACCACCAGAATCCGGCTTGCAGGGGTTTTGACGTCCGACATAATTCTGTTCACCCAATCCCCCAAACCACGAATCACCCGTTCAACGGCAAAAAGATCATGAAATCCGATCCTTTGTCCACCTCGCTGCGGACCTCCAGCCGCCCGCCATGCTCCTCAATGATCCGGCGGGTCATCGCCAGGCCCAGGCCCGAGCCCCCCTTCCGCGTCGTATAGTAGGCATCAAAAATCCGCCCCATCTCCTCCGGCGCGATCCCCTTGCCCGTGTCGATGATTTCAATCAGCGCCTCTCCCCCGCTGCGCTGCACCGACAGGATCAGATCCCCCCCCTGCCCCTGGCCGGTGATCGCCTGCAGCGCGTTGATCATCAGGTTCAACACCGCCTGCTTCAGCAGCCGCCCGTCCACCAGCGCGGTAATCGGCTGCTCCGATCGCTTGAGCCGCAGCCGCACCTTCTGCGACTGCGCCTGGGGCAGGAAGAAATCGACCAGATCCTCCATCAGCCCATTCAATTCCACCGGCTGGCGCGACAGTTCCAGCTTGCCGGCGTACTTGAGAAAATCATCCAGGATATCCTTTAGCCGCGATGCCTCGCGCCGCACCGTGTCCAGCCGATGAATGATCCGCGCGTGGGCCGGATGCTCCGGGTCCAAATCCTCGCGCAGCAGCTGAAGATTGAGCTGAACCGTTGAGAGAGGGTTTTTGATTTCGTGCGCCAGCCCCCCCGTCAGCGTCCCCAGTTCCGCCAGACGCTCCGCCTGCTGCACCCGCTGCGCCAGTCGGGCTGAATGCCGCCGCGCCATGGCCGCCACCCCCGCCAGCGATGCGCCCCAGGCCGCGATTAATCCCCACGCCAACCATCCCATCGCGGCCAAAGTACGCCACCATCCCCCGCCCGGCAAGCCCCACCCCTTATGATGCCGGCATCCCCGAGGACTCCCGCGCCAGGCGCTTCACCCACGCCGCATGCAGCCCCTTGGCCCCTTCGGTCTGCTCAAATTCCACCTGTTCTCCATCCTTGAGCGACCGAAAGCCCTCGGCCTGAATGCTGCTGAAATGGACAAAGACATCCCGTCCTTCCGGATTCAGAATAAATCCGAATCCCTTCTTGGAATCAAACCACTTCACGGTGCCAATGGTCATGACAGACTCCCCAGGTTAAACAACAGGAATCGCGGCCCATTTACCCATAATCCCATCCAAGGGTCTGTTATCTATATCACGTTCCGCGCGAACTGCAACTCAAATTACGTTTTTTTGCCAATTTTTCCCGGTGGGCCCGCCTCCGAATCCTCCCGGGCCGATTTTGCGCGGTTGCTCGATCGCCCCGTTGGGGGCTATAGTGGTCGAGGCTTTTAGAGGTATGAAGGATAAGGTCAGGAAACCCGCCCCGACGGCCTCGCAACGGCAAGGAAGCGATGTGAACCCCATGACCAGCCGTACCGAATCGGTGGCGTCCCCCCAGGCCGCCCCATGCATTCTCATCGTGGAGGACAACAAGACCGTGGCCAACTCTCTGGCCGAGCGCGTCCGCCGCGCCGGGTTCAGCACCGCCACCTTCAACAGTGGCAACGAGGCCCTCTCCTATTGCGACGACCACGCCGTCGCCGCCGCCATCGTCGATATCCACCTGCCCGACCTCTCCGGCCTGATCCTCTCCCAGGGACTGCGCCAGCGCATGGGCCCGCAAAAGCCGATCATCGTCGTCAGCGGCGACACCTCCATGGAAACCCTCAACTCCCTCAAGCACGTGGGCGCCACCTACTTCTTCTCCAAGCCCGTCAAATCCTCCCAGCTCCTGGACCGCCTCAAAAACCTCCTGGAATAGCCCCCCCTCCCGCGCCAATGTGCTTCAGCGCCGGTGCCAGGATCTCAGCCGTGTGCCGCGATGTCAGCGTGCCCGCTGATTCATGCCCAAAACGGCCTCCCTTCTTAATTTGTAGGCGCTCTTCGCTGACCCCGCGCGCTGCGCCATTTTGCGCCAAAACGCGCAGCGCAAAAAATTAAAAAAACTTCGTGAAAAAAAGAATTATCGCCCCTGGCGCTATCAAAAACCACGATTTGAAAAATCGCGCTGCGCCTTTCGTCGCCAAACCGCGCAGCGCCCCCCGTAAGGATAGAGGAGCCAAAAACAATGACCCGCTTGCCGCCGTCCGCCCATCCCGATCCCCTTTGCCCGCCCC
>JBIQLO010000094.1:0-14703 GCA_044464175.1 Planctomycetaceae bacterium | reverse complement strand
TCTTGGGCGACTTGACCCTTTCTGCCAGGCACTCAATCCGAACCGGTTATTGCCCAAGCGTCGATTCACCCGGTGCCACCGGCAGTCGACCGGGGGTTCGTCCCTGGGGCCGCTCATTCGGCCGGGATTTGGATGGATTCGGCGTCGCCGGCGTGGACGGCTCGGCCGGTTCAAGCCCGGAACCGGCGGGTGATTGGCCGTGCGCCTTCTGCCGCAGGCGCATCTGCTGGTCGGCCAGGCGTCGCGCTTCGGCATCCCCCAGGTTCTGCTGCTTGTAGAACTGCTCCAGCCGCTGGTGCATCCGCTGATATTGCGGCGTGCGCTCCTGCGGCGTCAGCGTCTGATACCCCTGGCCCGACCCATCAGCGACATCGTTGCTCAGCGGCGGCTGGCTCAGGTTGCGCCCGTCCGGCCCAATCGGCTCCAGCGGCGCGTTGGGCAGCGGCTGGGGCCGGGCCTGATCCGTCGGTGTCGGCGCGGGCTCGGCATTGGCGGGCGCCTTGGCCGGCCCGCCCGCCTCCGCCTGGGCCGGTCCCAGGGCGGTAAAATTCTGATAATTGTACTGCTCATTCGGATTGCCGCCTCCCCACTGGCGGATGCCGTAGAGAGGAGATGCGGTGATGAGGCTGTTGTCTGTCTGATTGCTGATCGGCCCGGACAAAACCATGTCCCCCGGCCCCGGCAGCGGCACATTCTCCACGCCGATGAACGGATTTCCCAGCCGCACATCGCCGCTGGTGCGTCCGGGCGTCATGTCGGCCTTGATGAAGCCGCCACTGAACCCTTCCTGGACGTATCCCGGCGGCGGAGCCACCCCGCGCGACATTCCGTAATACGGCTGCGGCTGCATGATGCCCGCGTCCGGCGTATAAGGAGCCGGCGCCCCGGAAGAATCGCGCACGAAGCGATCGGTCCCGTTGCCCGCCGTCGGTCCGCGAAAGGCGCGGGCATCGGTACTCCCCACGGGCCCGGTGAACGCCCGCCCGCCGGTGACATTGCCGTAGATGATCTCATTGGGCGTGATGTTGCGTTGCTCCCCCGAGGCGGTGTTGTAGCCGCCGGAGCCGACCCGGTTGTTGGCATCCAGGGCATGCCCATCCGATCCAACCCGCTGCTGCCCAAAAGCCGGCAGCGCAAACGCCAGGGCCGACGCGGCGGCGATCATCAGCATTCCATGCTTTCGGCCATGATGTCTCATACGCTCCTCGGTTAAGCCATACAAATTATAGGGGGATCGACGGTTGAATTCGAGCGGCATTCGTTCCACCGCGGCCATGGGGGGCGGCTTCATGCCTCGGCGATCATCCGTGGATCGACCCCCCGATGATCCAGAGCACGATCAGGACCACTTCCGCGGCCGCATCCAGGAGATAGATCGGCGAAATCACCCGTTTGAGGACGTAAATCACGTCAATCGCCGTCAACCCCAGCGCGCTGCCGACGGCCAGAACGAAAATGGAGACGTTCGCCGAGGCGCTGGTGGCCGCGCTGACGATCAACGCCGCACCGATCACCAGCACCAGCACCCCCACCGTCCGGACCAGCCACAAATCCCGCTTCGGACCGGTCACCGCCAGAAAGGTGCCGATGCTCACCAGCGGCCAAATCCCCGTCAGAGCGTAGTAAATCCCCTGAAGCAGCGCCAGCCAGTCGAGCAGGGTGTTCATAGCCCCATTATGGCGGGCTCACCCGATTCCATGAAGCGAAAAACGCATTGACCGGGCCCCGGCATTGTGCGACAAAGCCCCGAGTCCCCTCCGGTGTGAAAGGTCCCTCGAGCCATGAACACGACGAGCGAACTGTATAAAACCTCCCTGGCGCTGCTGACGGATCTGTATCAGATCACGATGGCCTATGGGTATTGGAAATGCGGCCTGACCCAGCGGCAGGCGGCATTCCACCTCTCCTTCCGCGCCCATCCCTTCGACGGCGGCTTCTCCGTCGCCTGCGGGCTGGAATACGTTGTGGATTTTCTGAGCCATCTGCGATTTGAGGCCGACGACCTGAGCTATCTTGCCGCGCTGAACGGTCATGACGGGCGCCCCCTCTTTGAGCCGGCGTTTCTGGACTATCTCCACCACCTGGACTTCACCTGCGACATCGACGCCATCCCCGAGGGAAGCATCGTGTTTCCACATGAGCCGCTGGTGCGCGTGACCGGGCCGATCCTCCAGTGCCAGTTGCTGGAGACGCCCCTGCTGAACATGATCAACTTCCAGACCCTCATCGCCACCAAGGCCGCCCGCATCTGTCTGGCGGCCGGCGATCAGCCGGTGCTGGAATTCGGGCTGCGCCGGGCCCAGGGGATCGACGGCGGACTGGCCGCCAGCCGCGCTGCCTACATCGGCGGGTGCGCGGCCACCAGCAACGTGCTGGCCGGAAAGCTGTTCGACATCCCGGTGCGCGGCACGCACGCCCACAGCTGGATCATGTGCTTCGAGGATGAACTGGAGGCGTTCAGCGCCTACGCCCGCGCCATGCCCAACAACGTCGTCTTTCTGGTGGACACCTACAACACGCTCCAGGGCGTGCGCCATGCCTGCCAGGTCGGACAGCGCCTGCGCGAGCAGGGGCATGAGCTGCTGGGGGTGCGCCTGGATTCGGGCGACCTGGCCTATCTCAGCGTCGAAGCGCGGAAGATACTCGACGAGGCGGGATTTCCCGAGGCCAAAATCCTGGCCACCAATGAACTGGATGAACACCTCATCACCAGCCTGAAACAGCAGCATGCGGCCATCACCGTCTGGGGCGTCGGCACGCGCCTGGCCACCGCCTTCGACCAGCCGGCCATGGGGGGCGTCTACAAGCTCTCGGCCGTTCGGGATGATGAGGTGGCCTGGTCCTACCGCATCAAACTCTCCGAGCAGACGGCCAAGACCTCCATACCCGGCCTGCTCCAGGTGCGCCGTTTCCAGTTGGCGGGGGAATACATCGGCGATGCGATCTACAACCTGGCCGAGCCGTTTACCGAGCCGATGACCCTGATCGACCCCCAGGACCTCACCCGGCGCAAAACCATGCCCCCCGACGCCCGCCACGAGGACCTGCTCAAGCCCATTTTCCGCCAGGGACGGTGCGTTTACGACGCACCCTCCATCGCCGAGGTGCGCCGCCGCACGCAGGACCAGCTCCGCGGTTTCCACGCCGGCATCAAACGCTTTCTCAATCCTCACCTCTACCCTGTCGGCCTGGAACGCCGCCTGCACGAGCTGCGCATGGAATTGATCCTCAAAGCCCGCGGCATGGACCCCCAGGCCCCTGCCGCCAGCTAGGGCATCTGCCGCACCTTGGCCTCATCCATCTCCAGCACGCTGCGCGTTCCCCGCCCCGGCTCGGAATGGAGGACCAGCGATCCGCCGTAGCGCTCGGCCGTGAGGCGCACCAGAAACAGCCCCAGCCCCATCCCCTTGCCCGGCGACTTCGTGGTGAAAAACGGCTCCCCGGCCCGGCGCAGGGTTTCATGGTCCATCCCCTGCCCCTGGTCCTCCACCTCAAACGCCAGCTTTCCCTGACGGCGAAGGACCGACAACTGCACCGACTGGGCCGAATCCGTGGCGTCAAAGGCGTTGCGGACCAGCACCGTCACCGCCTGCTCAATCGCCCGCGCCGGCTCGAGGGTCAGATCGGAGTCCGGCCCGCGCCGGATGTGCAGCCGCCGGCGCTGCTCGTCGGTCAGGTTCTCCTGAATCACCCGCAGCAGCTCCTCCATCGGCATCGGGCGGCCCCGCTGGTGCTCCCCCAGGTCCGCCCGCATCCGGTCCAGGATCGTCCGGCATCGCTCCACCTGCTGGCGGATGAGGATCGCATCGTCGGTGATCTCATCGGGCGCCTGCCGCTCCAGTTCCTTGGCCACCACCGCGATTGTCGCCAGCGGCGTCCCCAGTTCATGCGCGGCCCCGGCCGCCAGCGTGGTCAGGGCGGCCAGCTGCTCGTTGCGCTGGGCATGCTCCCGCAGCCGCTCCAGTTCCTGCTCGCGCAGGCGCAGCGACCGCCGGATGCGGTCGATGAAGTAGGCGATCAAGGCCGCCACCAGCACCAGCGCCACCCAGCTTCCGGTCCGCTGAATCCGGCTGTCCAGCGTCAGCGGCCGATGCCAGCGCGCCAGCACCCCGTAGCACAGCGCCGCCGACGCCACCACCACCCACGTCCAGCCCGATCCCAGCGCCACCACCGCCATCGCCACATGGACCAGATAGAGGATCGAAAACGGATTGCGCGAGCCCCCGGTGAAATAGAGCAGCGCTGTCAGCAGCCCCACATCCAGCAGCAGCACCCCCGGCACCAGCGCCGCCGACGGCGTGGTCCGCCGCATCGCGATCACCAGCAGGCAGTTGGTCAGCAGCGTCAGCAGGATCACCCCCCCGATCGGGATCGGCGGCAGCCGCATCCCCATCCCCACATCCGCAAAGACCACCGCCGCCAGCTGCCCCACCACCGCCAGCCAGCGCAGGCGCGCGATCCAGATCAGCACAATCCGCGGCTCCTGCAGCGGACGAACGGGCGGCGTCAGGCGGGAAAGCATGGGGGACAGAATACCGAAGACAGGGGAGGGAGGACAGGCGGTCCGCAGCTGCTTCCACCGGCGAAATCCTGAATGGATAGCCGACTGTTGTCCCCCTTTTAAGAAGCTGGAGCCTATAATGCGGCAATTGGCTGGGCCAAGCCGCCGTGTTCAAACGCATCATTGCCGGAGAACGACATGAGCCCGATCAAAGTTCATAAAGGACTGGAATCCACTACAATTCAGCTTCCGGAACTGCGCCCCTGGATCGGACGTGATGTCGAAATTACCGTGCGCGATGACTCACCGGCTGCCAAATCCTCCCTCGACGACTTTTTCGCTGCCTGCGGAACCGTCCAGATCGATCAGGCGGCCGTGGACCGGCTCCGTGAAATCAGCAAAATATGATCCTCGTCGATACCAGCATCATTATTGATTTCTGGCAATCCCCCTCGGAGCGGATCAAGACCGTTTTTCAAACTCAGGCAACCTGCATCTGTGGCGTCACACGGGCCGAACTCCTTCATGGCGCGCGAACTCAAGAGGATGCCCAACGGATAACGCGGGCGCTGGATGCGATGCAAACGCTGCCCATTGGCCCGGCCACTTGGGATGATCTGGGACACAATCTATTCCTCCTGCGAACCGCGGCCTGACGGTGCCCTTCCAGGATGCCCTGCTCGCCACAGTGGCGATTCAGTATGATGCGGAATTATGGAGCAAAGATGCTCATTTCAAGATGATGCAGCCTGTGCTGAGCGACCTGAAGCTGTTTCAACTCCCGTAACGAGAAGGGGGATTCCCGCCCCTCTCCCCTTTTCCGTTTGTGACGCTAGAATCCTCCCATGGCCATAGATTTTCTCACGGGCAACAGTTGTGTCGTCGGCCTCCAGTGGGGCGATGAAGGCAAGGGCAAGATCGTCGATTTTCTCACGGAAAATGCCGAGGCGGTCGTCCGCTACTGCGGCGGCGCCAACGCCGGCCACACCGTACGAATCGGGCAGGAGAAATACTCCACCCATCTGCTGCCCGTGGGCATCTTCCGCCCCGGCGTGATGAACATCATCGGCAACGGCGTCGTGCTCGATCCCCGCGCCCTGCTGGCCGAAATCGAGGAATTCACCGGCCGGGGCATCGCCATCACCCCCGAAAACCTCTGCATCAGCTACAAAACCCACGTCGTCATGCCCTGGCACAAGCTGGAGGATGAGCTGCGCGAGTCGGCCGCCGGCGCCAACGGCATCGGCACCACCAAGCGCGGCATCGGCCCCTGCTACGCCGACAAGATGCACCGCACCACCGCCATCCGCGTGGCCGATCTGCTCCACGAGCAGCACCTGGGCGAGAAGATCCAGCGCATCGCCGCCGACCGCAGCAAGGTCTTCAAGGCCCTCTACGATGCCGCGCCCCTGAACGACGCGGAGATTTACGAGCAGTATCGCCAGTTCGGCCGCCAGCTCGCCCCCTTCGTCGGCGACGCCACCGCCCTGCTGCTGGACCTGATCGATCAGAAGAAACGGATCGTCTACGAAGGCGCCCATGCCGTCCTGCTGGATGTGGACCACGGCACCTATCCCTACGTCACCAGCTCCAACTGCTCGGCCCTGGGCCTCTTCACCGGCGCCGGCGCCCCGCCCCAGTCGGTGCAGAACTTCGTGGGGATCATGAAGGCCTATTCCACCCGCGTCGGCGGCGGCCCCTTTCCCACGGAGCAGGACAACAATATCGGCGACTACATCCGCCAGCGCGGCAACGAATACGGCACCACCACCCGCCGCCCCCGGCGCTGCGGCTGGTTCGACGCCGCCGCCGTCCGCTATTCCGTCCGCCTCAACGGTGTCACCCACATCGCCCTGACGCTGCTGGATGTCCTCTCCGGACTGGAGCACATCCAGATCTGCACCGGCTACCGCTATCGCGGGAAGCTTCTCAACGGCTTCCGTGCCGACATGGACACGCTGGCCGAGGTGGAGCCGATCTACGAAACCCTCCCCGGCTGGAGCGGCGACCTGTCCAACTGCCGCCGCTTCGAGCAGCTTCCCCCGCCCGCCCAGCAGTACGTCAAGCGGCTGGAGACGCTGGTCGGGGCCCCCATCCGCCTGATCAGCGTCGGCGCGGAGCGCTCGGCCACGCTGATCCGCTAATGGAAGCACCAGGAAAAATCCGAAGCAAATTCAAATTGAAGGCGCAAAACGACAAAATCGTTTTGAAGCTTTATCTTTGAATCTGTTTCGGGTTTCGGATCTACCCCCCATTTCCCCACGCCGCCGCGATCCGCTTTAAATCCTCTATCGGCACCAGCTTCGTCGCCGGCTCCTGCTTCCAGTTCAGCATGAACCGCTCGGCATAGAAGATGCACGGCACGCCGATCACGCCGCTGCCGCCGGTGTAGCGCAGCCACATGTCGTAATCCGTATGCACCCAATCATCCGTGTCGATCAGTTTCCCCGGCAGGGCCGCCCGCGACAGATCGGCCCGCGCCCCCATCGCCTCAAAAATATCGGGCGCGACATGCCCCATGTCATGCAGGCGCACCATGTCCAGCGTGTCGTGGAAATAGGGATGCACGGTGCTGCTGGTCACCAGGGCATCCCCCTTGGCACCCTTGGCCGAGTCGTAGATCGTCTTCTGCAGCCGGTGGAGCAGTTCCATCCCAAACCCCTGCCCATGCATCCGCAGCGCCCCCTGCGGCTGGTCCCACCGCTGGCTGTGCCCGAAGCAGGGCCCCCCGCGCGGGCGGCGATAGGAGGGGCAATACCCGAGCTGGTCGATCTTGAACCCATCGGCATCGTAGCCGTCAGGCGAGATCAGCTCATGCACCCAATCCTGAACCCGCCGCAGATACGCCGGGTTGGTCGGGTCGGCCGTCAACTTGTGCTCCCCGGCAAAGACGCACAGCTCATCCTCCAATCCATCCCACAGCCACGTTGCCAGCCAGAGCAAGACCCGCCGCCCGCGCTGGTGCTGGCGGTCGATAAATCCCCGCAGATCGGGAAACCGCGTCAAATCCGGCCGCCATACCCCCGCCGGCGACCAGCCGTGGTCGATGATGATCGTCCCGAACGGCACCCCCGCCTCATCCAGCCGGTTGATCCAGCGCTCGTACAACCCCTGCGTGCAATACGCCATCGCCCGCCGCTCCGGCCCCACCCCCTCCAGATGCATCGCCATCGTCACCTGGTCCCCCCACCCGCAGTAAATGGGCCGACGCCACCACGCCGGCGCTTCAGGCGTCTGGGCATACGCCGCCGGATAGAGCTGCGCCAGCCCCCGCGCCAACAACGCATGCCGCGATTCCTCCGGCCTGCCCGCAATGACATGCAGGTGGACATGCCCGGCCGCCTCGGCCGGATCGGTCATCCCCTCCAGATCCACCTCCACCGTCACCCGCCCCTGGCCAGCCGACACGTACAGGTCGTTCCATCGATGCCACCCCGGCTCCGCCGCCACCGCCACCAATGCCCGTTTCCCCTCCCCCTCCACCTCCACCGCATAGGGCGGGGGCGAAAACTTCGCGCCTGTCTCCGGCGATCCCTGAATGCCGATCCGCAGCGACACCGGCAGCGCGTAGGGCGCGGTGCGATGCTCCACCGACGGGCTGGGGTTCCAAATGGCCTGCGGCATCAGGCCCAGTTCGGCCGGGCCCAGAACGCTCCGCAGCCGTTGGTCGGCAGGTTGGAGGGAAAGGCTCGAAGAGGAATCGTTCATGGTCGTTTTGCTCCGGATAGACTGGTGCGGATCGTATGCTTTTTGCCCCGTTGCACAATCGGGCAGGGAGAAACTTTGCACGCAAGCGTGTGGTTGGCCTCAACGCGACACTCTGCGGCCCGTTCTCCTCACGCCCAGGCGACCGACAGCCGCTGCGTCGCAGGCGCCAGGCAGGCATCGGCGGTGCAGGGCTGATAGTGAAGCAACAGCTTGATCGGCTCACTCCCCGGCTGCGGCGGCGTGGCGAAATGGATGCTGAGGATGACCTCCCCGCTGTAAACGTGTAGCGGCCGCCCCTGAAACCCTCCCGACAGTTCCTCACCGGCCGGATAATCAACCGCCTGCACCTGCTCCATGTGCGGCGGGGCGATGGAAAGGGTGGTGCCGATCAGCCCTTCGGGCGCATCGTGGGCGTTGAGGTGAAATCCCTCGGCGATCCGCAGATACACATCCAACCGCGTCGGCGTGATCCAGGCGCTCTGCATGGAGAGGGGCGGGGCGTCGAGTGCCGGGGCCGACACACCCATCGGGGCTGATTTTTGCCTGTCCCCAATTTCCAGCGGCCCGAATCGCTCCACCCACGCCAGCGCCGTCTGCACCAGCGCGCTCATCCCCTCCCCCTGCAGGTGCAGCGACTGGGCGAAGGCCCCCAGCATCCGGCCCACGGGTTCGGGCCGGCCCAATGCCAGCAGCGCCCATCCCGCCAGCGCGTTGCCACTGGGCAGCGGTGAGTCGCTGGCGACCATCTGCCGCACGATCAGGTCATCGGCCTGCGCATCTGTAAAGAAAAATCCCCCCTCCGGCGCGGAAAAACGGCTCATCAATTGCTCGGCCAGATCGGAAATCGAAGCCTCCAACCCAGTAGGCGGCGTCGCCGAACCCGCAACCGTTTCCAGTTCCTTCAACCCCACCAACAGAGCGGCATAATCATCCAGAAATCCCGCCACTTCCCGCCCCGGCCTTTCCGGCCGCGTGGCATGCAGCAGCGCCCCATCCGCCCGAAGGTGATGCGCCAGAAGCCATTGCGCGGTCCGCTGCGCTGCCTCCATATAGCGCGCCTCCCCCAGCACCCGCCCGGCGTGCGCCAGGGCCCGAATGGCCAGCGCGTTCCAACTGGTCAGAATCTTGGTGTCCAGCATCGGCTGCTTGCGCTGCCGTCGGGCCCCCAGGAGCTTTTGCCGCATCGGCTCCAGTTGCTGCTCCAACTGCTCCACCGACACCCCCCGCTCACCCGCCACCTCCGACAATGGACGCGGCAGATGCAAAACATACCGATCCGGCCGGCCGGTGCCGTGATGCGGATCGGCGAAATTCGGCGGACCATCTAGACCGTAGATGTGTAGAAACAGCTCCGACCCTTCCCCAAGGAGCTGCTCCACCTCCTGTCGCGTCCACAAATAGGACTGCCCCTCCCGCCCCTCCACTTCGGCGTCAAAGGCTGTATAGAACGCCCCCTCGGGACTGGCCATCTCGCGCAGCAGGAAATCGAGAATGCCCCGCGCCACGGCCGCGTGACGGGGCAGCCGGAACTGCCGGTGCGCCTCGGCATAGAGCCACGCCAGCAGCGCATTGTCATACAACATGATCTCGAAATGCGGCACCAGCCAACGGGCATCAGTGCTATAGCGATGGAACCCGCCCCCCAACTGGTCCCGAATCCCCCCTTCCGCCATGGCATCCAGCGAAGCAATCACCATGCTTTTGAGTTTCCCGCTCAGGGGGGAATCCCCCTGCCCCGCGATATATGCCAGCATCAGTTCCAGCAGCGTTTGCCGGGGAAACTTGGGAGCCTGTCCGAAGCCTCCGTTTTTCGCATCAAAATCGCTGACCGACCGCTCGATCAAATCCTCGACAAACGCCCGGTCGATCCGCATCGGCCCCTCGGGCCTGGGCGGGCGGGCCAGTTGCCGCAGGATGTCCGTCAACTGCTCGGCCGAGCCCTGAACCTGATCCCGCCGCTGCCGCCACGCCTCATCCAGCGCGTGCAACAGCGTCACAAACCCCGGCCGCCCGGCCGTGTCGGAGGGGGGAAAATAGGTCCCGCCAAAAAACGGTTTGAGCTCGGGCGTCAGAAAGACGCTCATCGGCCACCCCCCATGCCTCGTCAGCACCTGCACCGCCGTCATGTACAACTGATCCACATCGGGACGCTCCTCCCGGTCCACCTTGATGCAGACGAACCGCCCATTCATCTCCCCCGCCACTTGCTCATTCTCGAAACTCTCCCGCTCCATCACATGACACCAGTAGCAGGTGCTGTATCCCACCGACAGAAAGATCGGGCGGTCCTCCTTCCGTGCCCGCTCAAACGCCTCCGGCCCCCACGCGTACCAGTTCACCGGATTGTGCTGGTGCTGCAGGAGATAGGGCGAGCTTTCGCGGGCCAGACGATTGGTGTGCTTGGGATTGGAGGCCATGATGTTTCCTTGCGTACATCGTAGGCGATGGGGCAAAGACATGAAACATGAAAACAGGAAGGATCGTTCCGCTTTTACCCTGAATGTGTATGATGCGTATAATGGGAAGCCGGGAGATCATCAGGCGGCTGGAGGCCGAAGGCTGGCGGTTGGCACGTACCAGGAGCAGCCACTGGCAATTTAAGCACCCCTCCCGCGCCGGGCTTGTCACCGTGCCGCACCCCAAGCGGAACTTGCCCATCGGCACCGTCAAGGCGATTTTTAAGCACGCAGGATGGAAGCGATGAACTATCCCATCGTCATTCACAAGGATGCGGATTCGGATTATGGCGTGACCGTCCCCGATCTGCCGGGCTGCTTCTCCGCCGGGCGAACGCTGGATGAGGCAATGGCCATGGCCAAAGAAGCGATCGAGTTGCACCTGGAAGGACTGATCGAAGAGGGGCAGATCGTTCCGGATCCCTCCAGCGTCGAACGCCATCAACGGAAGCGCCAGTATCGCGGCGGCACCTGGGCCATCGTTTCCATCAACCCTGCCGATGTGCGCCCTCACGCCAGGCGCATCAACATCACCATGCCCCAGCGGATTCTTGAGGCGGTGGATCGGCATGCCGCCGCGGAGTCCGAAACGCGCTCGGGACTGCTGACCAAGGCCGCCGTGCGCTACCTTGCCGATCGCAAGGGCAAGACCGGAAAATGGCGGGATTGACGGCCCGGCAACCGGCAGCCGGCTCCCCGCTCCATTTTCCCCATCCCCATACCGGCCTCCGCCGGTTTATAGTCCCGGGATATGGCGAAATCCTCCCCCTCCCATTCAAACTCAACGCGCCTTACCAGTGTTGAGCAATTGGATTTTGTGCCCCACGAAGAGGTCTTCCCCTCTCCTGTGGACTGGCGCGACCACGTTTTCTACCAGCTCCTGATCGATCGGTTCGACAACAACGAGAAGGGGATTCCCCCCTACGACCCCCAAAAGGCGCCCCGCGGCCGCGATCCCGAGCAGGGGAAGGTCTTCCAAGGCGGCAAAATCAAGGGCATCACGCGCCGGCTGGACTATATCCAGAACCTCGGCTGCTCAGCGATCTGGATCACCCCCCCCTTCAAACAGCGCCAGGACGACCCCGGCTCCTACCACGGCTACGGCATCCAGGATTTCCTGGCCATCGATCCCCGTTTCGGCACGCTGGAGGACTTTCGCGAGCTGGTCCGCCAGGCCCACCAGCGCGGCATGTACGTCATCCTCGATATCGTCCTCAACCACACCGGCGACGTCTGGACTTACGCCGACGACCCCTCCCCCTCCTACAATCCCGAGGGGCCGCATCCCTTCGGCCAGTGGCACAAAATCAGCAAAGGCAAGGAATTGGGTCCCGACGACGCCGTCTGGCCGGTGGAACTGCAGGACCCCGACTGCTTCAACCGCCGCGGTCCCATCGGTGACATCGCCAGTTGCTCCGGTGAGGAATGCATCAAGGGGGATTTCCATTCCCTCAAAGACCTCAACACCAGCAACCCCAAGACGCTGGATGTGCTGATTAAAATCTACAAATACTGGATTGGAGCCACCAACATTGACGGCTACCGCATCGACACGGTCAAGCACGTCGATCCCCCCGCCATGGCGATTTTCTGCAACGCCATGCACGAGTACGCCACCCGCATCGGCAAGAAAAATTTTCTGATTTTCGGCGAAATCCCCGGCGAGGATGACCTGCTCCACAAATACGTCGGCGGCAACCGGCCGCTGGAGCAGGAAAACGAACGATACCCCAACTTCGACGCCGTGCTCGACTTCCCTCTCTACCGCGTGCTGGACGAGGTGCTCAAAAAACAAAAGCCCTATATCGAGCTGCGCACCCGCTACGAAGGCTTCCAGCACTATTTCCGCGATTACTCCCAGGCCACCAACTACTACATCACCTTCGTGGACAACCACGACCAGCCCGACCGTCCGGGGCGACGCTTTCTGGCAGGGGCGGAAAATCCCCAGCTGGCCGCGCTGGCGATCGGCTATCTTCTGTGCAACATCGGCATCCCCTGCATCTACTACGGCACCGAACAGGGGTTCGACAGCGCCGGCGACACCGACGCCGCCGTGCGCGAGACCATGTTCGGCGGCAAGTGGGGCGCTTTCGACACCACCGGCGTCCAGTTCTTCAACCCCGACCACCCCATCTACAAGGCCATCGCCGGCGTCGCGGCGGTGCGCCGCCAGGAGCCGGTCCTGCGCTACGGACGGCAGTATTTCCGCGAAACCTCCTCCAACGGCAAGGATTTCGGCTGGGGCCCGGAAATCAAGGAAATCCTGGCCTTCTCGCGCGTGCTCGACACCGTCGAGGTGCTGATGGCCCTCAACTTGAGCGGTGCCGAGGTGGAGCAGCACATCCTCACCGATGCCCTCCTCACCCCCGCCGGCTCCAAAATGACCGATCTGCTCAACGGCGGCCCGCCCCATGAGGTCCACGCCGTTGAGCACGCCGGCGGCGGCGCGGCCGTCAAGGTGAAGATGGCCCCGTTTTCCATGGCCATTTTGAAAAAGACGTAGGCCATGCCACCCGGCCGCCCGCTGCGGAACTTTTGCCGTTCCATGGCGCGCCCGCTCCCCCTAAAAATAAAGGCAGAACCAAAGGAGATCTCATGCCCATTTTCAAAGATGAAGCCAAGCGAAAAGAAATCGTGGACCTGCTCACCCGCGCCTACTGGATGGAGGTGGAGACGGTCATGAACTACATCGCCGCCTCCACCAACCCCGACGGCGTGCGCGCTGAGGAGGTGCGCGAGTCCCTCCGGGCCGACATCACCGAGGAACTGGGCCACGCCCAGCAGTTCGCCGACCGCGTCAAGGAGCTTTATGGGCGCGTCCCCGGCAGCTTCGCCTTCAAACCCGACCAGAAACAGCTCCAGCCCCCGGCCGACGACATCGACATCGTCGCCGTCATCAAGGGCGTCATCGCCGCCGAGCAGGGCGCGATCGATTTTTACACCAAAATCATCCAGGCCACTGACGAAGTCGATTATGTCACCAACGACATGGTCATCACCATTCTCCGGGATGAACAGGGCCACATGCGCCAATTCGAGCGCTACCTCCGGGAATACGAAAAGAAATCGTAAGTCTGCGATGTTCCATGCCCATGCCCCAAGGCGCGGCACGCCGCACCTTGGGGGGCGTGCACTAAAATGGGGACACCCGTTTTTTGACACCTCCCCGCCCTCCGGCTAACTTGCCTCCATGCCGCGAGTCGCCCGCCTCGTCCTGCCGGAGCTTCCCCACCACATCCTCCACCGCGCCCATCAGCCCCTCTTCACCGCTGACGAAGACCGCGTCCTCTACCTGCGCCTTCTGGGGGAGGAAGGGCGGCGCTGGGGGCTGACCCTCCTGGGCTACTGTCTCATGGCCGACCACGTTCACCTGATCGCCCTGCCCCGCATCCCCGAGGCCCTGGCGCAGGCCGTCGGACGAGCCCATTACCGTTACGCCCAGTTGCTCAACCGCCACCACGCCCGCGCCGGCCACCTCTGGCACAACCGCTTCGATTCAGCCCCCCTCGATCCCGACCACCTGCTCCTGGCCATGCGCTATGTCGAGCAAAATCCCCTCCGGGCGGACCTCTGCCGCCGTCCGTGGGAATATGCCTGGTCCAGCGCCGCCGTCCATTGCGGCTGGGGCAAGGCGGCCGGCGATGCGCCCCTGGATCAGGCTTATTGGCGGCAGGCCGCCGCCCAACTGGACTGGAACCACCTCCTGCGCCAGCCCCTGGATGAACCCCAGCTCCAGCGCCTCCGCCGCGCCACCTCCCGCGGGCGCCCGCTGGGAAGCGAGGTGTGGATCAGCCATCTGGAAACCACGCTGGGCCGCCCTCTTCGCGCCCGCCCCGTCGGCCGACCTCGCAAATCCGTAGTCCAGGCTTCCGGCCTGTAACGTTCCACCCTCGACGGTTCCACGGACGGAAACAGGCTGAAAACCTGTACTCCATCCTTGCCTGTCCCTATTTTATCAGGGTCCGGCGCTCCTGCTTCCCATCGGTAATGGAAATCGCGGCGCTACTCAGAGGCATCGCCCGCCAGGGTCGCCGC
>JBIQLO010000093.1:0-14733 GCA_044464175.1 Planctomycetaceae bacterium | reverse complement strand
GGGTGAGGGCGGGGCCGCCCAAGACGGCGGCGGGGGTGGGGGGGGCGGCGGAATGTGGCGCGGCTGATGGATTTCATCGGCAAGCTGGAGCCGGCGGGGGCGTCCAACCTGGCCGATGCCTGCCGGCAGTTCACACAGCGGCATCCGGGCAAGGGGGTCTGCATCCTGCTGGGGGATTTTTTTGACAAGGGGGGCTTTGAGTCGGGGCTGCGCTACCTGGCGGCCGGGCGGTATGACCTGTATTGCGTGCAGATTCTCAGCCCGCAGGAGATCGATCCGGACCTGAAGGGGGATTTGAAGCTGCTGGATCTGGAGGATGGGGACACGGCCGAGGTGTCGATCACCCGGCCGCTGATTGAGAAGTACAAACAGAACCTCAACGCCTATTGTCTGGCGATCCGGCAGTATCTCTCCCAGCGGGGGGGAACGTATCTCTTTACCAGCACGGAAGTGCCGTTTGACACGCTGGTGCTGAACTACCTGCGCGAGCGGGGGCTGCTGGGGTAATGCGCAAAAACGGCCCCCCCGGCTTTGAGCGTGACCCATTTTTACCCTTGTCCAGATTTTTGATCGCGCTCTAGCTTAGAGCGATGCGCGCCATGCTTCTGGAACGGCAGGGGGACATTGACACCGCGCCGCTGCGGGCGGCGGAGGTGGCCGATCCGACGCCGGGGGCGGGGGAGATTCGCGTGCGCGTGGGGGTGTGCGCGGTCTGCCGGACGGACCTGCATGTGGTGGAGGGAGATCTGTCGCCGCAAAAACTGCCGATCATTCCGGGGCATCAGGTGGTGGGACGGGTCGATCAGCTTGGGCCGGGTGCCGGGCGTTTTTCGCCGGGTCAGCGGGTGGGGATCGCCTGGCTGCGGCATACCGACGGGACCTGCCGCTTCTGCCGGCAGGGGAGGGAAAACCTGTGCGACCATCCCGGCTTCACCGGCTGGACCGCGGATGGCGGCTACGCCCAGTACGCCGTCGTGCCGGAGGATTTTGCCTATGAACTGCCCGAAGGGGAAGATGTGCTGCTGGCGCCGCTGCTGTGCGCGGGGCTGATCGGCTACCGCGCCCTGGAGCGGGCCCGGACGCCGGCGGGGGGCAAGCTGCTGCTGGTCGGCTTCGGCTCCTCAGCGCATATCGTGATGCAGATCGCCCGGCATCGGGGGCACGCGGTCTACGTCGTCACGCGGGATGAGGGGCACCGGCAACTGGCGCGCGACCTGGGGGCCGCGTGGGCGGGCGGCCGTTGCGAGGAGTTGCCGGAGAAGATGGATGGGGCGATTCTCTTTGCCCCGGCGGGGGGGCTGGTGCCGCCGATCATGGCATCGCTGGAGAAGGGGGCGGTCTGTTCGGTGGCGGGCATCCACGTCAGCGACATTCCGCCGTTGAATTACGAACGGCACCTGTTCTGGGAAAAGGAGTTGGTCAGCGTCACGGCCAACACGCGCCAGGACGGGCGGGCCCTATTGAAGGAGGCGGCCGAGGCGCAGGTTCGGCCGCACGTGCGCACCTATCCGCTGGCCGACGCCAACCGCGCGCTGCAGGATCTGAAGCATGACCGGATCGACGGCACGGGCGTGCTGGTGGTGTGAGGGGAAAATTATGAATTACGAATGTTGCCTTAGGAGTAGAGCCCTGCCTAGTTATGTGAAACGCATGATGAAGGCTAATTCATAATTCTTAATTCGTTATTCACCCGCGGCCCTGATTTGCCGGGCATGGAGGAAGATCAGGTAGGCGCCGCTCACCTTCCGCCCGGTAATCTCCGCCAGGGCCTGGGCGTAGGTGGCGAGTTGGGGGTGGTAAAGGTCTCCGCGCTCGTTGAGGCGCTGGCCGGTGACGCGATCGGTTTTGTAATCCAGCAGGACCAGGCCGCCGTCGGTGGGAATCAGCACATCCAGACGTCCCCGGATCATCTGCCGGTCCAGCGGATCGGCGGCCGCCAGCCCCTCGGGCGAACGGCCCCAGGTGAAGGGGAGCTCGCGCATCAATCGGTCGGCGTACTGCCGCAGCAGCATTCCCGGCGGCGTGGTGAGGAGCCAGCGAAGGTCCTCCAGGTCCACCGTGGCCGCCTGCTCCGGCGAGAGCTGATGGCGCAGACGCATCCGGTCGATCTGGTCCCGAAGGTCGGTCTCATCGCACGGGCGGGAAAAATCCAGAAATTGCAGCGCGGCGTGCGTGGCCGAGCCGATCTCGGTCGCCGTCAGTGGTCCGCCGGCCGTCTGAGGTAGCGGCGATTTGAGGGAGAAGAGGGCCGGTTGCCCATCGGCGGGACTTTGTGCCCTATCGGCCTTCTGGCTGGTGGCGGCGATGGCGGCGGGCAGCTGCGTGAAGGGTTCGTAGGCGTAGGGGCGGATCATCCGGTCGATGATCGCCTGCGCGGCCGGATCGAGCGGGGGGGCGGGATCGAGCGGTTTGAGGGAGGCGCGGTCACGCTGCCACGGATTCAACGTGGGGCGCATCTGCCGGGGCGTGGGCCATTCAGAGACCTGCTGCGGGTCCCAGATGGTCAGGTCAAAGGTCCCGACGGATGTCAGCCGCTGGGCGGCAGGAACGAGCCAGTCGAGCGGCATTTTGGCCGAGAGGATCATCTCCGGAGGGAAGGGGTCCAATTCGCCCGTCGCCTGCCCGTTACCCGAGTTGCGCGCCGGAGGCGGAGAGAGGGCCGGCGGCCTGGCGGTGCCGACGCAGATCAGGCATTCGCGGGCGCGGGTCATGGCGACATAGAGCAGGCGCAATTCCTCGGCCAACGTTCGCGCCTTGAGGCGTTCGTGGAGGATCATCCAGGGGAGCGAGGGATAACGAACGCGCAGCGACTGGTCGGCCACCTTCAGGCCGATGCCCTCGCCCCGGTCCAGCAGGATCGACCCCTGCGTGTCGGCGAAATTAAACCGCTTGCCCAGGTCCGCCAGAAAGACGACCGGAAATTCCAGCCCCTTGGCCGCGTGGATGCTCATGATGCGCACGGCATCCTCTGCGGCCGACGCGACCGACGGCTGGTCCAGCCGCTCCTTCAACTGCTCCAGAAAGCGCAGGAACCGGAAGAGTCCCTGACGCTGAAAGCCGCCAAATTGGCGGGCGCGCTGGTGCAGGTGCATCAGGTTGGCGACGCGCTGGCGGCCATTGGGCAGGCCCGCAACATAGGCGAGGTAGCCGCTCTGTTCATAAATCGTCCAGATCACCTCCGCCAGGGGACGGCGGGCGGCCAGGTCCCGCCATGAGCCGAGCATCGCCAGGATGTGCTGGAGCCGAAGGGCCAGCTCATCCTCCCGCTCAGCCGCGTAGCGCATCACCGCCTCGCAGAAGGGGGGCGGCGGGGTTTCATGGGCAAAGGCCAGACGGATGGCGGCCAGATCGGCCTCGGGAGAAGGCGCTTCGCTTGCGGATGACGATTCGCCGGTGGAAGGGCTCATCGCCAACTGCCACCGCAGCACCGCCGCCAGCGGCACATCCTGCCGCTGGTTGTCCAGCACGCGCAGCAGCGCCAGCATGTCGCGGGCCTCAACCGAATCGAAAAAGGCGCTGCCGCTGTCGCTGTGGACGGGAATTCCGCACTGGCGCAGCACATCGGCATATTCGCCCGCCTTGTGCTTGAGGGAGCGAAGCAGGATCACGATGTCGCGGTAGGCGATCGGGCAGCAGGTCCCATCCTTGTCCAGCACGTGCATCGGGCCGGCGGAAGGGGAGGACGGGCCATCTGCCTGGGCCGCGTCCGCTCCCATCATGGCCCGGATGCGGCGGGCGATCAGCAGCGCTTCGCGCTGGGCGCGGTCGCTGTCATCCGGAGTTGCCTCGCCCGGGCCGCTCGATTCAGCCTCGCGCGGGGCATCGACATCGGGGTCCGTCTCGTCGGAAGGGCCGGCGGGCGAGAGGGTTTTGGGCGGCAGCAGGTGCAATTCAATGGGAGAGCCGCGAAAGCAGCTCGGGCCGTCGCCGGCGGCGTAATCCGCGCCGGGGTGCAAGTGGTGGGACTGGTCGTACTCGATCTCGGCCGCCTCGGCCGTCATCAATTGAACGAATGTGTGGTTGATCGCTTCCAGCAGCGGCGCGCGGCTTCGGAAATTCTTCTGCAGGTCAATGACCCGCCCGCATCCGCGTTCGGCCCGGCGGAAGCGGCTTTGCCGCTCCAGAAATCGGGCCGGTTCGGCCAGGCGGAAACGGTAGATGCTCTGCTTGACATCCCCCACGTAAAAGGCGCACGGCCGCCGGCGGCGCGGGGGCTTGGCCCGTTCCCTGGGATTCTCCCCTTCGCCCGTCACCAATGAGAGAATGGCATCCTGCACCTGGTTGATGTCCTGGTATTCATCCACCAGCACGTGCCGGAAGCGGCGGCGGCAGTCGGCGGCGGCGGCCGGCTGGTTCAGCGCCCGCAGGGCCAGGCGTTCCAAGTCGGAGAAATCCAGCCCCTGACGATTCTGTTTCGCCTGGGAATAGGACTGTGAAAATTCCCGCACCAGATCGAGGAACAGCCCGGCATGGGGAAGAATGTCGCGCATGCCCTGACGCCACTGGTCGCGGGAAAAATTCAGCAGCTCAACCAGCGGCCCCTCCTTCAGGGCTTTTTTCATCGCATCCATCAGCTTCTTGGCCTGATCTTTGCCGGGCACATCGCTTTTGACGGCGGGGAGCCTGGGCCACGGGACGTCCCTGACCTCCTCGGCCAGCCGGTCCAGCCAATCATCCTCCTCAGGCAGCACCGGGCGCTCCTCTCCTTGACGGGCGTCGGCCGGCGGGAGCAGGCCCCGCCAGTATCGGATTGCCTGATCCCATTCGCGCAGGAGTTCGGTGTACTTCTCAAACCCCGGCATACGGGCCAGGATTTCTCCGGTGCGTTCGCACTGTCCTTGCAGCGCATCCAGATGCCCGCGCAGCCGCCCGATCAGCGCCCGCCCCAACTCGCTCCGGCTCAAGGGGCGCTGCGCCCCCTCCTCCAGCCGCCGATGCGCTTCGGCCTGCCATTGCTCGGGGTCGACGACGGATTGGAGCAACTCGTGGGCGGCGATTACCTGCTTCATCAGCCGTTCGTCGCTGCCATCGCCGTAGTCGTCGATGAAGGCGGAGAAATCGGCCGCGGCCGATGGATTATCCGAAGGCTCGTTCCCTTTGTTCCGGGCCAGGGCGCCATCGTATCGCCCTTCGAACACGGTCTTGACCACCTCGCGCTTGAGCAATTCGGCCTCATCCCCGTCCAGAACGGTGAAGGCCGGGTCCAAATTCAACAGGGCGTGATGGCGGCGAATCAGGTTGGCGCAGAAGGCGTGGAGGGTGCTGATCTGGGCCCGGTCCAGCAGGGCCAGTTGCCGCATCAGGCGGGGCTGGGCGGGCTCGGACGCCTCGAGCAGCCGCCGCCGCAGCGCCGCGGCGATGCGCTGTTTCATCTCAGCGGCGGCCGCCTCGGTGAATGTGACCACCAGCAGCTCATCCACTTCGCACGGCTCGGGCGCATCGCAGACCAGCCAGGCGCATCGCTCGGCCAGTACCGCCGTCTTGCCGCTGCCGGCGGCCGCCGAGACCAGCAGGTCCGACTCGACGTGGCAAATCGCCGCTGCCTGGTCGGGGGTCCAGGGTTCAGCGCTAGGCGGGCGAGGGGGTGTTTCGGGTGATGGATTCATCGAATGAAACTCACTGGGTTTGTGCCGGGGCGTCCGACTCGGTGTCGTCGGCCTGGGCCGCCTGTCCAACCTCCTCCAGCACCTGCGAGCGTTTCTTGGGCGTCAGCCAGTGATAGCGGTCGATGGCCGGATCGAACCGGCAGACGCTTCGGAATTCGCAGCGGGGGCAGGGGGTGGTCTGGCCGAGGCGATAGGGGCGAATGGCGATGTTCCCTTCCAGAATTCGATCGGCCAGCCGCCCCACCAGCGTGCGAACGTGGTCCAGCAGACGCCCCAGTTGATCTGCGACCGCCACATCCGTGCGATCCAGGTTGCCGCAGGTGCCGTCGGTTTTCAAAAAAGCGTTGACCACGGCCGAAGCGCCATGTTCCAGCGCGTTGTCCAGGTCCGGCAGGTACCGGGCATCGAGCAGCCCGCGGGGCTTGAGCTTGAGCTCAAATTCCGGCGCATCGGGGTCGCCCGCTTCCCTGGGATGGGCCACATCGTGCAGCTTGCGGATCATCTGCAGGTAAAACGCTGCCGCCGGAAGGGCCGAGGGCCCGTTTTGGCCGCTGCCGTCACGGACCACCATCAGGCTGATGAGCAGTTGCAGCGACAGGCCGTGATAGACCTCGGCCAGAGAGAGCGTCTGGCCGTTGAGGCGGTAATCCACCACGGCCGCCGCGCCGCTTTTGAGCAGGTCGATCCGGTCAATCCGCCCGCGCAGGTTCAGTTGATTGCCGCCCGGCGTTCGGAGCGTCCAGGCGGGGAGGGGCTGGTTCCGGCCGAAGCCGACCTCGGCGAAGGCGGGGGCGAAATTCCCGCGTGCCGCCACGGCCCGCTGGTGCGCCACCACCTGGTTGAGCATGCGGGCGACGCGGCCCAGCAGGTATTGGTTGCGTCCGGAGGAGAGCATCCATTCGCTCTTGAGCGCCACGCCGATTTCCTGCGTGTAGCGGGCGATCAATTGCTCGCTGAGGCGCGGCTCCAGGGTGGACCAGTCGCTGCGCTGCTGGAGCATGTGTTGCACGAGCCGGCGCAGCACCCGGTGGTAGAGGTGGCTCAGGTCACGCCCGCTCACCTCCTGATCCTCGCGGCGCTGGCGCAGATTCAGCCCGTGGCGGAGAAAATGCTGGAAGGGACAGGCGGCGAAGGATTCCAACTGTCCGGCCGTCGCCTCCAGCGGCGAGTCAAACAGCAGCCGGGCCAGCGGCTGGGGCAGCGTTGCCCTGTTTTCGTAGGACAACGCGCTCCAGGCCCGGTCGCGCAGCCAGTCCACCATGCCGCCGTCGCACGAACCGGCGGCCAGCCACTGGTACAGAGCCGGATAGGGGGTCGGCGGCGGCATGAGATCCGCGGAATCGGCCGTTGGGGGCGCCGCCGGGGCGGCTTCGGCCGACCAGACCCAATCCATCAACCCCGTCACCAGTTGCCGGGGGGTGCCGATCCGGTCCGGTCCGTGCGCCCTTTCATCCGACAGCACGGTCAGCGGCGCAGCGGGGTGGTGTTGCTGGACGTTGAGCCAGAAGAGGCTGGGAGCAACGGCCTTGCCTGACTCATCGCTCCGGTGCCGCATGAGACACAGGCGGTTGGATGCGCGCGTCATGGCGACATAGGCCAGCAGCCGCTCATCGAGCAGCTGACGGCGGGTGTCCGGCTCCAGATTGAGATTGCGCCGGCCCAGCGCCCGGCGGTCGGTGTCGTTGAGAATCGAATCCTCCCGCGGCGTGGCGGGAAATTCCCCCTCGTTCAGGCCCAGGACAATGACACCGCGCACGGAAGGAATGACGGAACGGTCAAGTTGCCCCACCAGCACCTGATCGAGGGTGGGGGGGGTGAGCGCCAGGTCAAAGCCGGCCAGGGCGGTCTGGAAGATGCCCAGGAAATCCCCCAGTCCCATGGACTGGTCCCCCAGCAACTGCTCCATCTGCTCCAGCAGCGACAGCAGCTCATCCCAGACGCGCTGGTGCTCGGCCTGCACCTCAAAGTCGCCGCGCTGGGCCGCTTGGCGCATCCACTGCTCAATCCGGACGGGCACCTGATAGCGCTGGAGCAGCCCGCGTAATTCTCCGATCACCGGGCCCACCGTCACGGCCTCCCCCTGGCGCAGCGCGCCCACCAGCGGGCGCAGAGGATCGACCGCCTTGCGCCGCAATCCATCCACCCGCCGGGCCACTTCCTGTTCCTGGGGCGTGGGCTCTTCCGTGGAACGATTGGAATCGGAGATGAAGGCCCAAGGCTCCTGGCGCGCCCAGCCGGCGCCGCGAATGCGGTGGGCCAGCACGTAATTTTCGATCTCATCCGCCTCATCCGGCGTCACGCCGCCCAGGCCGCTTTTCAGCAGCGACAGCATCGCATCCTGGGCCCAGTTTTCGTGCGCAACCTGCAGGGCGCTGTTCAGCAACTGCAGCACCGGATGGTGGGAGGCCGTGCGCCGACGGTCCATGAAGAAGGCCAGCCGATGCTCGGAAAAAGAGGCGGCGATCAGGTGATGGTACGCCTCCAGGTCGCGGGCCAGAACCGCGATTTCCCGCAGGCGCATCCCCTGCCGCGTCCACTGCTGAATCTGTCGGGCGGCCGCATCCACCTCGCCGGCCCGGTCGGGGGCTTCGATGAAACAGAGGGGCGCCTCCTCCGAATCACCGGATGCGGGTTGTTCCATCTCGGTCGCGGCAGGCGCAGCGCCATCGGCCAGCAGCCGTTCCACGCCCTCCAGGACGGGGGCGGACTCAAAACGATGGATCGTGTCCAGTTTCAGCGGGGGTCCCACCGTCACATTGGCCTGTGAAAAAGTGAACCACAGCCGCCGGTAGAGGTCTTCGGTCCGGTGGAAGAGGGCAAATTCGTCGCTGCGGTGGTGCGCGTTGGACAGCAGCCCGCAGGATGGATCCATCAGCAGGGTGATTTCCATCCGCTTCGCCGCCCGGGCGGCCGCCGCCAGGATGCGGCACTCGGCATCGGACAGGTAGGTGAAGGCATCGACATAGAGGCTTGCCCCGCGCAACAGGGGGCTTTGTTCGATCCGATCCAGCAGCACCTCCATGCGCCGGTGCGGGTCCAGCCGCTCCTGCCCGATGTACCGGCAATAGGCCTGATAGAGGTGGTGCAGGTCGTGCAACTTGTCGGCCAGCATGGGATCGGCGGCGGCGGCATCGCCCGATCCTTCGCCTTTGGCGGCGGCCTCAAACACCGTCTGCAATTCCGCCTGGCTGCGGTCCGCCCGCTCGATCTCAGCGAATGTGGCATCGAGCCGCTGGGCCAATCCCACCTGCTGGGCCGCCCCGCGAAAATAGCGCAGCGCCTCCGCCTCGCGCTTCAGGAGATGGCCCAGGATCATCCGCCGGCCCACCGGCGTGATCTCCGCCACATCCGCGCGTCCGGATTCCTCCAGAATGGTCTGGATAAAGGATTCGATGGAGGCAACGCGGCAGCGGAAAAACCCCTTGAGCCCGGCCCCGCAGGAGAGCATCCGCTCGGTCTGGAACGTGGCGGAGCGCGGCAGGAGCCAGAAGATCGGCGGGCCCAGCGGCGCATCGCCGATGGCGGCGGTAATCGCCTGAAGGCAATGCCGCGTCTTCCCGCTCCCCGCCCGGCCAACCACAAATCGCACGCTCATGGTGATGCGCCGAATTGTACTGTCTTCGTTCGGGGACGCCAGCGCCCGCTTTGGCGGGCTGGAAAACTTGCCGTTTCGTGGAACGGGCGATTGGCCCGTGCTAAAATCGGGTGGCTTTAACCGCAAAGACGCAAAGGAGACTTTTGTCCGAACTGAAGCGAACTGAGTTGTCCGTCCGGCAGGAACGGGCGGTGTTGGTGGGGGTGATGCTGCCCGACTCGTCGGCCGACCCGCGCGACCCGCTGGGCGAATTGGCCTCGCTGGCCCAGACCGCCGGCGCAACGGTGGCGCAGCGCGTCATCCAGAACCGGCGCAGCATCGATCCGGGCACCTACATCGGCAGCGGCAAGGCGGTGGAAATCGCCCGTCTGGCCGCCATGACCGAGGCGGATGTGGTCCTGTTCGACAACGACCTGTCGCCGGCGCAGATCGGGTCGCTGGAAAAACTGATCAACCGTGAGATCGGCTCCAAACGCGGCGAGGGGATAAAGGTCCTGGACCGGTCGGAACTGATCCTGGATATCTTTGCCACCCGCGCCCAGACGCATGAGGCTCGGTTGCAGGTGGAGCTGGCCCAACTCCAGTACACCTATCCCCGCCTGATGCGGATGTGGAGCCACCTGGAGCGCGTCGGCGGCGGCAATGCCTCCATGGGCATCGGCACCCGCGGGCCCGGCGAGCAGCAGCTTGAAATCGACCGCCGCCTGGTCCGCAAGCGGATCGCCGACCTCAAAGCCCAGATTGCCCGAGTGCAGGAGCGCAAGAGCCGCGTGGTGGAGCACCGCAACCGCGAGCATTTCACTGTCTGCCTGGTCGGCTACACCAACGCCGGCAAATCGACGCTGTTCAACACCCTCACGGCGGCCGGGGCCTATGCCGACAACAAGCTCTTCGCCACGCTGGACACCAAAACCCGCGCCTGGCGGCTGGAGCGCGGCAATGAGGTGCTGCTGAGCGACACCGTCGGCTTCGTGCGGGATCTGCCGCACCACCTGGTCGCCAGCTTCAAGGCGACTCTGGAGGAGGCCACCCACGCCGACCTGCTCCTGCACGTGCTGGATGTCGGCCATGATCGCGCCCAGCAGCAGTTTGACAGCGTCCGCAAGGTGGTGGGCGAGATCGGCGCGGCCGACAAGCCGCAGCTCCTACTGCTGAACAAGATCGACACCGAGGCCGGTGAGAAGCACGCGCCCACCTGGACCACGCTCCACCCCGACGCCATTCCCATCAGCGCCAAGAGCGGGCGCGGGCTGGGCGAACTGACCGAGGCGGTGGGGCGGGCCCTGCGCGGCGAGCAGGTGGAAGTCACGCTCGAGGCGGACGTGGCCAACGGGCGGCTCCTGGCGTTCATCGAATCGCACGCGCAGGTGCAGGATCGGCAGTTCTTTGACAGCCGCATCCAGATGAAGGCGGTGATGGGCAAGCGGATTTTGACCGACTTGGCGCGCAATCACCAACTGGAGATCAAGGCGGTGGTGTAGGTCCGCCGGCGCGGGGTTCCCCCTTCCAGAGCAGCCGCCAAACCGAGTGCCCCCGCTGGTGCGCCTGGTAGAGATAGGCCGCGCTGGCCAGCGGCTCTTGCAGCGCGGGTTCGAAAATGAGCAGCGAAATCCCCGCCGAGCAGAGGCACAGGAAGCACCAGGCATGAAAGATTGCCCCCTGGGCGATCACCAGCAGCAGGCTGCCCAGTCCCATTCCGATCACGAACAGCGCAAAGAGAAAGACGATCCACGGCCGTCGCCGCCACCGATCCCGCCCGCCCGACAGGTCCAGGATGACTTCCCCGGCGTACGCCAGCGCCCCCAGAACCGCATCCGGCACCGGCAGCAGCCGTGCCACGGCGCTGTGCAGGATCCGCCCGCTGCCGTTGGGCCACTGGCCCGTCGGGTCGCGGAAAAACGGGTCCCACACCGACCCGAACACGCCCCATTGATAGAGCGCCAGATAGAGAGCGATCAAAAACCCCGCCCCCGCCGCCGCCGCGATCACCAGCCGCTTGGACCAGCGGGAGGGATTGGGCATTTCTGTTGGACCCGAATGCGAATGATGCTTCACGTCCCCAAAACTGGCAAAGGCCGTGCCACGGCCGCTAATGCCCGGGATCGGCAATCGCTTGCGAGAAGGCCTTGGGATTGAGAATCTTCACCTCCGGCGCCAGTCTCCGAAGCGATCGGGCCGCGGCCGTCTGGGCCGAAGCCAGATGAAGAATTCGCTTTTCCCAAGTCACAAGAGCATCCGCCCTTGCGGCAATTGCCAGATTAAACAGATGGTCGTCGTCCGGGTGCTCCGCCCAATGGAAAGCGGAAGGAACGGGAGAAATGACTTCGGCGTGTTGAACGATCTGGCCCAGGAACTGCTCAACGTGATCGGGGGTCAAACTGTTCCATTTCGCCCGAATGGCCGGTCGCGTCAGCAGGTCCTCCACTTCGGCCATTAAATCCCGGCTGATGCACAGACAAACCGCCCCCTCCATCACTGCCCGCGCTGTCCCATGCAGCCGGCCTTCGGGCAGAATCACCCATTGAAAAAACACCATTGTGTCGTAGACGACGCGGCGAATCACGAAGATTCCCCTCGCTTTTCCCGTCGCAGCGCCTCGAGTTCGCCCCGGCCGAAATCCATAAGCTCCTTCTCGCTCATGCCGCCATGAGCGACCTCCGCCCGAATCGGCGCAAGTATCTCATCCAGGGTCGGAGCATTGACGGCGCGCTCGATCAATTCGGAGGCGTAATCCGCAATATCCCGCCCGCTCCGGGCGGCGCGCTCGGCCAACTGCCTGCGCGACTTCTCCGAGAGTTGCAGGGTGATGGGCAATTTTGTGATGGGACTCCCCACGGCCATATTCCACCTCGTTTCTTCAATTCACCTCATCCATTATATCCCTCAAAACCGACAAGCACGAAACCATTCTCAATTCCCTCGTTCCGTGAGCCGTTCAGGCTACTTCACCTCCACACTCCTGCCCGTCGCCGCGCTCTTGTAAATCGCCTCGATCAGCCGCATCAGCCCCAATCCCTCTTCGGCCCCGAATTCCACCGGGGCATTGCCCAGGATCGCCTGGCGGAACTGCCGCACCATGGCCGCGTGATGCACCACCTTGGGCCCTTTGAGCGCTGTCGCTTTGGCGCGCCCTCGGGCGTCAAAATTCCGGTAGAGGATGGGCCCCTGCGGCGTGTAGACCTCCACCGCCCCTTCGGTGCCATACATCCGGCACATCGCCCCATCCTGCTGCGGCGGCTGATTGATGGCCCAACTGCACGCCAGCTCCAGTGATTTTCCATCGGCGAACCGGATCAGCGCAAAAGCCGCATCCTCCACGTCATAGGGCAACCCCGCGGGGGCGGCCTCCTTGAAGTGCTGGTGATTCACCGCGAACACCGTCGCGCCCCCCGGCCTATCCAGCAGGAACCATCCCAAATCGAGCATGTGCGCCCCCAAATCCATCAGCGCCCCGCCGCCGGAGCGCTCCTTGTGCGTATACCACCCCGTCCCGGCCGGAATGCCGCGCGTCCGCATCCAACTGGCCCGCCCGTGATACACCTGGCCGGCATACCCCTTTTCAATCGCCTGCCTGGCCGCCTGCTCATGCGCCCCAAACCGCCGCCGGGCCGCGTACATTAGGATTTTTCCGTGTTTGGCGGCCGCCGCCGCCATCTGTCTGGCCTGTTTCACATCGACCGCCGGGGGCATTTCACACAGCACATGCTTGCCCGCCCGCAATGCGGCGATGGCCAGGGCCGCGTGCTGATCCGTCGGCACGCACAGGCTCACCGCGTCGATCTGCTTGTCCAGCAGCAGCTCCCGCGCATCGGCGAAGGCCGTGGCCTGATGGAGCGCCTTGAGCTTCTCCCGCCGCGTGGGGATCAAATCCGCCACCGCCGCCACCTTGAACCCCGCCGCCTCCTGGTAGGCCCGCGCATGCGCTTCCCCCGGCCAGCCCCCTCCGATAATCCCAACCTTGATTGCCTGATTCATGGGTCGTCCAAGGTAAAGGCAAACGTGCCAAAGGAAAAGCCGCCTCTTGCAAAACCAAACCCCCGGACCCTACAGTTTCAGGACCAACGGATGTCGCGCATTCTTCTGCTCATTCTCTTTCTGCTCTGGCTGGCGGCCGATCAGATGCCCGCCGCCCCCGCACCGGAGGCGGGGGGGGTGTTTCTGTTTCTGGTCGGCTTCGTCGCCCTCGTCGCCGTCATGGGCTTTTGGAGCCGCTGGCTGTCCCGCCGGGTGACCCGGACCAACATCGGCGCCAGCCTCCAGCGGTTCAACCGGGGCATGGGGGTGGCCCGGGCGCTGATTGTCCTCTGGTTTGCCGCCGGTGTCTTCGGGCTGGGGTGGTATGGGGCGGTGGCCGGCTGGCTGCCGGGGATGGGAGAGGCGGCCGGGTGGGAAACGCCGCTGCTGCTGGTGGGCATTTTTCCGCCGCTGGCCGCCTGGATGGGGCTCTGGTGGGCGCAATATCCCGCCGACCGCGCGTTGCGCGAGCAGAACATGGTGCTGCAACTGGAGGAGGACCTGCCCCTGCGCGCCCCGCCGGGATTTGGTCATTACTTCCTCACCAATCTCCGCCTGCAGATGCTTTTCATGGTCGTGCCGATCCTGCTAATTCTCATTGGCCACGATCTGGCGATGGGGCTCTGGTGGTGGGTCGCCGGCCATCGCCCGGACCAGGGGATCGAGGGGTATATCAACATTCTGGCGGCGGCGGGGGTGTTTATCCTGGCGCCTCTGATCCTCCGCCTGGTGCTGGATACCCGCCCGCTGCCCGCCTCGCCGCTGCGCGCGCGGCTGGAGGCGATGTGCCGCCGCCACGGCCTGCGGTACCGCGACATCCTGCTCTGGCAGACCCATTCCAGCATCGGTAACGCCGCCGTCGTCGGCATCGTGCCGCGGCTGCGCTACATTCTTTTGTCGGATCTGCTGCTGGAGACGATGACCGATGAGCAGATCGAGGCGGTCTTTGCCCATGAGTTGGGGCACATCGTGCATCGCCACATGATCTGGTATGTCATCTTCTTTGCCGTCATGCTCGCGGTCCTGATGGGGCCGGGCGACTGGATCGGACGGCGGGTGGATGGCTGGATCCATGCCTTCGCCTCCAATGCCTGGGCGCCGCCCGTCGCCGCCGTGATACTCCTGGGTTCGGCCCTGGGGGCGTTTCTCCTGATCTTCGGTTACCTCAGCCGCCGTTTTGAGCGTCAGGCCGATGTCTTCGCCGCCCGGAGCATTGAGGAGGGCGCCGATGTACGCGGATTGGGCGCGGCCGCGCCGACGGTGGTTGGCCCGCGCGGGGCGGCCCTCTTCGCCTCGGCCCTCCACCGCGTTGCCGTCGTCAACAACATCCCCATCGCCGCCCGGAGCTGGTGCCACGGCAGCCTCGCCCACCGCATGGATTATCTGATGGACCTGAGCCGCGACCCCCACGGCACCGGCCGGTTCGACCGCACCATGCGCCGGCTTTATACATGCCTGGCCGGCGCGCTGATCCTCTCGTGTGCCTACCTGATCCTCATCACTCGCTGAGTCCGCGAG
>JBIQLO010000092.1:0-15249 GCA_044464175.1 Planctomycetaceae bacterium | reverse complement strand
CCGCGATAGCTGAGGGTCTGGGGGGGCGTCCAGCCGTTGAGGCTGAAGGGGGTTTCGGCGGTGAGGGGGAAGATCACCTTGTCCAGGACGTCGGTGACGGCAGCGCCGCTGCCGGTGAAGGTAGAGGGGTGCTCCAGGTCGAGTTTGTTGCCGAAGAGGCTCAGGACGGCCTGCTGGACGGCCTGGCGTTCGGGGTTGGGGGTGATGATTTCATAGCTGGTGCCCTTGCCCTGGGCGTCGGGCTTGCCGACGGAGATGATGCTGGGGCTGGGGAGGGCGGGGCTATTGGCGGCTTCCACGAGCTTGCGGACCTGCTGGATGGGCATGGCATCCGGCTTTTTCAGCTCGAACTGGACGCTGGTGCCGGAGGCGAACTCGATGTCGAGCATCTTGCCCTGCTTGAACTGGACGACCAGGGCGGCAATGCCCAGGACAGCCAGAATCGCGCTGAAGCCGATGAAGTACCAGATTTTGCCCATCCAATCGACCTTGGGATGGAGGGCGCGTTCCAGAGCGGGCCAGACCTGGGGAAGGCTGCGGAGGTTCTTGAGGCCGAAGTAATCGACCCAGAGGCCGAAAATCACCTTGGTGACGAACAGGGCGGTGAACAAGCTGGAAATGATGCCCAGCAGGAGGGTGAGGCCAAAGCCTTTCACTTCCTCGGTGCCCAGGAGATAGAGGACGCAGCAGGTGATGGCGGTGGTGACGTTGGAGTCAAGGATGGCGCTGAAAGCGCGGTCGTAGGCGTTGCGCAGGGCGGGGCGGAGGGAGAGTCCGCGGTTCTGTTCCTCGCGGAGGCGTTCGAAGATCAGGACGTTGGCGTCGACGGCGATGCCGATGGTCAGCACGATGCCGGCGATGGCGGGCAGCGTGAAGGTGGCGTTGAGAGCGGCCATGGCGCCCAGAATCATGAGGATGTTCATGAGGAGGGCGAGGATGGCGACGGCGCCGGCGCGGCCGTAATAGACGAGCATGAAGCCGCCGACGACGACCAGGCCCAGAACGCAGGAGAGGAGGCCGGCGCGGAGGTTGTCGGCCCCGAGCTGCGGTCCGACGGTCTGCTCGCTGATGGGCTGGTCGGCCAGCTGGGCGGGGAGGGAGCCGGCGTTGAGAGTGGAGACCAGGTAGTCCTGATCCTGCTGGGTGTAGTCGCCGCTGATCTCACCGCTGCCGTTGATGCGGGTGTTGATGTTGGGGGCGCTGATGACTTTGTTGTCCAGGACGATGGCCAGGGGCTTGTTGATGTTGGCGCCGGTGAGCTTGCCAAAGAGCTGAGCGCCCTGGGTGTCGAACTGGAAGTTGACCTGGCGCTGGCCGTTTTCCATGCCGGGCATGGCCTGGGTGAGGGACCAGCGGGGCAGGCCGGGGCCGTTGACCATCGACTTTTCGGGGGTCACATAGGCCAGGGTGTAGACCTTATTGTTGTAAGGCTCGGTGCGGTGATGGAACTGCTCGGGCTGATCGACCTCATACCAGCGGACGGTGTCACCGGGCTCGAGGCGCGGGCCCTTTTTCTGCAGGCGCTGGACCATGGCCTGGTACTGCTGGGCGGGCAGGTCGTCGGCCAGAATGTGGAATTCCAAAACGCCCGAGCCGCGCAGGAGGCGTTTGAGCTCGGCCGCGTCGTCGATCGAATTCTTGACTGACTGGAACCCCTGGTAGGCGCTGACGAAGTTGTCAATGGCGGTGAGGCGCCGGGGGAAGTTGGCGTATTGCTTTTTCAGGTCGGCAAGCTTGGCGTCGGCATCCTTGGCGTCCAGAATCGTCTGGAGCTGGGCGACCGAGAGGTTGGTCTGGTCGATCTGGTCTTTGAGCTTGGCGTAGTCCTGCTCGGTCTTCGCCTGGGCGACGAAGTCCTTCTGGCTCTTTTTCAGGGCCTGGAGGTGGTCGTAGGTCTGGGTGAGCTTCTGGAACAGGGCTTTGCGCTGGGGGCTGCCCATGGCCAGGCGGTTGAGTTCATCCTGCCGTTTTTGGCCGGTGAGGTTTTCGACGGCGGTGACGACTTCGGACTGGCGGATGTTGGTGTCGTCGAGCTTGCGCTGGGCATCGGCGAAGGTCTCGCGCTTGGCGGCGGCGTCGCGCGACTGGCTGGACATGGGGATCTGGATTTCCAGGCGGGTGTTTCCCTGGGGACGCCAGATGAGGTTGCGGACGCCCTGGGGGTCCACACGCTTTTTGAGGGCCTCCATCACCTTGCCGCTGAGGCCGTCGGTGTCCTGCCCGGGACCGGTTTTGATTTCATAGAGGAGGCTGGTGCCGCCCACCATGTCGATGCCGGGCTTGAGGTCGGGATGGCGGAAGTTTCCGTTGGGGAAAATCGCCCACAGGGCCACCAATATGACGGCCAGAATAATCATCACCCGGCCGGAGTATTTCTGTTGCATGACTTGCTTCCGTTGGCCGTTGACCGTGAGGCGTTGACCGTGCCGGAATCCGGCCAGGGGTCAAGGGCCTGCGGCCAACGGATCGTTCACTTTTTCGCTTCGGTCGCCTGCTCCTGCAGCACGCGATGGATGGCGCTGCGGGCGAATCGCATCTTGGTATTGCTTCCCTCGTCCACCTTCAGCACGACTTCGGTATCGCGGGCCTCCAGGACGGTGCCGAGGATGCCGCCGATGGTCTGCACCTTGTCGCCGCGTTTGAGATTGCTGAGCATGTCCTTGCGCTGCTTGTCCTGGGTCCGCTTGGTGCGGAAGACAAAGAGGTACAGGACGATCAGGCCGAGAACGAGCAGCGTCAACGGGTTATTGAGGGCCTGAAACCACGCCGGTCCGGGGGTGGGGGCTGGTTTGGAGGCCGGTCCGGCGGCCTGGGCCAATAGGGTCATCAACATACTGTTCAAGCGAAAGCTCCTAATCTGATATTTGTCCTTGGTATTTGTTATTTGTTGTTTGTTGTTGGGGATTGCGATTTTCTTCGCAAATAACCAACAACAAACAACCAATCACAAATCACCTCATCCCAAGCCGCATCTTGGGTCGGTTCGACGGAACTCGTCGAAGCGGCCCGCTTCAATCGCCCGGCGGAGGTCTTCCATCAGGCGCTGGTAGAACCACACATTATGCAGAGAAACCAGCGTGGGTCCAAGCATCTCGCCGGCGAAAAAAAAGTGCCGGATCGCGCCGCGGGTAAAATGGCGGCAGGCGTAGCACCCACAGCCGGGCTCGATCGGGGCATTATCCCGCTGATAACGGCTGTTTCGCAAGCGGATCGCCCCGGCGGCCGTGAAGGCGTAGGCGTTGCGCCCGTTGCGCGTGGGCAGGACACAGTCGAACAGGTCGATGCCGCTGGCGACGGCCGCCACGATGTCGCGGGGATATCCCACGCCCATCAGATATCTCGGCCGGTCCTGGGGTAACATCGGCACAACCGCCTGCAAGACCTTCACCATCGCGTCGTATCCCTCCCCCACCGCCAGGCCGCCGACGGCATAGCCGGGGAAGTCCATCTGCATCAGCGCCTCGGCACAGGTTCGGCGGAGATCGAGGTCCACACCCCCTTGTACGATGGCCAAAAGCGTTTGATCGTTCGGCCTTGCGTGAGCTTCCTGACAGAGCCGGGCCCAGCGCAGGGTGCGATCGACGGCCTCAAGCTGATATTCCAGGGGGGCGTCGGCCGGGGGACACTCATCGAAGGCCATAATCAGGTCTGCCCCCAGAGCGTTCTGGACGGCCATGCTGCGCTGGGGGGTCAGCTCGACCATGCTGCCGTCGATGTGGCTTTTGAAGACCACGCCATCGTCATTGATTCGGTTGATGTCGCTGAGGGAAAAGACCTGAAAACCGCCGGAATCGGTGAGGATCGGGCCGGGCCAGGCCATAAAGCCATGCAAATCCCCCAGTTGCGCCACCACCTCCTCGCCCGGGCGAAGCATCAGGTGGTAGGTGTTGCCCAGGATGCACTGAGCGCCGGTGGCGGCGACCTGCTCGGGAGTCAGCCCCTTGACCGAGCCCTGCGTGCCCACGGGCATAAAGGCGGGGGTGTCGATGGGGCCGTGGCGCGTCATGATCCGCCCCCGGCGCGCGCCGGTGGCGGAGTCGGCCCGGAGCAGGTTGTATTCCAGCGGCGGGGGCATGGAGGGGCAATGGTAAAGGGAAAAAGGAAAATGGAAAATGGGGGCAGGATTGTAGGATGCAAATCATTGCACCTTGTCCGCGCGCAAAAGTGGAGGTGCAATGAATTGCATCCTACATCACTGAAAATTATTTCTCCCGCTCAACTGGCCGAAACACTTAAATAGGCCCTTTATGACGCCAAAACAGAAGAACATGCCGAGCCATGGAAAGCGGCGCGGAGGGCGGCCAGGGGATTACAATCTCGGGCAAACCGCCGGCGCGGTCTGGTTTCTCTGTTCCATTGCGGTGATTGCGGCGGATTTTCGATTTGACGCCGCTTCGCCCGTGCGCGAGTCAGTGCTTGCCATTTCCGCTATGCTGGGGCTCATTGGGGTCTGGCTGGCGAGTTCAAAGAGGATGTAGGGTGGGCACCGCCCACCTTTCGTCTGTGGTGGGCGGTGCCCACCCTACGCCCATTCTTAGGGCTCTCACCAGAAATACCACTCATTGCGTCCCAGCACGAAATGGCTGAACAGGACGAATCCGCCCAACAAGAAATTCGTCGTGGCGTGCATGAGGATGCAGGCGCCCAGGCTGCGGGTTTTGATGAGGAGCCAGGCGATCATGAGGCCCCAGACCAAGGCGGTGAGCCATTGGACGTGGACGGTGGCGAACAGGAGGGAGACGAGGATGGCGGCCTTCCAGTCGTTTTCCCCCACCTCGGCCAGCGTGAAGTCGTTGGGGGCCTGGATCGTGCGCCAGAGGAAGTCGCGCCAGAAGAGTTCCTCCATGAAGGGGACCACCAGGACCGGGCCGATCCAGCGGACAGCGATCCAGGCCCCCATCAGGGTGGGGCTGGAGAACCTGTCCACGGGGTTAAAAGAGGCGCCTCCCATCCGAGGGTAATGGGGCCAGAGCCACAGCAGCCCCTTTTCCATCCCCACCCACTGGACCACGCCGACCACCCCCATCACCAGCCCCAATCGCCAGTGGGTCCAGCGGAGGGGGGTGTAGCGCCGCCAGAGCAGGATCAGCAACGCGCCGGCCAGCAGGGTTTTGAGGACATATCCCAGGGCGTAGGTTTGCGGCCAGCGGACGCCCACCCAGGTGACGGCTAGAAATGCGCCCATCGGCAAGAGATAGGCCCACTCGGCCTCCCGTCGGACGGGAGAGCGCGGCGGCGCGGCGGGCTGGGAAACAGGCGGGTGCATCGGTGCGGGTCACTGTACCAGAGGGGAAGCTTCAGTGAAGCGGCGGAGGGATTTTGCCGATTATTGCGATATTACCATGCAACTGCCCAGCCAGATGTTTTCCGAGGCGTTGACCGGATTGCGATTGGCGGATTTAAGCAAATCCGACAATGATCGAAGGCGATACACGCGGTTTGTCGTGCAGGCGCGGCTGCCCCTGTGGCCGGCGTCGGAAGAAAAGAAGGAGGCCTCCAGCGTCCTGACGCGGGACATCTCCATGGAAGGGATCGGGCTGATCTGGCCGCACGAGTCGAGCGCCGGGCAGCAGTTCATTCTGGCGCTACCCCGGGAAAAGAAGCAGCACACGCCGATCCTCTGCACGATCAAGCACATTCGCCCGCTGGCGCAGGGACTCTGGGGCGTGGGGGCGCAATTCTCCAAGGTGCTGGAGTCACTGCCGTAGTACGGGGTTCCCGTGGGCGTGGCATCGCCCGCCTGTAGACGGCCTCGTTGAGGCCGCCGCGGGGCCAGCGAAGATCGCCTACAGGCGCATCACGGCTCGGCGATCCTCTACCGCCCGGCCTTCTCCAGCATCCCGCGTCGGGCGTCGTTGAGGATGAAGGGATCGCCCAGGTTGACGATTCCCTGCCACTGGTACACCTCCCGCCCGACCTGCCCCATGCGCAGTGGGGCGTCGGCCTTATCGGAGATGAACTGGCTCAGGGGGGTCTTCTTCTCCTGCACCAGCCATGCCAGCAGGCAGGCATCCTTCCAGCCATCTTTCAGGCCCAGATAGGTGGGGCTGACGCTGACCTGGCCGGTCTTGTCGTCGTACCAGAGCACCTTGTCCTTGTCCCAGCGATAGAAGGCGTACCAGGAATACCCCTTGTACCCCCCCGCCAGGGCCTTGAGGGGGTAACCGGCCGCATCCTCGTAGGAAGTGCGGTAGGAATTGGAGGCGCCGCCGTAGAACCAGATTTCATCGGTGGGGTCGATGGCGGCCAAGGCCCGGCCGTTGGCGCTGGGGATGCGCTTCTGGCAGGTGACGGTGATCGTGGAGCGGTTGGCGTCCGTTCCGGTCAGCGGGGAGATGTAGAGATGCGTGCCGGTGTTGAAGTAGACGCCACGCTCCTTGTTGCCCCAGGGGCTGCCGCCGCCATGCTTGAGGGGCTTGCCATCCTGGAAGACCTGGATGTTCTCCACCTCCGAGGGGGAGCCGGGGATCAGGTCGGGGAAGAGCTTCTGAGACACGGTGTCCACGGCCCCGCCGTTGCCGTAACGGCCCCATTTTCCGGCCGGCATCGTCAGATGTAACTCCTTGAGTTCATATTTCTGATGGATCGTCTGGTCGAAAAATTGCGTCAGCATGAGGTTGAGCACCCACTTGTCGCAATAGGGGTCCATACGGTTGATTTCGGTGGAGGTGCGGGCGATCAGGCCGGTGACCGTAGTCATCGGGCGCCACCCGGCCTTCTGGGCGACCTTGGCCGACTCGATGTAGGCGGGCACCTGGTCGGGGGAAATCTCATCGGAAATTTTGCAGAAGAACCGATTGAACCCGCGCGCCTGCAGATAGGCTTTGAGCTGAATCAACCGCCACTCCTGCTCAACCGGGTCCGCCTTTTTGCTGGCCAGGGGTAGATAGGTATTCACCTCCGTCAGGCCGTGCGCCTTGGCCGAATCGAACCAGGGATCGTAGTAGCTGAAATCGATTCTGGGCCACTGGGCGGCGGGCTTGGCCTCGTAATCCTTGCGATTCTTCCGGAGCCAGGCGAAGACGGTCTGATCGGTTCCGGCGATTTTCATCTGCCGGTCCATGTGGCCCCAGGCGACGGTCAGATCCATCACATTGGCGCCGACGCCCTGGTAGTAGCCGAGCATCGTGTCGGTCTGCTTGCGCGCTTCGGGCGTCATGACATAGCCGCCGACCATGGTGGGAAAGCCGCCGTAGCCGCGCATGCCGAAGGGGCGGATCGCCGGCACATCCACCGGCCAGACCTTTACCTCCAGCGGCACTTCCACCTTCTGCCCGTTGAGCGACAGGACCACGCTGCCCCTGGCGTCGGCGGGTTGGTCGCCCCCCTTAAGCGTCAGCCACAGCCGCCCCTCGCTTCCGGCGATCAGGGTGATCTTGGTCGGGCCGTCAAACGGCTGCACCTTGATGAACCCCGGCCCGCTGATCTGCCAGGCGGTCTGCACCAGGTCGGCGGGGATGCCCTTCAGCTGCACGCTCAGGGGCGCCCCTTTCAGTTCCTTCAATGCGTTGATGCCGATATAGACCGAGCGCGACTCCTTCAGGGGCACATCAATGCGCGGGGCGTCGGGGAGCCGGCGCTTGCCGGTGTCGTCACCGGTGGAGAGCCAGAATCCGCGGCTCTTTTCCGCCTCGGTCACCTTGTAACGCTGGGCTTCGTTCTGCCAGCCGGGCACATCGGCAAAGCGGGAGGCGCGCAGCCCCTTGAGCGCGTTGCCGGAGAGGGTCTTCCAGTCGGGCGACTTGTCATTGACGACATCGATCGTGAACTGAACGCTCAGCGACCGGCCGGCCGGCACGTCGGCATAGACCCATTCGATGGTGGGCGTGGTCTTGCTGGGATAGAAATAGAACCGATCCACGCTCGGGGCCGCCACCAGAATGCCCACTCCGCTCTGCTTGTTCCAGACCGCCGCCCAGGGCGCGTCCAGATCGCCGAAGTAGCCGCTGGCCTTGGCGAGGGTTTGCACCCCCTTGCCCTTGACGGGCACGACATGCTCGATGGTGTTCGCCTCCGCCCCACCGGGGCGCAGGACGTTGCGGATCATGAACCGGGCCGGCTTCTGCCCGCCGTTGGAGAAGGTCTCGTTCACCTGGATGGTGGAGGAGTCATCCCGCATCGTGATCGTCTTCTCCATCGACATCCCGCCGGGATAGTGGGCCACCAGGCGAACCTGCCCCACATCGCCTCCCTCGCGGGTGACGGCCGCCCGGTAGGCGAAGGAGGTGAAGACGTTTCGGTCGTCCAGCGCACCGCCGATTTGCTCACCCCCCTGCCACAGCGCGACCAGGTCTTCGCCGGTCTTCTTATTGATCAACTGGCTGATGCGCCCCCCCGCCTCCACGGCGATGTTGAGCTTCAGGGCGTCGTTCTCCATGACCATGTTGACGCCGTTGCCCTTGTTCAACTTCACCGCCGCCCGTGCGGGGAGGGCTAAGCCGATCATCGCGGCGGCCAGGCTGAGTTTCGCTAGAATGTGTCGCGGTTTCATCGTCATCCTTCATCCTTTTTCAGCAGGTCCTTGGTCAGTTTGGTCGGTTCGTTGATGCCCAGCGCCTTTTTCACGGCCGCATGCCACTGGCGCAGATGTCGGTCGTTGGTGAAGGCGTAGAGCCCCTCATCCAGCGCCGCCCAGTCGCGGTGGGCCAGCAGCATGGTTTCCCGCTGCTTGCCCAGCTCGTAGGCGCGCCGGAGCAGCTGCTGCCTGGCCTGGGGATCTTTGAGGCTGCCCGCGGCCCCCTCATCCGGACGCAGGGAATCCATCTTCAGGCCATAGTCCGTCAGCCGACGGTAGCACTCCATCAGCTCCACCATCATGCGCGTGTAGTCCTGCCCGACGCGGGCGAATTTCACGCGGTCGGCGTATTCGCCCGCCGGGGCGTCGGCCTCCGCCTGGCGCAGGTATTTCTCCGCCTCGTCGATCGCCGACTCCGGAAAGACGATCCGCCAGTTGTTGACCATGTTCACATAGGTCACCCCCAGCGACGGGGAGATCATCCGCCGCTTCATCCAGTTGGTGGCCACGGCCTGGTCGTAGGTCTGCCAGTAGCGCTTCATCTGCGGGGCGACCGGGCCGTAGGCGGCGGTGTAGAAGTCCTCCATCAGATGGGAAGTGTCCTGGGCGGGGTTCCACATCATGCGCGTGATGGCCCAGGAATTGGGGACCTGGGTGGAAAAGGCCTTGCTCCCCTCCCCATAGACCCCGACAAAGCCGCGCTGGGCGGCGAATCCGATCGCGTCGATGATTTCCCGGTCGTGCAGGAAGGGCAGATCGAGCAGGTAATGGTTGCCCCATCCCTCGCGCATGATCATGTGGGCCGAGACCTTCTGCCAGTCCTCCACTTCCTTCCGCCAGTCCGCCGCCACACGCGGATCGACATTGGCCATCGCCTGATGGACGAAGGAGAGATAGATGTTCGGCTCCAGCTTTTTGATGCGCACCGGCGGCTTGTTGTAGTAGGTGTAGGCGAACATTCCCACGCCCTTGTCCGGGTCCTTTTCCCGCACGCGCCGGGCGATTTCGTTGGCGTAGGTGAAAATCCGGTCGCTCAGTTGCGGCGTCTTGCCGTCGTAGGAAATCAGCCCCGGCACATCCAGGGCCCGGCACCGCTCGCACTGGCAGAATCCCCCGCCGTCGCTGGGGGAGATGCTGGTGATGGCGTTTTTCTTATCCGCCAGCACGAACGCGACCATGTGGTCGATCACCTCCGGATTGCTCGTGCACATCTGCGGGGGCTGCCGCTTGCCGTTGACCAGCGCGAACCAGTCCGGGTGGGTCTTGAGCAGCTCGGCCACATGCTTCTTGTCCCTGAAGTTGAACGCCGAATACCAGCTATGCCCAAACCACGCCTTGGGCACCCATCCCTGCCGGGTGCGGCAGGCCCATTTGGAGGTCTCCTCCCGGAAGGCGTCGGTGTGATACGAGCTGTACCCCACGCTGTAGCTGCGAATGCGAAAATGGGGCGTTGTGCGGACGTCCAGAGGCGGAATCGTGGCGCCCGGATTGTTCGGCACGTGCTCCCCGAACGCCCCCGGCCAGAACCATTTCACCCCGAGATGGTCATCCAAAAGCGTATAGACCGCCAGACGGCTTCCCCCCGCGGTGCTGATCGAGGTTGCCCGCCCGGCCGCATCCTGCCCCGCCAGGATCATCCCCTGGGGGAAAGTCTGGATCATCCATTCCTCCTCCTTCCAGGGGCCCAGGTCTTTGTGCAGCGCGGCCTTCACCCCTTTTTCCCCGACGAAGAAGCTCAGGCCGGGCAGAGACGCCTTATAGTCGGAGGCCTTGACGATCGCGATGGTCGTCCCGGCGACGCGCCCGGCGTAGTGGGCCAGTTCCTCGGCCGCGAATCGGGTCACGGGCAGCGCATCATCGGCCACGACGACACGCTGATAATCCGCCAGTTTCTGCGCCTGCTGCGCCTGGACATTCCTCACACCCAGCCAGAGCAGGCAGGCAATCATCAAACCAATTTTTCCCAAGCCCATGAAGCGCTCCCATAGTTCCACTCCCCCAGCCGAAATTCAGCGACGGCAACCGGAGGTCGGATCGTCGATATCAATAAGGACTGAACGGGTCCCAGAACCCGTTCCATTTGTATTTCGTGGCCGCCGGCGTCCGCTCGGAGGCGGTGGGCACATCCCCCTTGGACAGGGAGGCGACATGCCCGTCAAAAAAGAGGAAATTCGCCCGCTTGTTGCCATTGTGCCAGAATCCCGGAACGAAGGGGTGGGTCACCTCCGACGCCGGCGGGTCCCAGTAGGCGTAGCTGATTTGCCAGCCCAGGCAGTCTCCCATCCACATCTTGGAGGCCGGATTATGCACCGCCGTCTGCCGGAAGTAGTCGGCGACTTTGGTGTTCATGCCATAGAGCGTGAATCCCCACCAGTTGTTGACGCTGGAGGATTCCCGATAGGCCAGCGGGCGCCCCGTCGGGCAGATCCAGACGCCTTTCTCCGCCAGACGGTCGCCCAGCGGCAAGATCCGCGAATCATCCATGAACGCATACCAGGTCGGACCCAGCGCGTAATCCTTCTGGGGCGGCAGCCATCCGTGATAGGTGGTGGCGTAGATGGCCCACGCCTGTCCAAATTGGCGCAGGTTGCTCATGCACTGAACGTTCTTGGCCTGCTCGCGGGCCTTATTCAAGGCCGGCAGCAGCATTGCGATCAGGATCGCTATGATCCCGATGACGACCAGCAGCTCCACCAGCGTAAAACCCCTGGGCCGGGATCCTGGCCCCGCCGATCCAAACCATCTGCGTTGCTTCATTACTCGCTCCCTTTCATCTCCCGTTGTGGCGTCCGTTTTTCCCTGTCATCCGCCACCTTCCCTTCGCCGCCGTGGGGGGTCGACGTCGGCTTTTTCCCACGTTCAACGGGCTAAAACTCGGCTCCATGGTCTTGCTCAATAGGGGTCAAACGGCTTCCAGAACGACTTCCATTTGGCCGTAGTCCGGATGCTGTACACCGGCACCTGGCTCCGGTCCATCGACTGCACATGCCCGTCGAAGAAGAGAAAATTGCCCCGTTTGTCGTCGTTGTGCCAGAACCCGGGGTCGTAGGGATGGGTGGTGTCGGTGGCGGGGGGATCCCAGAAATTGGCGTTGAGTTGCCAACTGATGCAGTCGGACATCCACACCTTTTGCGATGGATTGTGTACCTTCGTCTGCCGAAAGTAGGGATTGTCGCTGCCGGGGACGTCGCCTCCGGCGACATAAGTATTCATCCCGTAGGTGACAAACCCCCACCAGTTGGCGTTGCTCGAGGTGACGCGGTAGAGCAGCGGCCGCCCCGTGGGGCAAATCCAGATTCCCTTTTCCGCCAGCCGGTCCCCGATCGGCAGGATTTTCGAGTCATCCATTATCACATACCACGCCGCCACCTGATAGATGTTGTAGGGCGGCAGCCAGCCGCGGTAGGTGCCGGCGTAGATGGCCCACGCCTGCCCGATCTGCCGCAGGTTGCTCATGCACTGGACGCTCTTGGCCTGCTCGCGGGCCTTGTTCAAGGCCGGCAACAGCATCGCGATCAGGATAGCTATAATGCCGATGACGACCAGCAGCTCCACCAGCGTAAAACCCTTTTGGCGTTTCATGGCTCGCTCCTGTTGGCACTCCCCCTGGTCCTCGAATTACCCTTTCACGATTGTTTCCGGCGGCGGCGCCACCGTCTGGCCCGGAACCAGCTTGACCGCCACCGTCGCCGACATGGCCACCACCTGCCCCGCGCCATCGAGCAACTGCCGCACCATCTGCCCGGCCAGCCGCCCCATGACCTCGGCGTCGCTCTCCAGCGTCGTCAGCCGCCGCCCGCCCGTCTCCAGCCCGAGATTGTCCAGTCCGAGCAGTGAAATCTGATCGGGCACCGCCACGCCCATCTCCGCCAGGGCGTTTCCAAGGCGCATGGTCGAAGGGGATCCGCTGAAACAGGCGGTCACCTTCGCGTCAATCAGTTTCCTGGCCTGGCGCTGGTACATCTCCAGATCATCAAAATCGAACCCGAAATCGAGGTCGACCGGGTCCCCAAGCCCCCGGCGGCGGACCTCATCGAGAAAGCCCTGCCGTACTTCCAGCACCGCCCGCCGGCCCGTGGCCGGGAAGCCCAGTGCCAGGCGCTCGTGTCCCAGGTCCGCCAGATGCGCCGCCGCCATCCGCCCCGCTTCCTTGTGGTCGGCCGAGACGCAGCCGATCCCCCGCCCGCCCGGCGGATGGTTGATCGCCACGACCGGCGTGCCCTGCTTCACGATCGCATCCAGGTAGCCGTGCCGTTCGTAAACGCCCATCGTCACCAGCGCATCAAAATCACCCGACTCCAGGCTGCGGGCAAAGAGCGGGTCCTTGTCGATGTGCGGCTGGACCTGAAAGAGGCTGACATCGGCCCCCTGGTGCTCAAAGGTCAGGCGCACGGCCGTGATCCACTGGCGGCAGTAATCCACCAGCACGCCATGAATCATCAATCCGGGGGAATAGAGGACGCCGATGTGGCATTTGCGCTGGGCCTCGCGCCGGCGGTAACCCACCTGCCGGATGGCGCGTTCGACCTTGCGGCGCGTGCGGGGGCTGACCCGTTGGGGGCTGTTGAGCGTCAGCGAGACGGTGCTGACCGCCACCTTGGCTTCCCGCGCAACATGGACAATCGAGGCCATGGCAGAAACCGGTAAAAACTGTCAAAAACCGCCGGAAGGGGCGGGGGCTCACAAATGACTTTTTTCTTATACCGCCACAGCAAGCCGACTGTCAATCAAAATTTTGATCGAAATTATTTCGATGACGTAATGTCGCAGGTTTGATCCCGCCTCCAGCCGCGGCCTATCATTTCGAGAAATTGTAGTTGAGACGGAGTATCAATTAGGCTATAATGCTTCGTTCTTTGCCCACCGGCCGTTGGATTTTGACAGGGATGATGCAATGCCTACAGAAACGCTGGAACTCGAACAGTATGCCAATCAGGAATACAAGTGGGGCTTCGTCTCCGATGTTGAGGCGGACACCATCCCGCCGGGCCTGAATGAGGAGACGGTGCGCCTCATCTCCCAGCGCAAGGGGGAGCCGGACTGGATGCTCCAGTGGCGGCTCAAGGCCTATCGCCACTGGCTGACGATGATCGAGCCGCACGAATGGCCGCATCTGAAATACACGCCCATCAACTATCAGGACCAGGTTTACTTCTCGGCCCCGAAGAAGAAGCCCAAGAGCCTGGATGAGATTGATCCTGAAATTCTAAAGACTTACGACAAACTGGGCATCCCCCTCAACGAGCGCAAAGCGCTCCTGGGAATCGAGGAGCAGGGGCACACCCCCGTGGCCGTGGACGCGGTTTTTGACAGCGTCTCGGTGGCGACGACCTTCCGTAAAACCTTGAAGGAGAAGGGGATCCTGTTCTGTTCCTTCGGCGAGGCCGTGCGCGACTACCCCGAGTTGGTGCAGAAGTACATGGGTTCGGTCGTCCCCTACTCCGACAACTTCTTCGCCACGCTCAACTCGGCCGTCTTCACGGACGGGTCGTTCGTCTATATCCCCAAGGGCGTGCGCTGCCCGATGGAGCTGAGCACCTATTTCCGCATCAACGCCCAGAACACCGGGCAGTTCGAGCGGACCCTCATCATTGCCGATGAAGGGGCCCACGTGAGCTACCTGGAAGGATGCACCGCCCCCAAGCGCGATGAGCATCAGCTTCACGCGGCCGTGGTGGAACTGGTCGCCCTTCCCGGCGCCACCATCAAGTACTCGACCGTCCAGAACTGGTTCCCCGGCGACAAGGAAGGCAAGGGGGGCATCTTCAACTTCGTCACCAAACGCGGCAAGGCGTTTGAGAACGCCAAGATCACCTGGACGCAGGTGGAGACCGGCTCGGCCATCACCTGGAAGTACCCCTCCTGCATCCTGCAGGGGGACAACAGCGTCGGCGAGTTCTATTCCGTCGCCCTGACCAACAACTTCCAGCAGGCCGACACCGGCACGAAGATGATCCACATCGGCAAGAACACCCGCAGCACGATCGTGAGCAAGGGGATTTCGGCCGGGCGCGGTCAGAACACCTACCGCGGGCTGGTGAAAATCCTCAAGGGAGCGGCCAACGCCCGCAATTACACCCAGTGCGACTCGATGCTGATCGGCGACCGGTGCGGGGCGCACACCTTCCCCTACATCGAGGTGCGCAATACCACCAGCCAGGTGGAGCACGAGGCCTCCACCAGCAAGATCGGCGAGGACCAGCTCTTTTACTGTAAGAGCCGGGGCATCAGCCTGGAGGATGCGGTCAACATGATCGTCAACGGCTTCTGCAAAGAGGTCTTCAAGGAGCTGCCCATGGAGTTCGCGGCCGAGGCGCAGAAGCTGCTGGGCGTGAGCCTGGAAGGCAGCGTGGGATAATTTTTCAGGGACGGACCCGCCGGCCCGCAACACCATTGAACGGAAAACAGAATATGCCATTACTCGAAATCAAGAATCTGCACGCCAAAGTGGGCGACCGGGAAATCCTCAAGGGCGTCAATCTCACCATCGACGCCGGCGAGGTGCATGCCATCATGGGCAAGAACGGCTCGGGCAAGAGCACGCTCTGCCAGGTGCTGGCCGGGCGCGACGCGTATGAGGTGACCGACGGCCAGGTCTTCTACCAGGGCAAGGACCTGCTGGAGATGAGCACCGAGGAGCGGGCCCGCGAGGGCGTCTTCCTGGGGTTCCAGTACCCGGTGGAAATCCCCGGCGTCTCCACCAGCTACTTTCTCAAGGCGGCGGTCAACGCCAT
>JBIQLO010000091.1:0-15375 GCA_044464175.1 Planctomycetaceae bacterium | reverse complement strand
CAACCCCAAGCTCCCCACCGGCCAGATCGAAGTCCGCGTCAAGACGCTCGACATCCTCAGCGCCGCCCCCACGCCCCCCTTCACCCCCGCCGAGGCCGACACCGTCTCCGAGGACAAGCGCCTCCAGCACCGCTACATCGACCTGCGCCGGCCCCACATGCAGCAGACGCTCCGCACGCGCTACCGCGTCACCAAGCTGATGCGCGACTACTTCGACGAAGAGGGATTCTGGGAGATCGAAACCCCGTTCCTCACCCGCTCCACCCCCGAGGGAGCCCGCGATTTCATCGTCCCCAGCCGCCTGGTCCCCGGCAGCTTCTATGCCCTGCCCCAGTCGCCCCAGCTCTTCAAGCAGCTTCTGATGGTCTCGGGCGTGGACAAATACGTCCAGATCGTCCGCTGTTTCCGCGATGAGGACCCCCGCGCCGACCGGCAGGCCGAGTTCTCCCAGCTGGACCTGGAGATGAGCTTCATCGACCGCGAGAACGTCATCGCCGTCGTCGAAGGCCTCCTCCGCCGCATCTGGAAGGAAATCTTGGGCAAGGAAATCCCCAACCCCATCCCCCAGATGTCCTACGACCAGGCCATGACCCGCTACGGCACCGACCGTCCCGACCTGCGCTTCGGCATGGAGCTGCACGATGTGACCGACCTGGTCCAGGCCACCGATTTCGCCGTCTTCAAAAACGCCCCCATGGTCAAGGCCATCGCCGTTCCCGGCGGGGCCAAACTCACCCGCAAACAGACCGACGCCCTGGCCGACTGGTCCAAGGGGTACGGCGGCAAGGGCGTCGCCGTCACCAAAATTGCCAACGGTAAGCTCGACGCCGGCGTCGCCAAGTTCCTCACGACAATCGAGTCCCAGCTCATCGAGCGCACCGGCGCCAAGGACGGTGACCTGCTCGCCTTCGTCGCCGACAAGCCCGCGGTGGTTCACAAAATTCTGGGCGAGCTGCGCCTCAAAATGGCCCGCGACCTGGAACTCCCCCCCTCCACCGACTTCGCCTGGACCTGGGTGGTCGATTTCCCCTTGCTCGACTGGGATGAGGAGGACAAGCGCTTCGTCTCCGTCCATCACCCCTTCACCGCGCCGCTGGATGAGGACCTGTCCAAGCTGGACAGCACCGACCACGACACGCTGGCCTCCCTCCGCTCCAAGGCCTACGACATCGTCGTCAACGGCTCGGAAATCGGCGGCGGCTCCATCCGTATCCACCGCATGGACATCCAGCAGAAGGTCTTTTCCATTCTCGGCATCGGCCCCGAGGCCCAGCAGCAGAAATTCGGATTCCTGCTGGATGCCCTCCAGTACGGCGCGCCCCCCCACGGCGGGCTGGCCATCGGCCTGGACCGCCTGGTCATGATCCTCCGCAACATCCCCAACATCCGCGATGTCATCGCCTTCCCCAAAACCCAGAGCGGCGCGGACCTCATGTGCGGCGCCCCGGCCCCGCTGGATGAAAAACAGCTCCGCGAGGCCAACATCCGCACCGCCGCGCCCCTCCCCGGCCAACACCGCCCCGGCCCCATCGTCGAGCGAAAATCCTAACGGCGGTTTCCCGCATCTGGATTTTCAGCCACAGATGGGAAAACTGTTCCTGGTTATTCGTTATTTGTCCCCAACCACAAATAACAAATAACCAAGAACAAATAACAACTCATCTGTGGCCAAATTCAATCACATTCCCCCCACCCCAAACACCCGGAAGTAATAGGTGGCTTCCCCCTCCGCCGGCACAACCAGGCGGGTCTGCCGCTGCCCGAGTCCCCCAAACGCCAGCCCCACCTCATGCTCGCCCGGCGACAGCTTCAAGGGCAGCAGAAACACCGTCCGCGGCAGCATCTCCCACTGGCGGATGTCCGCCTGGCTCGTCGCCTTCAGTAAAATCCCCGCCAGCATAAACGCCGCCGCATCCTCCGGCTGGGCGTTGCGCCGGGTCGCCTGATACACCCCCGCAAAAATAAGCCCCGACCCGATGGCCGACTTGATCGTCCGGATCGTGTCGATGCTCTGCCACTTCCGGTCCTGCGCCAGCGCCAGCAAATCCACCGGCGGCGTCGCCTCGGCCGCAATCCCCGCCGCCCGCCCGTCCACAGTGACCCGCGGCCGGGGGATCGCCCCCGCCTGACGCGGCGTCGGCCCAAACCCCACAATGTCCCCATCCGATTCCCGGATTTTCCGCGGCCCTTGACCATACGCGATCACCAGCAGCACATTCGCCTCCGCGTTCCTCGCCGGGTCGGCCAATTCCCGCAGGTGCGGATGGTTCTGCGCCACCAGTTCAAACTGCTGCCGCGCCAGGTCGTCCCGCCCCAGCCGCTGCCACGCCCGCCCCAGCATCAGCCGCGCCGGCGCGAAGTGGCTCTCCTGCTCGCCCGCCTCCTTGCCCGACTCATCGTAATCCTGCAGCTTAAATAGCGCGTTCTCAAACGCCCCCCGCGCGTTGGCGTAATCCCGCTGAATGTAATAGGTCAGCCCCAGGTCGAAATTCGCCATCGCCCGCTCGAACGGCTCCCCCTTCCAGATTTTCACATCCTCGCTCACCAGGATCGCCCCCAGCGTGCGCCCCCCGTTGTTCACCCCCAGGCTGTTGATCACCTCATACGCCTGCAAAAACGCCCGCTGGGCCTCATTCAGATTCCCCGCCGCAAACAGCGCCGACCCCAGCCGCAGGTTGTTCAATACAAAATCTCCGTTCGTCTTTTGCGCCAGCGGCTGAAGCAGCGTTGCCGCCTGCCCAAACTCCCCTGCGTAATACGCGCTCACCGCCCGGTTGATCTGAATCTGCTCCTGCGACACGCATCCGCCGAGGCAGGCGACCAGAATGAGGCATGGAAGCCAGCGGCGAAGGAAGAATCGCCCTGTAGGCGGGGTCGTTAACCCCGCGACGGCCTCAATGAGGCCGTCTACAGGCCCCTTCGCACTGATGACTTCCGCATTCCGCATTCGGCATTCCGCATCTAATCCAGCATTCCCCCCACGGCCGTCTTCTTCACCTCATACATGTCGCTCCAGATCACGTCGCCGCTTTTCAAATCCGATAGCTCATAGACGCACAGGTAATAGTCGCTCCGCCGGTCCTTCGTCTCATGCACCAGCGACTGAAACTTCGCCGTCAAGGCGTATTCCGGCTGCACGCGCTCCGGCTGCGGTCCCAGATCGACGTTCAACTCCTGCTGCCGCAGCGCATAAAACGCATCCCGGTTCATCACCCACACGAACCGCTCCGGGTCATGCTTGCTGAGCAGCGACCGCACCCGTGCTGTGAACGCGTCGGCCTGCCCCCGGGGCAAGACCGCCGCCGTCATCAGGTTTACCACCGGCTCCACCACGATCGTCATCGACCCGCGCTGGGCCAGAATCCGCTGCACCGCCGCATCCCCCGCGATGCTCGCCGCCATCCGGTCCGTCATCCGCACCAGGTCCACCGCGTCCAGTGCCGTGTTCGACCCCGCCGACACCGCCGAAGCGCACCCCCCGCTCCAGAAGCCCAGCCCCAGCAGAATCAAACCCAAAAGACAAAAGGACGCGAGTTGCCCACTTGTTATTTGTTTTTTGTTATTGGCTTCCCAAAAACCGCGAATAACAAATAACAAACGACAAATAACACTTTTCTTCGTGTCTTCGTCTCTTCGTGGTTCGATGATTCCGCCGGGGCTCATCGTGCTACTTTCACCAGATAATCCCGCGACCACACCTGCACCCCCGTCTTCAAATTCGTCAGCGTGAACTCAAACCGATACGTATCCGTCCCCCGGTTGGGCATGTCCTGCACCTTGCCGTACAGCGCGAAATCCGGCTGAATTCGCCCCGTCCCCACCGTCCCGTCCCCCTGCCCGAACGTATCCTGCGGCCGGTCCAGCTCTTTGTTCCGCAGCTCGTTGAACTTGCTCTTGTTCTCAATCAGCGTCACCCGTCCGGCGCTCTGCCGCGACAGGTTCGTCTTGAGCCGGTCGATGAAGATGTCGTAATTCCGCGCCTTGGTCGTCTCGTTCTCCATGTTCGTGGTCACGATCGTCCACTGGTTCTGGCTCTGGTTCAACGCCCCCAGGCTCAGCAGATCGCCGGTCATCTCATCCGTCACGTTCAGCAAATCCTTGCTCTGCAATCCCTGGTCCCGCCGATCTAGCTGATCCACCGGCGGCCGCCGGTCCGCATACGTCTGGCACCCGGCCACCATCCCCAGCAATCCCACCACCACCAGCGCGCGATGTTTCATGTCAATCTCCTTTTCCGCCTACCATATCCACCCCTCCGGCCCCCGGCAACGAACCATCCCCACCCTACAGACACGCCCCGGTCCCAAACGCTAGGTCCCCCAATACCGCTCAGTCTCCCTCCCGGCTTTTCGCCCCCAGCGACCGAAACACTTCCTTCAGGTCCTGCGCCGAATCCGGATGAAGCTCAACCATGCTGTGATATTCGCCCAGGGCTTCCTGCCGCCGCCCAAGCTCCTTTAGCACGAACGCCAACGTCTGATGCAGGGTCGAGTCCTCCCGAGCCGACTCGCCCGGACGGCCGGCATAGCCAAGCGGAATGGGCTCGCATTTCTGATCCATTGGTCAATCCAGTGCCCTACGCTCCCCCTTGGAGTGGGGTTTGTCAATGTCTCCCTCGGGAGGGTCCCCGCCCCGCCCTTTGCGCTGTTCAGCGCCGGGATAATCTTTGCATGGCCGCGCGGATGCGACGATGATTTTGGCCCATGCCATTGCTCATCCTCCTCACCGGCCTTCTCCTCCTGGCAATGACCGGCTGCGCCACGTCGCGCCCCGGCGCGCCCAATTCGCCCCAACATCCCGTGATGGAGGCCGCCCATGCGAAGGATCCGATTAAGCTGGACGGCAAGCTCGATGAGGCGGTCTGGAAACGCGCCCGCCCCTATCCGCTCCAACTGGCCCAGTCCGGCAGTGAGCTGGATCGCCTCCACAGCCCGCGCCTGGCCGCCGGCGACCCCCGGCCGCTGGAGGGCGGAACGGTTCGCCTGGCGTGGGACGACCGGTATTTATATGTCGGCGTGCAATTCACCGATTCAGATGTCGTGGCCGAGGCAAACAGCGATCAGCACCATCAATACAATTTCGGCGACACGGCCGAACTGTTTCTCAAGCCGGAGAACCAGACCTGGCTTTGGGAAATGTACGCCACGCCCGCCGGGCACAAGACCACCTTCTTCTACCCCGGCGCCGGCCAGGCCTTCCTGCCCAGCGCCGCCAATTACCATTCCCGGCTGAAAGTGGCCGCTCATGTGAACGGTTCGCTCAACCAATGGCGCGACCGCGATGAGGGCTGGTCCGCCGAATACGCCGTGCCCCTGGAGGAACTGAAGGAGGTGGGCCAGCCCCTCACCCCCGACACCCCTTGGCTCATCCTCATCTCGCGGTACAACTATTCACGCTATCTGCCGGCCAAAGAATTGTCTTCCACCCCGCGCCAACCCTATCCGGCCTACAAGCTGGTGGACTACTATGCCCGACTAAAGCTGGTCAAATAAGCACGGTCCGCACCGCCCATCACGCTTCCTCGGAAAACCCGCCTACCCCTCACCTTCCCCCCTCTCCCGTGTCTCATCCCCCGGACGCCCTCATCCGAGCCGCGAGCGTGAGCGAGCGGAAAGGGCTCCAGAACCTCGAACTGCGTAGGGGCGTTTTCGGCCGCCGAGAGCCATGCACCGGCCCCGAATCGCCCGAAAATTTACTTGACAAAAACCGTACAGATGGTACAATCCCAGTCCATGCATGAAAGGAGATCGACAATGTCCTCCTCGCCCAACCGTCCGCTCTCTCTGCCGGACGCCCACCCCGATACTAAGTGCGACAATCTGTCACCCCAAACCCAAACGAACCAAACCCAATACCCCGCTGGCGCTATTAAAAATGCGATTTTGACCCCTCCGACCCACTACGACATTTTACGAAACGAACCAAACCCAATCGCCCGCGCCCTGCCCCTTTTCGCCGCCGCCGGCCTCCTTGCCTTCGCCGGCTGCCGCTCCGCCCCGCCTCCCCAGCGCGTCCCAGTCCCGGCCGCGGGCAACACGACCTTGTCCACCCCCCAATCCACCCCCAAGCCGCTGCCGCCGCAGGAGACCGACAGCCGCCCCTTCCATGATGAACCGATCCTCCGCCAGGCCCTCCCCGGCCAATCCGCCTTCGTCCAGGCCTACCACGCCGTCGGCTCTCCGCGCCTCGTCGTCTTCGTCAACCGCACCCTCCAAGGCCAGATCATCCCGCCCAATCCCAACCAGCCCGATCTCAGCGTCGAAAAAACCCGCCAATCCTCCGCCGGCGTCACCGTCCAGCGCTCCACGCGCAACCCCTACACCGGCGACCGTTCCACCGACCGCTTCAGCTCCACCGGCCCCGCCCAGTACCAGGAGCGAACCGACGTTTACCTCCAGCCCAGCCAGTACGATGAAGTGGCCGCCAAATCCCTCGACTACCAGGCCCTCGAATCCATCCTCACCGACTGGATGCGGGCCGACGGGCAGGTGGAACTGGTTTCCCCGACCATGGCCCGCTCGCGCTTGAGCGATGAGCAGATCAAGGAGCTCCAGGCCGGACGCCCGCAGGAGTTGTCCGAAATCGCCCGCCAGCTTAATGCCGATGTGCTGATTCAACTCCAGGCCCACCCCACGCGCCAGACGCCCCAGGGGCTGGAGGTCCGCGTCGTTGCCGAGGCGATCAGCCTGGCCGGCGGCCAGTCCATCGGCCAGGCCGTCGTCGATATCCCGCCTCCCCTGGAAAAAACCCAGCTCAATCGCTACACCCGCTTCCTGGCCTCCAAACTGATGGATGACATGACCCAGTCCTGGACCAACGCCCCGGCCCCAGCCACCGCCCCCACGACCAGGCAATAAAGTGTTGGTGGTTGTGGGTTATTGGGCTCCGCCGACAAATGGCAAATAACAACTGACAAATAAAAACGAGGAAATTCCAATGAAACACCTCCTTCTCCTGGCAACCCTCTGCCTCCTGACCATCGCCGGCTGCGGCGTCACGCCCCCCATTCAAGGCCGTCAGGACCCCTATGTGCCTCCGCAGGTCACCTTCACCGATCCGGACCTGGCCGGCCTCACCGCCGTCGGCACCCCCGTGCTGACGCGCGACGCCGCCGGATTGCTCCATGTCCAGGTCCCCATCCGCTCCACCGGCGACCGGCAGATGATCATCGACTGGCGCGCCACCTTCTTCGACCGCAATGGCGCGGTTGTCTGGAAGACCGACTGGACCGACAAGACCCTTGCCCCCCACGTGCCCGACCGCATCCAGTTCAACTCCACCACCAACCAGGCCGCTGACTTCCAGCTCGACCTGCGCTACGCAAAATGAAGAGCGTCACACCCTTTAATCTCTGGGCGATCTGCTGCGCCCACGTCGGCACCGACCTCAAACGCGGGCGCGAAAGCCTCGCCGACGCCATCCGCCAATCCGAATCGCCCGATGGATTCGACTGGAACCTGGCCGTCAACCTCGGTGACCTCTCCGGCAACCAGGGCGCTCCCGACGATGATGAGGGACGTGAGGTCGTCCGCCAGTACAGCGCCCTGCGCGCCCATCGCCGCGAACAGATCTACGACATCGGCGGTAACCACGACCGCTCCGACATCGACCAGCCTGAAGGGCAATGGATTGACAAATGGGCCGACCCCACCGGCGCCCACACCGACCACTCCGGCGTCGATCCCGCCCGCCGCCCCTACCCCATCGAGGGCACCTGGGAGCGCTACAGCTTTCGCGCCGGCAATCTCTTGTTCCTCATGATGAGCGACCGCAACGAGCCGACCCGACGCCTCTCCCGCGCCGAAGGCGGCGGCAATCCCAGCGGCGTCGTCACCGGCGAAACCTTCAACTGGTGGAAGCAGCAGGTCGAGTCCAACCCCGACGCCATCATCATCTCCTGCCACCACTACATGCTCAAAAACACCACCGTCGCCAGCGGCCCCTGGGAAGGATGCTGGCGCGACGCGTCAGGCCAGATCCATTCCCCCTATCACGGCTTCAAGCCGCGCGGCACTCCCAAAGGCGCTTCCTATCTCTACTTTGTCGATGGAAAGGAAGACGCCCAGGCCTTCGAAGACTATCTGGCCGACCACCCCGGCGCCACCACCCTCTGGCTGGGCGGCCACACCCACGCCCATCCCGATGACACCACCGGCGGCAAATCCCACATCGAAACCCGCTGGAACACTCATTTTGTGAACGTTTCGGCCCTCACCCGCCACCACGCCGGCAAGGCCCCCATGAGCCGCCTCTTCACCTTCACCCCCGGCAGCGACCAGCTCCGCGTCCGCTGCTATCTCCACACCAGCGACCACGCCCCCCAGGGTTGGTATCCCCGCGCCGAGCGCACCCTCACTCTGCCCCGCCCGTTCCTTTTGTAGCTGCGCTTCAGGGCAGCCGGTTACGAGGCCCCTCCCGCGAGAATCTGATCCACCTCGCGCAGCTCCGCCTCGCTCAACTTCCAGTCCACCGCCGCGGCATTGGATTTCACCTGCTGCGGCGAGGTCGCCCCGGCGATGATTGACGCCACCATCGGACGCCCTGCCAGCCATGAAAACGCCAGTTCCAAAAGCGTATGGCCCCGCGCCTCGGCAAAGGCGATCAGCGCTTCCACCTTGTTCAGGTTCTCTTCCGACAGCAGTTTCTCAAACCGCCCGCCCGGTTGAATGCGCGTCCCTTCCGGCAGAGGCTTTCCCTTGCGGTACTTGCCCGTCAGCAGTCCGCTCGACAGAGGAAAAAACGGAATGAACGCCACATCCTGCCGCCGGCATTCATCCAGCACCCCGCTGATCTCCGGCTTGCGGTGCAGCAGGCTGTATTCGTTCTGCACGCTCACGAACCGCGCCGCCCCCTGTTCCACCGCCGCCTGCGCCGCCCGCAACTGCTCGGCCGAGAAGTTCGAGCAGCCGATTTCCCGCACCTTCCCCGCCTTCACCAGCTCATCCAGCGCCCCCAGCGTGTCGGCAATCGGCGTCGTCGGGTCCGGCTCATGAAGCTGATACAGGTCGATGTGGTCCATCCCCAGCCGCTTGAGGCTGTCCTCGGCCGCCTGCTTCACATACGCCGGCTTGGCCCCTTTGCGCTCCTCGTCCACCTTCATTCCGAATTTGGTGGCCACAATCATCTGCTCCCGCCGCCGTCCCAGCGCCTTGCCCAGGAACTGTTCGCTCTGCGTCTTGCCGTAAATATCCGCCGTGTCGAAGAAGTTGATGCCCGAGGCGATGGCCGTATCCACCACCCGCGCTGTCTCATCCGCGTCGATGCGCCAGCCGAAGTTGTTGCACCCCAGTCCCACCACCGACACGTTAAGCGATCCGATTTGCCGAGTTTGCATGATTGATCCTTTCGTTCGATGTGCCATTGTAGGGCCTGCGCCCGCCGAACGGGAACCCGCCGCCCGGAAATCCCTTGACACCGGCGCGCCGGCGGCGGTAAGGTGCCTCAGATGCATGGCGGGGCTTACTCCTTTCTTTTCTCGCTCCGCCTGCGCCAAGGGTGATCCGTTCCAGCGGTCGGGCGCTTCACTTTCCGGCCGATGGGTTCCATACGGAGGTCGGACATGTCACCATCCGCTGCGCCGTTTCCCAACCGCCCGCGCGGCTTCACGCTGGTTGAGTTGCTCGTCGTCATCGGAATCATAAGCATCCTCATCGCAATGCTGTTGCCCGCCCTGAACAAAGCGCGGGCGGCGGCCAACACCCTGGTCTGCCAAAGCAACATGCGCCAGATCTCCCTGGCGCTGCGCCTCTATCGCAATGAGAACAAGGGGTACGCTTATCCCCAGTACATCTGGCAGGAGCACTATTGGGAGTACTACATAGACATGTATCTGGGCGAAACGAGGGATGGCCTGGCCTGGACCCAGGTGCGCAGTCCGGTCTGGGCCTGCCCGTCCAACAAGCCGGACGTGTACGCCGCCCTCCACAGCGGCAAGCCGGCCGACGCCGCCAACAACGGATACGTCGCCAACAAGAATCTCTCGGATTACAATCCGCTCCCGCCCAAAGTCGCCTCGATCAAAACCCCATGGAAAAAGGTGGATTTATGCGAGGTCACCGCCAAAAACGCCATCGCGGTTCCCTATTCCGTCTACGGCTATGCCCTTTATCCCTTCTGGGGACACAATCAACGGAGCAACATCGCCTACGTGGACGGGCATGTTGCCTCCATCACCAAGTCCGATCCCGCCGCCAGCTTGACGCCCTCGGTGGCAAAATCCTACTGGTATCCCAATGAGCCATGAACGGAAACCCCGGCGTCCCGACGTGGCCGGGCGTTCAATCGGGCGGGCGCTGCCCTTCTTTCAGGAGTTTCATCCATGCGTTTTCGACAAGGTGCCGGTTTTACCGCCGGCCTGGTGCTTTTGCTCTCAGCCCTCGCCTGCCAACCGGCGGCCGGGGGATTGAAGATCGACACGACCGCCGGCAGTCGCCCCAGTTACACGGTTGAAAATCCCTATTACCGCCTGCTCATCTCCTCGAAGGAAGGGGGGCGCATTCTCAGCTTCATCGACAAGCAAACCGGCACGGACCTCACTCAGGATGGTGGCCCGGGGCAAAACGGCGGCATGCTCGACGATCGCCAGAAGTTCACCTCCATGCCCTATGCCTCGGCCATCATGCGGCAGTCGCCCCAGCAGGCGACGCTACGCTTTTCGGCCCGGGATGACCAGGGACTGGAGATCGTCAAGATTCTGACCTTCTTCGCCGACCGCCCGGTCATCAACCTGTATTACAGCTTTGCCAATGGCACGCAAAAGCCCCTGGGCCTGTGGATTCGCAACTTCATCGAACTGCCCGGCGGGATCGACAAGGACAAGACCGGCTTTTATCTCTCCACCGACAAAGGATGGCAGTCGATCTATGCCGCCAACTACTACCGCCAGCTCAGCGCGCCGTGGTATGGGATGATCGACCGGCCCACTCAGACGGGCTTTGCCTACCTGGCCGATCGCTCCGCCCTCGATGCCTTTTACTTCTACCACGGCGGGCGCACGACGACGATGGAATGGCTCGACCGGCCGCTGCCGCCCGGCCGGCAGGCCGGCGCCTCCAGCCGCATCATCCTGTTGCATGGGTTGTCGCGCCTGACGCTGCTCAGCGACCGCTGCGCGATGGGGATTGCGCCGGCCGTCGATAAGGAGGGGCAGGTGCAGTTGGAGGGGAACGCGATCAGCCTCGATCCCGCGCTCAAGGAAGTTGAACTCTCCGCCAAGGTGGTGGATGCCAGGGGGAAGACCATCCACACCTGGAAGGGCGTCAGCGTCGCGCTGGCGGGGCCGGGGAACAAGCCCACCGCCGTTTCCCTGCCGCCGGCCAAACTGCCCTCCGGCAGCTATGTCGTCACCCTGGCGGCCGGCGGGAAGGGCTTCCGCTACACCAGCGCACCGATGGCGGTGCATGTCAATGACAAGAGCGACCTGGTCGTGCAGACGCTCAAGCAGGGGGAACGCCAGACCGCTCCGATCCAGGGATGGAAAAGCGATGCCGAGCGTTTCACCATCACCGACGCTGAAAAGCAGGCGGGCTTTTGGTTCAGCCGGGGGCGGGAGGAGGGCAAGGCCCGTCTGGATCAGGTCGGGCTGGAGGATGTGCTGGGGAGCAACGAGACCGACGCGATCTGCTTCACCATCAACGCCCTGCGCGAGCTGAAGGGGATTCCGGTGACGTTGCGCCTCGCCGACCCCGCCCTGGCATCGCATGTCTCCTTCTATCAGGAGAACGAATACAAGCTTTACCCGCTGTCCCGCATCGACATGATGGCGGGCACGGAAAAACGGCTGTGGCTGATGATCGACAGCACGGGCCTGAAGTCCGGCGTTCATCAGGCAGAGGTGGAGCTGGCGCTGGGAGAGGTGAAGCAGCAACTGCCGCTGAAGGTGACGGTCTACCCCGTGCCGCTTCCCACGAAGAACTACCTGCGCATCAAAGGGTACGTCCCCTTCACCTCCTTTACCGGCGGTGCGAACTGGAAAGATGACATCACCCGGCGGCTGGATCACACCGTTCCGCTCTACACGAAAATGGGCGGGCGGGTCATGAACTGGACGGTTAACCATTACCAGATTCTGCCGCATGTGCTGATCAAGCCGACCGGGCAGCATCTCTACGGCAAGAACAGCCACGAACCGTTCTCGCTGGATCATCTGCCCGACCTGGATTTCAGCTATTTCCAGCCGGTCTTGAAGGCCTTTGTGGAGAATGGGGCGGACCAGTTCGATCTGTATCAGAATCTCTACCCGGACACCAACGGCACCCAGGTGCTCATCAATGCGGTGCTGGGGAAAAAGAGCAGCGTCAAGCCGGGGACGCCGGAGGCGGATCAATTGCGGGTCTGGTTCTATTCGCAACTGCGCCAGGCGGCGGAGGCGGCCGGGTTCACGCGGTTTTTCTGCAAAATCAGTGATGAATTCGGCCCGGAGCAGATTCCCAACTACAATCGCATGGCCGATGTGATCCGCCGGGCGGGGTATCGCCCCTACAGCACCATGACCGGCACGATCCCGCGCACGCCTAAGGCAATCGACGAGATCAATCCGCACCTGGACCAGTGGCAACTGGGCTTCGGCTCCAAGGACATTTTCCTGGACCTGATTCGAAATCCTTATCGTGTTGAGACGCGGAAGGTGGAGATCAAGGCCGAATGGGGCGGGGGGTATCACAATGGTTCGGCCAGAGACACCTGGGGCATCGCCTTCTTCGGCCGGCAGGTGCCCCAGAGCCTGCAGGACCTGGTGGACCTGCAGATCCTGGAAAATGGCAAACCGCTGAAATCGAAGTCGGGCAGCCCGTGGGGCAATACCGAACGGGGTGTCTTCTTCACCGGCGGGGCGTATCTCTACATCTCGCCGTTGGAGGGGACGCCGGTGGGCAAGACCTACACCGCCGTGATGAAGGTTCGGGTGCCGGATGCCGGCGGACAGCCGCTGGTGAAGATCGACCCGTCGGATGAAATCTGGATTTACGGGGGCGGCACCAGTCCGTTCAAGACGCCTCACGATGCCTTTCGCCGGTATGGATGGATCGCGGCCGAGAGCGGCATGCGGGGCTTTGGCGTCTGGGCCTACTGGTGGTGGCAGCCGACCGAACGCCTGGTCTTCTACGATGACAAGACCAACACCACAACGCTCACCCCCGCCTATTGGGGTGTGCGCGATGGATGGGAGGAGGGGCAGTATCTGGCGCAGGCGATGGAGGGGATGAACCCTTTGCAGCGGGCGGCGTTTCTCAATGGGATCATCTCGACGGACCAGGGCGCTGCGCTCCATCTGGTGGATGCCAATACGGAGATCTACCACTACCTGACCATCGGCAACGGGGGCGATCCGAAGGCGTGGGTGCAGGCCAAGAGGAAGGTGCTGGAAGCGCTGTCGCGCCGGTAGGACGAACCGAAACGAGAAGGCATGGCCAATGGGCCATGCCTTCTCGCCTGTCAGCTCCTTCCGACTTGGACCTTACGCCGCCTGGGTCAGCGCCTCGGGCTGGGCGGGGATTTCGGCCGGGGCCTCCAGCGTGATGCTGGCCTCGCCGTGCTGCTGGATCAGCTGGTCGCACAACTGCTCCAGGTGCCGGGCGGTCTGGGCGAAGGCGAAGTGCTGCTCCACGCGGGTGCGCATCGCCTTGCCCAGCTTCTGCCGGTAGGCCGGCTCGCGAATCAACTTGCTGACGCGCTCGACATAGGCGTTGGGATCGCGCCCGCTGAGGGTGCATTCGCTGCCGGCGAAGGTGGCGGCCTGCGACTGCTCGACGCTCTCGCCCCAGCGCATCGCCACGACCGGCTTTTCCACGCTCATCGCCTGAAGCACGCCGGTGGCGGAGGCGGCGGGGAACTCGGCCAGATAGAGATCGGCCAGGCGCAGGAAGCCGGGCAGGTCCTTGCGCTTCTGCGAGTAGCCGACCCGCTTGGCGACGCCGGCGGACTCGAACTTGCGCTTCTGCCAGGCCATGTCTCCCTCGCCGATCAGTAGATAGACCGCGTGCGGATGGGCGCGGAGGATGTTGATGATGGTGTCCACGAACTCAGGACTGATGTTCTGGTCGGCGTTGCCCGGCGCGGTGGCCAGAACGACGGCCTGCTCGGGAATGCCGAAGGCGGAGCGCTGGGGCGCGGGGCCCAGGTTCTCCTCCAGGTCGATTCCTTCGAGGATGAAGCCGCTTTCGATGCCCTTGCTCTGCCAGTGCTCCTTGTCCGCCTCGTAGCGGGCCTGGTCCAGGTAGGTGACGCACTGGACGCCGTTGGCGTACAGGGGCGTGCGGCGACAGAGGTTGATCTTCACGCCGGCGACTTCCCAGTTGGCGACGACGGCGGCGATGGGATCGGCCTGCGTGGCGTCGAAGATCACCACGTCGATCTTGTCTTTCACGAGCTGGGACGCCAGGTCGCGGGCGGCCGAGAGGCTGTCCCCTTCCAGGGGGGCGGTCCAGAGGGGGACCTTCATCTTGTTCAACTGGTCAATCGTCTGGACGCCGCGCTTGGCGCTGGGCAGGGCGGGGTTGTTGGGGGCGAACTGCTGCTTTTCGCGGCGCACGCCGGCTTCGGTGCTGTAGACCTGGAGCTTGAAGCGCTTGGTGTCATGGGAGCGGGCCAGCGAGCGGATCGCGCGGGCCGCCGGCTCCTCATCGCCCAGGCCGGAGACGACATAGGCGATGCGGGTCAGCTTGTTGTTGTGATCGAGCGACTGCCCGCTGCTCCACCCGGCGCACTGGGCGACGCGCTCGTACTGGGCGGCGACGAATTGGCAAGTTTCACGGTCGCGGGAGTAGGTTCCGCCGTGGCGCAGGTCATACTCGACGCCGTTCTGGATCGCCTCGATGCCCAGGGCATATTCGCGGCGGGCGATGGCGCTGGCGCCGAACTTGACGATCGGCTCGGCCCGCAGGTCGCTCAGCCCGAGGAACTGACTGACGCTGATGAACTGGTTGAGGACTTTCTGGTCAGCGTAGTCAATGGCCTCCAGGCTCTGAAGCATGTGCTGGTGCGCCTGGCGCAGGTCCAGCATGGCATGGGCGTGATGGGCCAGGAATTTTTCCGCGCTGTTGGGGGACTCCTGGTAGATTTCCAGTTGCTCGGCCGGCACCCCTTCGCCTTTGTTCACTCGATCGACCAATTCCATTAAAGAAGGCATAGCGTGTTCCTTTCGTGAATCCCACCGTGGCCAGCGACCCGCGCCGCGGTCCGGTTATTGGGTTTATCGGGATCGTGCGGGGGGGACATAAGTCAGAGGCGGAAAATTTTATCCAGATTAACTTCTGGGACGTTGGGAGCTGGGTTTCGGGATTCGGGATTTCGGGAGAGGGTGGGTTCGTTGGGAAATACGGCGCGTTGGGTTCGGGGGAGAAATCGTGGATTCTGGAGCGCCAGGGGGGATTTGGGTTT
>JBIQLO010000090.1:0-15413 GCA_044464175.1 Planctomycetaceae bacterium | reverse complement strand
AACCAACGAACCCAAACGAACCAAACCCAAATCCCCCCTGGCGCTCCAGAATCAACGATTTTCCCCCCGAACCCACAAGCGCGTATTTCCCAACGAACCCAACCCACCCGTTTTCCCCTGGCCCTTTTCCCTTTACCATCCTCCCATGCCCCGTCGCTATTCCATCGGCCTTGACTTCGGCACCGAATCCGTCCGCGCGCTGCTCGTCAACGTCGCCGATGGATCCTGCGCCGCCCAGGCCGTCGAACGCTATCCCCACGGCGTCATCGATCGCACGCTCCCCACCAGCAATGTCCCCCTTCCCCCCGACTACGCGCTCCAGCATCCGCAGGATTGGATCGACTCCATGGTCCTCGCCTGCCGCGACGCCCTCACCCAGGCCGGCCTCCATCCCGACCAAATCGTCGGCCTGGGCGTCGATTTCACCAGTTGCACCATGCTCCCCACCCTGGCCGACGGCACCCCCCTGTGCCGCCTGGACCCCTTCGCCAAGACCCCGCTCGCCTGGCCCAGGCTCTGGAAGCACCATGGCGCAAAATCCCAGGCCGACCGCATCAACTAAATCGCCGCCCAGCGCAAGGAACCCTGGCTCCAGCGCTACGGCGGCGCGATCTCCCTGGAATGGTTCTTCCCCAAGGTCCTGGAAACCCTCGAAAATGCCCCCGACGTCTACAACGCGGCCGAGGTCTGGCTTGAGGCCGGCGACTGGATCGTCTGGCAGCTCACCGGCGGCCCCCTGGTCCGCTCCACCTGCCAGGCCGGCTATAAGGCGATGTGGAACGCCCAAACCGGCTACCCCTCGGCCGACTACTTCGCCGCCGTCCATCCCCGGCTCGCCGATGTGCTCACCAAACTCCCCGGCGCCCTCCAGGCCCCCGGCACCCCCGCCGGCGCCCTGTCCCATGCCATGGCCCCGCGCCTGGGCCTCCACCCCGGCACCCCCATCGCCACCGCCATCATCGACGCCCATGCCGGCGTTCCCGGCGCCGGCGTCGCCGAGCCCGACACCATGGTCCTGGTCCTGGGCACCAGCGCCTGCCACATGATGAACGCCACCACCGAAGCCCTGGTCCCCGGCGTCGCCGGTGTCGTCGCCGAAGGCATCCTCCCCGGCTACTTCGGCTACGAAACCGGCCAGGCCAGCGTCGGCGATGCCTTCGCCTGGGCCGCCTCTGTATTGCAAATGGATCACGCGGAACTGAACCGCCGCGCCGCCGCCCTGCCCCCCGGCAGCGGCGGCGTGCTCGCCTTGGACTGGCTCAATGGCTGCCGCACCCCCCTGATGGACCCCCACCTCAGTGGCGCATTCCTCGGCCTCACCCTGAACACCCGCCCCGAACAGCTCTACCGCGCCCTGCTCGAAGCCACCGCCATGGGCCTGCGCTGGATCGTCCAGACCCTCCGCGATGCCCGCCTCCCCGTCCGCCGCTTCGTCGCCTCCGGCGGCCTGCCCGACAAATCCCCCCTCCTCATGCAGATCTGCGCCGACGTTCTGGGCGAACCGGTCGCCCTGGCCGAATCGAATCAGTCCGTCGCCCTGGGCGCCGCCATCCTCGGCTGTCTGGCCGCCGGAATCCACCCTTCCATCGAATCCGCCATCCACGCCATGGCCCGCCAGCGCCCCGACCTGCTCTACCGCCCCAACCCCGCCCATCAAAAACAATACGACACCCTCTACCCCCTCTACCGCTCCCTCGCCCACCCCACCGGCGACTTGGCCCAAGTCATGCGGCGATTGCGCGAACTTTCCCCGTAGGGTCCGCTTCAGCGGACCGGTTATGCCGATACGGCCATTGATCCAACAATGCTTGAATCACTCCATCCCATGTGGTCTCGTCTCCGAAATTCTCGTTTTTTTTCATTCGTGCTTGTTCAGTGGCTGATGACCGCGTTCATGCTGGCCGTGTTTACAAGCGACATTGTAAGCGGAACCTACGTTCGCCCTCTTTCAGAACTTGCATGGGCAGCCGGGTTCCTGATCGCCGCCAGTGTAGCCGTGCCATTTCTCGTCATCCTCGAAGATCGAATGCCTATGAGCAGGCGCCAACAATGGGTCCATCGGCTGCAGGCCATGAAGAGATGCCGCACCGCAACAGCACTGATCAAAAAATACGGTGAACCGATCCGCAAGGAACAGCATGAGACGATGGACATCTGGCATTACCCCCTTGGCGAAACGAACACAACGAGCTACAGCATGCACATCAACGTGGCTGGTGACCAAGTGCTTCACGTTTATATGTACACGGTGGTAAAGATGGCCGCCGATCCCGATCCGAAACCATCAGAGGCTCCGGAGGCGGAAGGGGATCCATCCCTGCGGAACATCGCCGCGCGGGTCAACCGCCAAGGCGATGTGAACGATCCCACCACCCCGCGCCCCCTTCTCACGCTCGAGGAATTCTTCGAGGGAAACCAGGCCATCGGCAGCATCTGCCCCAACTGCATCCCCACCCCGGAACCCGCCATCGTCTATGGAGCGCTGAGGCGAATCCGATCGCGCCCGGACGTGGCCGACATCCGCGTCGAAATCACGGCCTTTGACACTCCCGAGTGGCCCTTCAGCGACACCGTATGGATCATCACCTCGGCCGCTCCCGATGTGGTGCGAACCTGGTTCGACGAATCGTTCGCGCCCGACACATGCGAGGAAGGCTGGGGGAGCCACAGGCCGCGCGAACCGATTGCTACTCCGGCGGGCATGCGGCCGATCCACTGCTGGTGGGATTGATGCCTTCCCCCCTGCGCCCCCCGATCCTGAGAATGGAGGCTTGCTAATCGGCCGGCTGCGTGGCCGCGCGCCGGGTCGTCGGCCGTTTCGGCGGCGGCCCCTCATGCCCGCCGCGCCGTGAGGAAAACGAATGCTTGGTCGCCATTCGCATCTCCCGCTCCACCAGCTCATCGCGGTGCTGCTGGTCCTTCTCCAGGCGCGTCTTGGCCTGATCGATCGCCTTCTCCAGCCGGGTGATCCGCAGCTTCCGGATGTCCAGCCGCGTATCCACCAGATTCTCCGTCGCCTTGCGCAACCGCGCCTGGAATTCATCCTCACCATCCCGCCTGCGGCGCCGGTCCGAAACGAGCCCGAAGATCCGGTCCTCCGCCTCCAGCTCCCGCACTTGCAGCTTGTACATCGCCGCGTCTTTCTTCTTCTGATCCATCAAAGCGTCGTACCGCCCGATGATGTACCGCTGAATCTTCCGCCGGGCCTCGCTGTCCGGCCCAAGCGACTCCAGCGCCTGCCACCGCTGCGGGGAATGTTCCTTGATGAACGCCTCGGCCGCCGGCCACTCGTCCAATGCCGCCGACGGGCGGCTGGTCGGCGTCTCTTTCTCGGCGTGCGCTCCCTTCCGAGCCCCAGCCACATGCCGCCGTGCCGGCGCGGTCGTCGCCTCCTTCTTCCTGGTCGGCATGGTTGCTGGACCGGTATGCCGCGCGGGAGCCGTCGTCGCCCCCCGTGTTGTCGGCCCCGCCGCCCGCCCCGGCACGCCCACCGCCAGCGCGCCGGCCACGATCAAGATCAATCCCATGCCCTTCATTCAATCATCCTGAAAAAACCACATCCCCGGCAGTCCGGCCCAGAACTTACTGGTTGTTCTCCGACGGCATCAGCAGGGGAAACGTCTGCTGGTCCGGCTGGACCAGCGTCGCCACCTGCCGCTCCGCCTGTGCCAGCGAAGCGTCGCTGGATTCGCTCTGAGCCTCATCCCCCGCAAACGAGGCGGCCAGCCAATCCGCCAGCCAGCGCTGATGGGCCTCGATGTACGCCGCCCGAAGCTCCGGGTCCATCCTTTCTCGCCGCGCCATCCGCCGCGAAAATCCCGGCCGCTCGGAGGCATTCCAGGCGGTCTGGGTGTCCGGTCCGAACCAGTGCGGAGAATAATCGCTGTTGCCCCACCATACCAGAAACGCCAGCAGCACCGCCGCCGCCGTCGCCATCGGATACGCCCACCACGGATAGCGCAGTCGGCTCTTTGGAGCCCCTTCCCCCTCCGGCGCCACCGGTTGCAGCCGCTGAAGGTTCAGCCGCCGGTGCACGCCCCGGATCGCCATCGGCTCCGTCACCGGCGGCGGCTCGGCGCGATCCAGTGAGGCCAGGGCTCCAAAAACCTGCTCCCGCGCATCCCGCAGTGTCTCCAGTTCCGCCGACAACCTCCGGTCGCTCTGGAGCATCTGCTCCAGCTCCACGGCATCCTCCGGCGGTAATTCTCCCGCCAGGTGCATCAGCAGCGCCTGTTCATTGCCGAGTTGTTCCAATAGGCTTGGCATGGGTTATCGGTTGTTCCTTGTCAGGCGCCGGATCGAACCGGAACCTGACAACGCTCTATTCATCCATCAACTGCTTCAGTTTCAGCATCGCCTTGTGCATTCGTCCCAGGGCGGTGTTCAGCGGGCATCCCAGCGTCGCGGCGATCTGGGTGAATTTCAGGTTGCTGTAATACCGCAGCAGCAACACCTGCTTCTGGTTCTCCGGCAACCGCTCAATCGCGCGCCGCAATTTCATCGCCTGCTCGGAATCCTCCAAACGGCGGGCGGCATCCGGACCGGCCTGCTCGACGATCAGCTTTAGTCCCTTTTTGGCGGTCGACTCCCGCCCCTGGCTCCGCCAGTAGTCGTTGGCCTTGTTGGTGGCGATCCGGTACAGCCACGCTTTGAATCCGCCGCCGGCAGTCGAGGGGTTAAAGCGATCCAGATGATCCAGAACGCTCACCCACGTCTGCTGGTGCATTTCCTCGGCCAAGTGGTCGGCGCCGGTCAGACGCTGCAGGTACCGCAGCAGCGGCCGGCAATGGCGACTCACCAGTTCGTCACCCGCGTCGGCATCGCCCCGGCGAAGCCGCTGCACCAGCGCCTCGTCGCTCTCCTGAACCGGCTCGCCGGCATCTGGGGCTGCGGGTTTGGACATCACTGATAATGGACCGGCCGTCATCATATTCAACGTCGGGAGTAACCAATTATTGCCGCCCCACGGCAGCTGCGCCCGTCCGTCCTATAATACACCTTCGCCGCCGTTTGTCGCCTTCGGAGGCAATACTATAGTTGATGGACGGCGAATTGCATGTGTAGGGCCGCCTTGTAAAAGCGGCCTCAGCCGCCGTGATGGCTATATGGCCGCCGAACGACAGTGCCGGCACCGGTCCGCCTAACACAATTTTCGTTGACAAAACCAATACACGCAATCAGCATGAAAATCGCGCCGGTTGTGAGGCGCTCGCCTCGGCCGGCGCGGTTTAGCTGCGTGGAGACTCCCATGTTGAGCCGATTCACTTTGGACAGGGCGTGCCGTTGGGCGGCGGTGGTGCTGGTCGGGTGTGTTATCGTCGGCTGCGGCGACGGCTTGAGCGGGCATAAGTATACGGAGAAGGAGAGCAAGGACGGGATTGAATTTAAATCCGGGAACAAGGCGTATGTGACCCTCATGGGCATGACGCGTGAGGTGAAATACAGGGTGGACGGCGACAAGATCATCCTCGACGCCGGTGGCTCCGATGGGACGCTGGTCGTGACACGCCAGAAGGACGGAACCATCACCGGTCTGCCAATGACCGGGCCGCTGCTTCGAGAGTAAGGGTTCAGATCACGCCCATTTAGGAAATGAGCCATTACCGGGTCCCGTTCAGCGGACCCGGTTTTTTATTTTTCAATGATGTCAAAGGACGGCCACAACCGTCCAAACAAAAATGAAAGGAGGTGCCTCATGGCACGTTGGCGCGCTGAAGCATTGAAGCGCCTGCCGGAATTGCGGCGGACAATTGAGTCAGCCGGGAGCATCATGGCCCTCTGGATCGAGCTGCTGGATGTGTTTGAGGCAGCCTACCGCGCTGAACCGCGCGATGAGCCAACCATCGCCCGGATCTATAGTTTCGCCGACTGGTGCATCCAAGCGCCGCGCGGCCCGGATGCGGGAACCGATCCCTTCAGCGCGGTGATCGGATTTTACGAGGATATTCCGACGATTGCACCAGCGCGTCAGGATATGCCGCGCTGGTTCAAATATTCGGAAGTTGCTGAGAATCGCTCCACCTTCTCCTACTCGATCGGCGATGAGGCATACGAACAATTGCTCAAATTCATGGATCGACACCGGCAGCAATTTCGGCCACGAACGCAAGAACTGGATGGGTCATCATGAAGTCTCAATCGGCCCAACATGGTCGGCTTTCGCCCGGATCGGATAACAGATTCCGACGAAATGGACCCTGCCCCATCACAACCGGCTGATGAGCAGCTCGCGCTGGAAGATCATTTCCTTGGGCAGGTCGCCGGCCAGCTTCAAAAACAACTCCTCCTGAGCGAGGATTTCCGATTTGAATTCCTCCAGCGTCATGGATTGCAACGCCGCGAACTGCTCGGGGGTGACGTCGATTCCCTCCAGGTCGATGTCGCCGGCGCGCGGCATCCAGCCCAGAGGGGTTTCGGTGGCATAGGCCCGGCCATGGGCGCGGTCGAGAATCCATTTAAGCACCCGCATGTTCTGTCCGAAGCCGGGCCACATGAAACGCCCCTGGTCATCCTTGCGGAACCAGTTGACGTGGAAGATGCGCGGACAGTCGCTCATCTTCTTGCGCATGCGGAACCAGTGGACCAGGTAGTTGCGGATGTTGTAGCCGATGAACGGGAGCATCGCCATCGGGTCGCGGCGGACGATGCCGGTCTGCCCGGTGGCGGCGGCCGTTGTCTCCGAACCCAGCGTCGCCCCCAGGTAAACACCGTGAATCCAGTTGAACGCCTGGAAGATCAGCGGCATGCCATGGCTGCGCCGCCCGCCGAAGATCAGGGCGGCCACCGGCACGCCGTTGGGGTCGTCCGCCGCGGCGTCCAGAGCGGGGTTGTTGGCCATCGGCGCAGTGAAGCGGCTGTTGGGATGGGCGGCCTTGCGCCCGCTGCCGGGCGTCCAGGGCTGGCCGGTCCAGTCGATCGCCTCGGGCGGCGGCTGGTCCGTTTTGCCCTCCCACCAGACATCGCCATCGGGCAGAAGTGCCACGTTGGTATAGATCGTGTCACGGGCCATGCTCGCCATCGCGTTGGGATTGGTCTTTTCATTCGTGCCGGGCAGGACGCCGAAATACCCCGCCTCGGGATTGATCGCCCGGAGCTTGCCCGCCTCATCGACCCACATCCAGACGATGTCATCGCCCACGGTGGTGATCTTCCAGCCGGCATCGGCATATTTGGCCGGCGGGATGAGCATGGCGAAATTGGTCTTGCCGCAGGCGCTGGGAAAGGCGGCCGCCACGTAGCTCTTTTCCCCCGTTGGATTCTTCACGCCCATCAGGAGCATGTGCTCGGCCATCCATCCCTGCTGGTGGCCCAGATAGCTGGCCAGGCGCAGGGCCATGCACTTCTTGCCCAGGAGCGCATTGCCGCCGTAGCCGCTGCCGAAGCTCCAGACGGTGTTGTCTCGCGGGAAATGGCAGATGTAGCGCCGCTCGGGGTTCATATCACCCAGGCTGTGCAGGCAGCGGGTGAATTCCTCGCCGTCGCCCAGTTGCCTCCAGGCCACCTCTCCCATGCGCGTCATGATCCCCATGGAGAGCACGACATAGAGCGAGTCGGTCAACTGCACCCCCACCTTGGCATGGGGCGAGCCCAGGGGGCCCATGACAAAGGGGATGACATACATCGTGCGCCCCTTCATGCAGCCGTGAAACAGGCCGGTGAGTTTGGCGTAGGCTTCCTTGTCGTTCATCCAGTTGTTGGTCGGGCCGGCGGTCTCCTCGTTGGGGGCGCAGATAAAGGTGGACTTTTCGCTGCGGGCGACATCGTTGGGATGACTGCGGTGGAGATAGCAGCCGGGAAGCTTTTCCTGATTCAACTCGATCAGCGTGCCTTCTTTCACAGCCTGTTGCGTGAACTGTGTCTTCTGCGCCTTGCTGCCATCGCACCAGACCACGCTGTCCGGGCGGCACATCGCGGCGCACTGATCAACCCACTGACGCACCTGTTCGTTTGGCTTTTCCATACTCCTTCCTCTTTAACATATGGTCCTTGGGGCTTACAATCGGCGATTTGCGGCGCATTGCATTGCACGAGGAAGGCACAACCACCATGAAAGACTTTATCTCCATCGCCGAGACCTCCATTGACGACCTGCGGCATCTGCTGGAGGTGGCGGAACAACTGAAGAAGCAGCGGCGCGAAACGGGACGGAACGACCCGATCCTGGCCGGGCAGACGCTGGCGATGATCTTCGAGAAGCCGAGCCTGCGGACGCGCGTGAGCTTTGCGGTGGCGATGAGCCATCTGGGGGGCACGGGGCTGCTGTTGCGGCAGGAGGAGGTGGGGCTGGGAACGCGCGAGCCGGTGGCGGATGTGGCGCGGGTGCTCTCGGGAATGTGCGATGGGATCATGGCGCGAACGTTCGAGCATGAGAAGGTTGTCCAACTGGCACAGCATGCGACGGTGCCGGTGGTGAACGGGCTGACCGACTACAACCATCCGTGCCAGGCGATGGCCGACCTGATGACGATCAAGGAGCACTTCGGCGACCTGGCCGGGCGGACGGTGGCGTACATCGGGGATGGAAACAACGTGGCGCGGTCGCTGGCCATCGCCTGCGGGAAGTTCGGGATGGACTTCGCCATCGCCACGCCGGCCGGGTATGAGCTGGACCAGGTGGATGTGGAGCGCATCCTGCGGGCGGCGCCGAAGATGAAGCTGGGGGTCTGGAGCGATCCGGTGCAGGCGGTCAGCGGGGCGGACGTGGTCTATACCGACACCTGGGTTTCGATGGGGCAGGAGGCGGAGAAGACCCAGCGGGTGGAGGAGTTCAAAGGGTATCAGATCAACGACCAGTTGCTGAGCCACGCATCGCCGGGGGCGATGGTGATGCACTGCCTGCCGGCCTATCGCGGGCTGGAGATCACGGATGAAGTGATGGAGGGGCCGCGCAGCCTGGTGTTTCCGCAGGCGGAGAACCGGCTGCATTTCCAGAAGGGGTTGCTGGCGGTGGTGATGGGGGGAATCTGAAACATGCAGGCGTGATGGAGCGGATCAAGTTGCATTGAGCAGGTGGAGGCGGAGCATTTCCAGGGCGGCGATGGCGCTGCGCTGGCGGACGCCGTCGCGGTTGCCGGAGAAGAGGAAGGTGCGGGCCGAGGCGCCGGTGAGATGGGCCAGGGCGATGCAGACGGTGCCGACCGGCTTTTGCTCGGTGCCGCCGTCGGGCCCGGCGATGCCGCTGATGGCCAGGGCGTAATCGGCGCCGGCGTTTCGGTGGGCGTTGATGGCCATTTCCAGGGCGACCGGCTCGCTGACCGCGCCATGGTCGGCCAGCGTCTGCTCCCTCACTTGCAGCATTTTTGTTTTAATTTCATTGGAATAGGTGACCCAGCCGGCGTGGAAATAGGCGCTGGAGCCGGGCAGGTCGGTGAGCATTTTAGCCAGCAGGCCGCCGGTACAGCTTTCGGCCGTGGCGACGGTTTGCCTGTTGGCCTTGAGCAGATCGCCGACCACCTGGGGAAGGGTCTGGTCATCGTGGCCGAAGACCAGATTGCCCAGGGCCGCGCGGCAGGCGGCGTCGGTGGCATCGAGCTGGCGGCGCGCTTCCTGGGGGTCATCGAATCGGGCGTTGAGGCGCAGGCCGACCAGCCCGGCCGAGGCGGTGGTGCCGACGGAGGGGTTGCGGTCGCGGCGCATCAACGCGCCCAGTTTCTCGGCAATCGTGGATTCCCCCTGCCCTGCGGTCCAGAGGGTGCGGGAAAGAATCACCCGTCCGTTGGAGAGGCTCCGGAGAACAGGGAGGACATCCCGCTGGAACATCGCCTTCATCTCGTGGGGAACGCCGGGGAGGAAGAACATTTGAGTGCTGGAGACGCGGGCGGCGATTCCGGCCGCCGTGCCGGCGTGGTTGAAGATCATTTCAGCGCCGCGGGGGATCATGGCCTGGATGCGGTTGGCGGCGGGCATGGGGCGGCCGCGGTCCTTGAAGAAGCGGTCCAGTTCGGCCAACCAGACGGGGTTGGGCTCCAGGGGGGCGTGCATGACGGCGGCCAAGGCCTGACGGGTGAGGTCGTCTTCGGTGGGACCCAGGCCGCCGGTGGCGACCAGGACTTCATAACCGGCCAGAGCTTCGGTGAGGGTGCGTTCGATCTTGGCCTGGTCATCGGGAACGGTGACATGGGCGGCCGGTTCGATGCCGATGGCGGCCAGTTGGGTGGCCAGCCAGGCGGTGTTGGTGTCGACGGTCTGGCCCAGGGTCAGTTCGTCACCGATGGAGAGAATCAAGGCGTTCATGGGAGGGAGAGTTTAATTGGGTTTGGTTCGTTTCGTAAATTGTCGTAGTGAGGTTGGGGGTAAAAACCGCGTTTTTGATAGCGCCAGAGGGGTATTGGGTTCGGTTCGTTTGGGTTTGGATGACATTTTGTCGTATCTGGCAGCTAGCAGGCATGCGGTTGGGGGATGGGAGAGGAGGATGGTCATGATGGGGTAGTATAGCACTTGTTCGGTTTTTGTCAAGTACTTTTTAAGGGACGTTCGGCCGGGGTGTTGGGGGGAAGGCAAGGATGTGGATTTGGGGCGACTTGCGGGCGGGGGTGGGGGTTGATACAGTTTTTGGCCCGGGTTTTTGAACCAGACGGGGGTATGTGGAGTATAGATAAGAGGCCGGCTGACGCCGCGGCCGAGTGGCGGCGGCGCACGCCCGGTGCAAAGGAGCAGTCATGAAAGCGAAGATTCATCCGCGGTATCAGACCTGTCACGTGCAATGTGCGTGTGGCAATCAGTTTACGACCCAGAGCACGCTGCCGAAGATCACGGTGGACATCTGCAGCGCCTGCCATCCGTTTTTCACGGGCAAGCAGAAGTTTGTGGACACGGCGGGTCGCCTGGAGCGGTTTAGCAAGAAGTTTGGCGGCACCTACAGCTTCCAGAAGGCCGCCACCCCCGCCGCGGCGAAGAAGTAAGGCGAGGCGGGCACCCTCGTGAGGGCATGGAAGCGGGAACTGGAAAAGATGAAGATGTTGTTGTCGTCTTTTCGGCGCCGCTGGAGCGCGCCTCGTGTTGGGGTCTGGGTACTCCTGGTCTTGGTGACGGGACTTTTGTCGGCCTGCCAGACAACGCAGCCGCTGGTGGCGCGCGCGCTGGTGGAGCAGCGGTCGATGCTGAATCTGTCGGGGCTGGGGGTTCCCAAGGTGATCGAGCCGGTGAAGGTGTCGATGGCGGTGCCGCTGCAGTGGATCACCGCACCGCTCAAGGATGGTCCGTTCTACATTCACCAGCAGTGGTATAGCCGCTCGCGGGCAACGGCGGTGGGGGTGGTTTACATCCGCCTGCCGTTTCCGCTATCGGCGCGGACGATCCTGTCAATGGCCGAAAAGCAGTACACCAAGGGGGGCAAGAGCGGGGAAATCCTGTCGGAATGGGTGGACCGCTTCGGGCGCTGCTGGTTTGAGGGCCAGAACGATCGCTACCACGGGCGGGGGTATGTGCTGGTGGATGGGCGGACGGCATGGGTGGTGTACGTGGGATACCAGCGGCATATGCCCACCGAAGCGCTGGAGCTGGCACTGGGGGAGCGGGCGTTGGATTCGGTGCTGCCGCGCGGGGTGGTGCTGGCAGCGCAGCGGGCGGATTGAGCGATTTGAAGTTTGGTTTGGAATCCGCGGCCCAAATGGGGGGCGGGGTGTAGACGGCCTCGTTGAGGTCGGTGCGGGGTCGACGACCCCGCCTACAGGGGGGTGAAGAGCGTCTATAAGAGATTGGGCGCTGCGGGGGAGGGGGATTCGGATCATAATATCGGCCATGGCGGCCGAACATTTCCTTTCGTGGGCCGCCGGCAGGGCTGAATTTTGACAACAGTTTTCATTTTTTTGGGGCAGGCTTCTTTGCCCAGCCCATCCTCGCGGGTACCGCGGAGGAGGGAGCTCAGGCATGGCCTGTTCTAAGGTGGATGGGGATTCGATCCGACATTTCGATAGGAGGATTCATGGAGACGGCAGTCACAGATCGCTATGGGCGTTCGCAAGCCCTGCGGAAGCGCGCGCATGCGCGGATACCGGGTGGGGCACACACGTATGCCAAGGGGGATGATCAGTTTCCGGTCCAGTCGCCCGGTTTCATCGCGCGCGGGGCGGGCTGCCGGGTGTGGGATGTGGATGGGAACGAGTTCATTGAATACGGATCCGGACTTCGGGCGGTGACGCTGGGACACGGGTATAAACCCGTGGTCGAGGCGGCGATGGCGCAGCTGCCGCTGGGAAGCAACTTTGCCCGGCCGGCGGCGATCGAGGTGGAGGCGGCCGAGACGTTCCTGGAACTCCTGGGGGGAATGGACATGGTGAAATTCGCCAAGAACGGCTCGGACGCCACGACGGCGGCGGTCCGGCTGGCGCGGGCATACACGGGGCGCCAAAAGGTGGCGCTGTGCGGGGACCATCCCTTTTTCTCAACCGATGACTGGTTCATCGGCACGACGAGCATGCGGGCGGGGATTCCCGAGGAGGAGCGGCGGCTCTCGCTGAAATTCGCCTACAACGACCTGGACGATCTGGAGCGGGTGCTGATCAGCCACAAGGGGGAGGTGGCGTGCGTGCTGCTGGAGGCGGAGAACGGCGAAGCGCCGGCCCAGGGATATCTGCAGGGGGTGCGCAAGCTGTGTGATGCGCATGGGGCGGTGATGGTGCTGGATGAGGTGGTGACGGGGTTCCGCTGGCATCCGGGCGGGGCGCAGGCGTATTACGGGGTGCGCCCGGATTTGTGCACGTTCGGCAAGGGCATGGCCAACGGATTTTCGGTCTCAGCGCTGGCGGGACGGCGGCGGATCATGGAACTGGGGGGGTATGACCACGGGCGGGAGCGAGTGTTTCTGCTGTCGTTCACGCACGGGGGGGAGACGCACTCGCTGGCGGCGGCCATCGCGACGATGAAGGCGTACCAGGAGCAGGATGTGGTGGGGCATCTGTGGCGTCAGGGGCAGCGGCTGGCCGACGGGGTGGGGCAGATCACGCGCGAGCTGGGGATTGAGAAGTATTTCCACACGCAGGGGAAGCCCTGCTGCCTGATTTTCGTGACCAAGGATGGAGCGGGGGAACGGAGCCAGATATTCCGGACGCTGTTTTTACAGGAGATGATCCGGCGCGGGGTGCTGTGCCCGAATTTCGTGGTGAATTACTCGCACGATGATGCGGCCATCGACCAGACGATCGAAGCGACGGCCGGGGCGCTTAAGGTGTATGCGCAGGCGCTGGAATCCGGGGCCGAAGGGCTGGTGGAGGGGCGGCCGGTGCGGCCGGTGATGCGGGCGTATTAGGAAAGCGGGTGTGCGTGACAGCACAGGTCACGGCGTACCGTGACCTGTGGCACCCGGCGGACGCATTGAAAATTTGAAGTCCGAGGCACGAAAGTGGACGGTCTCATTGAGGCCGTAGCGGGGTCAACGAGCCCGCCTACAGGGTGTGGAACTCACTTCGATTCGGGGAGCCATTCGAAGGCGTGGAGCTGGTTGTTGATCAGGCCGCGGGTGGCGGATTTCTGGTTGTCGGTGATGCCGAGGATGGAGAGGCCGTGAGCGGTCGGGGGACCGAGGGCCAGGCCCTCCATATTGAACTGCGCGCCGCGGTAGAGAAGTGTTTTTTGGAGGGGGCGGGCGGCGCGGTTGGCCGGGTCATTTATCGAGCGAGTCGGATCGGGCAGGGGCGTGGCGTCGGCGGGATCGACCAGGTAGATGCGGGCTTCAAAGTTGGGCCAGGGGCGGCCGAGGAAGGGGGTGTAGTAAACAGAGCGTTCGAGCATCAGGAGCCGGCCGTCGGGGAGGGCGGCGATGTCGCTGAGGCCGGATTCCTCGGATGGGGCGGGGCGGTTGAAGGGCCCGGCATTGGCGCGTTGGGGGGGATCGACGGGGTAGATGTACTGGCGGACCTCGCGCAGGCCGGCGCCGGGGGTTTGGCCGGTCAAGGCATATTCGACGAGGCGCACGCGCGTGCCGTGGTTGGGGGTGGCGACGGGGCCGTCGATGGTGAGGGCCTCCTCATTGGCGGTATAGAGGCGGTCGGCGGCGAAAGCGAGGGATTCAAGGCCGCGATTGGGGCGGGCATGGCGGGCAAAGCCGCGCGGCGGGGGATAGGCGGTCAGGTGGGCGAGGGTGTCCGCGCTGTATTCATGCAGGGCGGGGGTGGTCTCTTCAGCGGCAAAATAGCTGTGGCGGGCGGAGACGAAGGCGATGCCTTCGGTGTCGAGGCGGGGGCGGCCCAGACGGTCGCCGGGGGCGGTGATTGTGACGGCGGTGAGCCGGCCGGTGGCGGGATCGATGGTGAGGGTGAGGCAGGGAGCGGCGTTGGCCTTGTCGGATAGGGCGCGCCAGCGATCGCCGCCGATCCAGGTCAGGGCGCTGAGGTCGCTGGGGTCGGGGGTGGAGAGGGTGAAGGTGTTGCGGAATTGGAGGGACTGGGCGCGGGCGGTGAGGGGGAGGAGGAGGATCAGAAGGGCGGGGAGAAGGTGTTTGGGGGGCATGGGAATCGGATGGTGGCGCATGTGACGCCCGGTTGCAAACGGAGCCGCGAGCGTCAGCGAGCGGTGCATGGGTGGAACCTCTGTTTTTCCCAAGCCCGCTCGCTCACGCTCGCGGCTCAGCCCAATCTTCAAATCAGCGCCTTTCAAACCTTCACCCCGCGCTGACGGGGCGGGCGGATTCGGCATGGGGGGCATCGTGGGCGTGGTGGCGCCCCAGCAGCAGCAGGGGCGAGGCGATGGCGATGGAGGAGTAAGTGCCGATCAGGATGCCGGTCCAGAGGGTATAGGTGAACCCGTGGATGCCGGGGCCGCCGAAGATGTACATCACCAGCACGGTGGCCAGCGTGGTGCCGGCGGTCAGAAGCGTGCGGGAGAGGGTCTGGTTGATGGAGTCGTTGATGACCTGACGGCTGGCAGCGCCGTACTTGCCGCGATTTTCGCGCACGCGGTCGAAGACGACGATGGTGTCCACCATGGAGTAGCCCATCATGGTAAGAATGCCGGCGACGAGAGTGAGATTGATGCGGAAGGGCTCGATCAGGAGCCAATGGCCGATGGGGGTAAGGGCGATGTAGTGGGAGAGGCCGACGAAGCCGCAGACCAGGACCAAGTCATGGAGCATGGCGGCGACGGTGGCAGCACCATATTTAAGGTTGCCGAAGCGCAGCCAGATGTAGGCCATGATGATGAGGTTGGCCAGGATGAGGGCGAAGAGGGCGTTTTCCTGCATTTCGCCGGCAATCTGGGGATTGAAGTTGACGACCTTCTGGAGCTGCGGGGGCTTGGTCAGGGCGTCGTTGATCAGGCTCCACATGGGGACGGTGACCGCCTGCTCCCACTGGAACTCGCCCTGGTCGTAGGTGACGTCGGGATTGCTCACCAGGATGACGGCGGTGTCGGTGGGGACATCCGGCCCGGTTTCGCTGGTGACGGCGAAGTCGAGGTAGGGAAGCGCTTCGCCGCTGGCC
>JBIQLO010000089.1:0-15592 GCA_044464175.1 Planctomycetaceae bacterium | reverse complement strand
TTGTTTTTGATAGCGCCAGGGGGGAATTGGGTTTGGTTCGATTGGGTTCGTTGGTATTGGGGAGAGGGAGGGAGGAGGGAGCGAACGACAAGGTGACAAGTTGAAAGGGTAAAAGGGTCATGGTGGATCAGAGGTTGGATGATGGAAGGAGTATAGCATATGTTCGGTATTTGTCAAGTATTTTTGCAGCCGTTGAATCAATGAGGGCGCTGGGGCGGGTGACGGAGGGGGTGAGTTTTTATTGACAGGTTAAATTAACCTGTTATTATTTAGGCTCATCTTTTCTGAGTGCGTTCATGAGCAAGGTTTCCATGGCAGGCAAAGCGGGTGGATCGAAGGTCCGGCGGGCGGGACGGCCGGAGCTGTATCCGCGGCTGCGCCGGCAGATGCTGGAACTGGTTTGCGCGCCCGAAGCGCGGCCGGGGGATCCCCTGGAGTCGGAGATGGCGTTGTGCCGGCGGTTCGGGGTGTCTCGGCCGCTGGTGCGGCGGGCGTTGGCGGAATTGGGGCGGGAAGGGCTGATTTTAAGCGTGCCGGGCAAGGGGCATTTCCTGGCCGACCCGCGGCAGGAGGCCGCGCCCCGCAGCGGCGTAGTGGTGTGCGTCAGCGGTTCGACCCGGCCGGAGTTCATGGGGCCGGATGCCCATATTTCCCGGATCATGGAGGGGCTGGGGCAGGCGATACAGCAGAGCCCATATCGGCTGATGTGGGAGAACATGGGGGCGCGACAGCGGGGGGTGAGCGAGATGGTCAAGCCGCACCTGGCGGATCTGCGGGGGGTGGTGCTGGCGCCGCTGAGCGATCAGTCGGTGCCGGAGATGCTCAAGCTGCTGCCGCCGGAGGCCAAGCGGGTGGTGGCGGGGCGGCCGGGCGCGGGGGCGGCGTGCGTGTATGTGAACCACTACGGGGGGATGGTGCGGGCGATGCGTTACCTGATCGGGCAGGGGCACCGGCGGATCGGGTATGTTCGCAAGTCCGAGCCGGCGATGCCGACGCTGCGGCAGTTCCAGGCCTACCAGGATGTGCTGGGGGAGGCGGGGCAGGTGTGTGACCCCGCGCTGATGGTGGAGACCAGCGAGGAGCCGGAACACATTGAGCAGGTGGTGACCGCGCTGCTGGATGGGGCGTCGGGGATGACCGCGATGGTGGTCGCCTCCGGGGGGCTGCTGCCGTGGGCGCTGCGGGCGGTGCAGAACCGGGGGCTGCGCGTGGGGCGTGACCTGTCGGTGATCGCCTCGGACGATGTCCCCTTCAGCCGCCAGCACCTGCCGGCGATCACGGTGATTCGGGAGCCGACCCGCCAAATGGGGCTGGTGGCCGGGCGGATGCTGCTTCAGTTGCTGGAGGGGCGGGCTTTGTCGGCGCCGGAGGTGGTGCTGGAGTGCGAACTGGTGGTGCGGGATTCGGTGGTTTCGGTCTGATGGACCGCAGGTTCATCTTAATCGCCGCAGCGCGGCGGAAGGAGAAAGCAATGGCTCGACGGATGCAAATTCTGGGCGTGATGCTGGGGGTGGCGGTGGGGGCGGCCGCGGCCTCGGCGGCGGTCATACCGGAAGGGGAGGCGTGGACGGAGAACACCTCGGCCAGCGGGCAGTTTTTCTGGGGCAACTATGAAGGCACCCAGACGTCGATCGCGGTGGACAAGAGCGACAAGACGGCCGGGACGGGCTCGATCAAGTTCACGGGCATTTACAACGCGGCGACCTATCCCGACGGCCCGGCGATCACGTTCGTCACCGGCGGGCATCCGGACCTGAGCGCCTATGCCGGCGGGACGTTTTCGTATGACTTCAAGTTCGACGGGCCGGACACCTATAAGAACAGCCAACTGTATCTCTACAGCGGGGAGAGCACCAAGGGGGCGATTTTGCAGACGGTTTCCCCCATCGCCCAGAACCTGAAAACCGGGTGGAACCACGTTGTGGTGCAACTGCCGGCCAGTTGGGACACGAGCAAGGGGTTTGATCCGGCGAACATCGTGGAGATCCGCCTGCGGGTGATTTTCCACACGGATGCGGAGTACGACCACACGCCGCGGAATGTCTGGTTCGACAACATGAAGTTCACCACCGTGCCTGAGCCGGCAAGCGGCGGATTGCTGCTGCTGGGGGCGCTGGTGCTGCCGTTGCGGCGGCGTCGGCGGGCGTAGGGAACGGTGGGGGGCGTGCGATTTTGGAAAGGTTGATATGCAGTCTCGTTGGAACATGGGATGGGCGGCCGTTCTGGTCGGGGCGCTGCTGGGCGGCGCGGCCAGGGGCGCTGATGCGCCCAAGGTGCTGGCAAAGCAGACCGTGGCGGCCGACCATCGCGTCGAGCTGGGGCAGGTGTGGAAGGTGGAATTGCCCAGGCTCGAACCGGCCGGGGGGCGGCTGCTGAAGCTGACGGTGCGCCTGCAATCCCCCTCGCTGGGCGGGTATGGATCCTACCTGTACCTGGCGCTCAATGGACAGCCGGTGGATGCGGCCCGGAGCCGCTATGCGCCGCGGCTGCTGAACAAGCCGGCGGCGTTCGTGCGCCCCAACGGGCAGCAGATTTTCTGGAACCGGGGGGATGGGATCTGGCTGACGATCTTCGCCCCCAGTTTCCAGACGGATTTCAAGCGGTATGGACCGGATGTGGCCGAGCCATACACGTATCTGCTGGATGTGAGCGACCTGGTGAAGCAAAGCGGCTCCAACGTGCTGGAACTGGGGAACATGTTTCCCAACAACCCGTCGCTGAAATCGGACAAGGCGGTGGTGGCGACAGTGGAGTGGATCGCGGCGGAGCGGCCGGCGAGCCGGTCGGCGGAGGGGGCCCGTCCCACGCTCGCCGTTCAACCGGCATTGTCGATCACGGCCGATGGGGCGATCGAGATTCCGGCGGGTGATAGGCCGCTGCGGATTGAATCCTCGTTCTCCGTTCCCGGCGGGGGGCGGAACCGGCTGGGGGGCGCCTCGGAGGAGCCGGGCTGGAAGCCGGTGGTTCGGCGGAGGGGAGAACACCAATGGCAGATTGAGGCGGCGGGGGCGTTCTACACGCTGCAGCGCACCATCCGCCAGAGCGCCGGGCGCATCGCCGTGGAGGATCGGTTTGAGAACACCAGCGGCAAGGCCATCGGCATTATTTTCTCCAATGAGCTGAACCTGGCGGATCACCCTTCCATCGACTACTGCCGTATCGGCGGCAAACGCGGACAGGGGATCAACAATGTCAACAGCCGGGAGAACCCAACGCTCTTTTTTCCGCTGAACCAGTCGTCGCTGACGCTGGTGGCGGAGGATGATGTCTATCGCAATCAGGCGAACTTCTACTTTGACGCCGAAGCGCATCGCAGCGGCATCGCCGATGCGATGTTCGCCCTGGCGCCGGGGGCGGCGTACACGGTGAAGTGGTCGGTCTATATCGAGCCAAGCGACGATTATTTTGACATGATCAACCGCGTGCGCCGCGACTGGGGGGCGAACATCACGCTGCACGGGCCGATTTATTTTGTGAACTACCGCAGCATCGCCCAGACGCCGCAGGCGGCGCTGAATGAGGCGATTAAGAAATCCGGGGCGCGGTATTTCTGCTTCTGGGAGATTCGTACGCCCGAGGCGCAGCCGCAGTGGGATGGCAAAAAGGCGGCGGCCTATGGGCCGGGCATCTGGAACCCGATGTTCAAGCCGGAAATCGAGCTGGTGAAGCAGGCGGTGGCGAAGCTGCACGCGGCAAGCCCGGATGTGAAGGTGGCGCTCTATTCCCACTGCTTTTTCATCTGTCCGGAGCGCCCGGACGACCAGACGTACAAGGACAGTTGGATCACCGACGTGGACGGGCGCCGCAAGAGCTCCGTCTACAACGTGAAGGAATATTATCCCTATCGCCCGGCCTTCCCGACGCTGAGCAACAGCTTTGGCCGGGCGTACATGAAGATTGTCGATTTCTACCTGAATGAACTGAAACTGGACTGGCTCTACTGGGATGAGAGCAACGGCCCGGGCGTGACGGTGGAGCGGGGGGACAGCCTGGAGGCGTATCTGACATACAATGCGTGGGATGGACATTCGGCCAAGATCGACCCGAAGACGGGGCTGATTCAGCAGAAATGTGGGTTCCTGACGCTGCTGAGCGATGATTTCATCGGGGCGGTGGTGGACAAGGTGAATCAGCGGGGCGGGTTCGTGTTGTTCAACGGGGCGGCGACGACGCGGCAGCGCCTGCGCAGCCCATCGTTCGTGGAGACGCAGTGGGACATCACCCTCGGCTACCGTACGCACCTGAACACGCCGCTGGCGTATGGGCTGGGAAACCCGACGATGCTGGACCTGCGGCGGCGGCTGGACTTCGGGATGGTGTACGTCCGCACTCCTCTGGGCCAGGCGGATTCGGCCGTCAGCCGCAGTTATCCCTTTACGCCGGTGGAGCTGCATGAGGGATGGGTGAAGGGGAAGGAGCGGATTATTACAAAGCAATCCGGCCGGTTCGGCTGGCAGGATGGGCCGTTCACGGCCAGGTTGTATCTGTACGACGCCCAGGGCCGGCTGGAGAAGACGCAGGCGCTGGAGGGGCCGGAATCCGGCCTGGTGGCTGTCACCGTTCCGGAGAACGGGATGGGGATTCTGGAGCGGCAACCGGAGCAGGCGGGCCAATCACGGAACAAGGCAGGAGACTGAGATGAGAACCGCACAACAAAAATATGGGTTCACACTGGTGGAGCTGCTGGTCGTCATCGGGATCATCAGCGTGCTGGTCGCAATGCTGCTGCCGGCGCTGAACAAGGCGCGGGAGGCGGCACAGAAGACGGCTTGCGCTTCGAACCTGCGCCAGGTCGGGCAGGCGCTGCACATGTACGCCAACGACAACCACGGCTGGATTCCGCCGCAGTACGCCTATGGCCAGCCGGTGCTGAGTTTCGGCACTTACGTGGCGTGGCAGGGGCTGGGACTGCTGGTGGGGGAGCCGTATGGCTGGGGACAGAAGGGCAAGAGCACGATGGCTTATCTGAAATCGCCGGGCGTGATGTTCTGCCCGTCCGATCCGGTCTACACGCCGCATCGCGGCTCCGGCGGGCAGGGGTTTGCCGACCTGAATGGGAACGGGAGTTTTTCCTACGAGTCTTACCTCTATTACTTCATTCCGCCGGACGGGCGGCATGGCACGACGGCGCCGGACCCGGTTTACATTCCCGTGGCCCGGTACCGATATGGGCAGAAATTCGCCGGGGGCTCGGCGGCGCAGACCGCGATCGTGGCGGATCAGGGGGTGGCGTGGCCTTATTCGGCGAATGTTTTTTCGCATGATGGGTGGAACGTGCTGTATATGGACGGGCATGTGAAATTCCACCGTCGGGCGGATGTGGTCAAGGCGGTGCGCGTGATGCCGGATGGGGGCTGGTATTCCACGGTGAATCTGTTGACAGTCTGGGACCGAAATTGACAGTGGCGGGGCGGGGGGCTACGAAAACCGCATGATTAAATTCGGCTTGATCGGTTGCGGCGGCATGGCCGGGACGTTTTTGCGGAGTCTGCATGAGCTGGAGGGGCGGATGCGGACGACGGCGCTGGTGGACATTGAGCTGGAGCGGGCGCAGAAGGCGGCCGAGTATGCGCCGGGGGCGCGGGCGGAGCGAGACTATCATCGCATCTTCGACGAGGTGGACGCGGTGCTGATCGCGCTGCCGCACGACCTGCACCATCCCGTGGCGATGGATTGCCTCAAGGCGGGCAAGCATGTGCTGCTGGAAAAGCCGCTGGCGCTGACGGAGCGGGAATGCCTGGAGCTGATCCGCACGGCCGAGTCGGCGCAGAAGGTGCTGAGCGTCGGGTACATCATGCGCTACGATCCGCTGTGGGGGCGGATGGGGGAGTACCTTCGCCAGCAGACGTTCGGGCCGGCGTTCCAGGTTTCGATCTGGACCGAGCAGTACACGGACACGCGGCGGGGGGCGTGGATCGGGCAGAAGCAGCGCCTGGGGGGCGGGCAGTTATTCAGCCACGGATGCCATTACATCGACCTGCTGCTGCACTGGATGGGGCGGCCGGTGGAGGGGACGCATTTGGGGACGAATTTCGGGACGCCCTGGATGGAAATGGAAGGGACCAGCAACGTGGCGATCAAGTTTGAAAGCGGAGCGCTGGGCTATCACTTCGGCACGTGGGGGGCGCACGGCTCACGCCTGCGCTACGCCGTCCATGCCCACACGCCGCAGGGGATGCTTGAACTGAACCACGCCGAGGGGACGATCACGCTGCACCATGACAAATCGGGCGGCGACCTGCCGGCGCTGCAGGCGGCATTGGCGGCGGGGGCGAAGGTGGAATCGCCGACGCAGACGGTGCTGTTCCGGCGGGAGGGGGCGGCCCGCAAGCCGGCGGCGGCGGAGATCGGGGCGTTTCTGGACTGCATCGAGCAGCGCCACAGCCCGATCACGGACCCGCGCACCGCGCTGCAGAGCCTGCGGGTCATCTGGCGGCTGTATGATGCCGAGCAGCGGCACGTGGTGGCGGACCTGCGCGGGCTGGGGCTGGATCAGTTGACGGATGAGCCGATCGTGGAGACGGCGGGGCAGGTGACGGCGTAGTGATGAATTACGAATTATGAATTACGAATGGGGGGACATTTTTGCGGGAGCAAATCGGGAGAGGTTTCAGGAATAGGAAACCTGAACCTTCTTGCATTCTCCCCAATAAATTGCCTCATCCTTCATCTCACCGCCACTTGTAGGGCTGGGGGTCGAAGTTTTTGAAGCCTTTATGTTTGGCATCGTAGTCGCGGCCGATCTTCTGGATCGTGGCGATGTAAGACTGGTACTCCTTGACGCCGCGGATGCGGTCGAAGCCGGTCAGGCCCACGACGCTGTACCACCCCTTGGAGCCGTAGTGGGGCAGGTTCTTTTCCACGGTGCAGAAGATGTCGTTCTTGATGAGCAGGTCCTTGGCCTCCTGGGCGTCCTCGGGTTTGAGGTAGCTCTGGATGACGACGTAGTTGAGGCCGAAGCTGCGCTTGGTGTCGATGACGGTGTGGGTGGCGGGGGGGCGGGGTTCGGAGAGGCCGCGGGCATTGGAGGCCGTGCGGACGGGAGCGGGGGCGGTTTCGGCGGCGGCCGAGACGGTGCGGCCCACTTCCAGCACCTCGGGGCGAGCCGGGCCGGCCCGCAACTCATCGCTGCTGAGGCTCAGGAGAGGGGAGGGGGCGTGCCCCATACGCTGGCCGATGGTGAAGACGCCCCCCAGCAGCGCCAGGGCGCCCAACCCGCAGAGGGCGGCGGCGCGGTAGCTCAACTGGAGCGAGAGGATGCGCTGCTGGCGGTCCAGCGCCAGGCGGGAGGGGACATGCTCGGCGGCATGCGACCGGCCGGCGGCCGCGGGCATCAGGGAGACGCCTCCCTCGGCCGCTTCCGAGGCGGCGGGCCGGTTCGCCCACCAGCGCGGCAATCCCAGCCGGGGGCGGGAGGACGATTTTTTCGGGGAATTGCCCTGGGTGATGACTTCAAACAGGGCGGCGGCGTGTTTGCCTTTGGCCATCCTTGACCTCACTGGTTCGGCCGCCCGCGGGCGGCATCCTGAATCCTGGCGTGATCCTCCTGATCGCGCCTGCTTCCCCCACTCATGGGAGCTGAACAGTACAAATTTCGCCGGTTTGGGTCAAGTCGAGGCGGGTGGCGATTCAGCGTTTTTGGTTGTTCGTTGCGTTTCTGAGGAAAAGCCTGGGTTGCTTGCGCTTGTTCCATCTGGAAACAGGGATCGCTGGTGCCAGGGAGGGGAAAGTCCGGGGGGGTGCAGATTTAACACCCAATGGCATTCACCGCACCCGAATGTAAGCTACCGCTTACCCATGAACGTCTTTCAACTGGTCCTCAAGCAGATGCGCCAGCGCAGTCTCTCAACCTGGCTGACGCTGCTGTCGGTGCTGCTGGGGGTGGGGCTGGCCGCCTCGATTTTGATGCTGCGGCGGGAGGGGCGCAGCCTGTTTGGCCAGAGCGACTACGGCTTTGACGTGGTGGTGGGGGCCAAGGGGTCGAAACTGCAGCTGGTGCTCAACACGGTCTATCAGGTCCAGTCCAGCCCCGGCAACATTCCCTATTCGCTGTATGAGCAGATGACCCAGGGGAGCGTGCAGGACAATCCGCTGCGGCGGGATGTCCGCCTGGCGGTGCCGATGACGGTGGGGGACAATTTCAAGGGGTTCCGCGTCGTCGGCACGACGCCGGCCATGTTCGGCTATGATGAGGCCGGCGATCGCCTGCCGGATGACCGGGCTTTTCAATACCGCCTGGGCCGGCGGTTTCAGTTTGCCCAGGGGACGGTCTTTAATCCGGAGATGTACCAGGCCGTCATTGGCTCTGAGACGGCCCGGATCACCGGGTTGAAGGTGGGGGATACCTTCCAGGTGGCGCATGGGCTGGCGGTGGAGCCGAATCCGGACATCCACCCCCAGCACTGGCGGGTCGTGGGCATTCTAGACAAGACCCACACCGCCAACGACCGGCTCCTGTTCATTCCGCTGCTGAGCTTTTATTCCATCAGCGAGCACGAAAGCGGGCTGATGGATATCGCCGCGCTGCGCCGGGGGCAAACGCTTCCTTCGGCGCAGGGGCAGGCGGAGGGGCAGGGTAACTCCGGCCGGCACGATCACGCCGCCACCACGCAGGCCGATGGGATGGTTCACCTGGTGGTTCCCAAAAAGGACTGGATGCTCTCGGCCATTCTCATCCGCTCACGCGGGGGCAACCAGGCGCAGGACCTGATGTGGCGGATCAACAACGGGGACATCGCCACGGCCGCCAATCCGGCCACGGAGATGTGGCAGTTTTTCAAGCAGTTTCTGGACGTGAATTTCGCCCTGCTCTTTTACATCGCCCTGCTAGTGACGGTTGTGGCGGCGGTGTCGATCCTGGTGAGCATCTACAATTCCATCTCGGCCCGCAACCGGGAGATCGCCATACTCCGGGCGCTGGGGGCGACGCGATTGAAGATCGTGACGCTGATCTGCCTGGAGGCGGGGCTGATCGGGCTGGTGGGGGCGATCCTGGGGCTGATTTTGGGGCACCTGATCCTCGGCTCCATCGCCTCGGCCTATCTCCAGCGGTATGTCGGGCAGGGGATCAACTGGTGGACGCCGGGGCCGGAGGAATGGGCCTATCTGGTGATCGTCGTCCTGATTGCCATCCTGGCGGGGCTGGTGCCGGCCTTAAAAGCCTATCGCACTCCGGTGGCCGCCAACCTGGTGGCGGCGTAGAATACGCATGGTGGTCCGTGGTCCGTATTTCATTCGGACCACGGACAACGGACCACGATTAAAGGAGCTATCCATGCCAACAACCTCCTCGCCTTTGAAGCTCAAGCCGCGGATCAATTTCCGGATGCTGATTTTCGCCGTGGTCGTCCTGGGGCTGCTGGGGTACCCGGCCTATGTCTATTTCAATTCGGTCCTCAACGGCGGGATCGAACGCTCGGGCCAGTACCTGAAGGTGGATTTGAAGGCGATGGGCAACTACCCCTTCCCGGCCGACAACGCCAAGCCGGCCGACATTCCGGCCAAATGGCGGGCGCTGGACGGCAAAAAGGTGCTGCTGATGGGGGAGGTCTGGGCCCCCAACGAGGCGGGGGACCACATGACCAATTTTGAGCTGGTCTACTCCATCGCCAAGTGCTGCTTCGGCGGCCCGCCGAAGGTGCAGGAGCGCGTCTTCGCGCATGTGCCCAAGGATATGCGCATCCCCAATCTCACCTACAGCTTCGCCAACGTCTACGGGACGATCCACGTGGGGGTGAAAGAGGACAATGGCGTGGTCACCAGCGTCTATGACCTGGATGTGCAGAAGATCGAGCCGTTGCAGTAGGGGTGCGTGGGCCGTGGATGGTGCGCCGGAGTTGAATCCAAACAAATTCGAAAGCCCAAGTTCCAAATTGAAAACGGCCGGATGGCATCTGGCCGTGGTAGCAAGTGGCTCTCCGATGCGTCGCATACTGAATTACGAATCGAACGAGCCTGGCGCGGCATTCCATAATGGTTGGCGTCGTACCTTGCACCTACTTGGCGCGATACTCCACCTGGCATGGTTCGGGGGATTGGCGGTGGGGTGGTGGCTCTATCTCAATGACGAGATGGGAAGTGAAACGGCTCGGTTCCTGGCGGCGGCTACGCTCTACTCCCTCGCAAATGCATTGCTGATCGGTGGGCTGGCCGCGTCTCGCGTCAAGTGAGTAGATTCGTAGAGCACGCTATCGCGTGACGAAAACCGCGTTGCTCCTCCAGCATGCAACTGTATAGTCAATAAAAACTATCTCAAAATAGTCCCGCATAGGGTGCGGGATTGAGGGCTATTTTCTAGTAACAATTTTGACACCATCTTTTCCGGCTTTGAAGGACTTGACGTGATGCACTGCCTCAGCCATATCATCAGCCACGTGGTAGTGGTCAGGCCGGAATGCGTCGCGTTTGAATAGGCCCTCGGTGAGACTTGCGAGAACCTCCCGGGGGAGTTCCTTCTGCTGTTCATCTTTAAATTCAAACAAAAGTTCGGCAATCCAACTTGCACGTAGAATATCCGAAGCGTATTGGGCGACTGCAATGTCCTGATGAGCGAGGCGATCTGCCCACCGACTGGTCCAGCGAAGATAGAAGACGAGGATTACTGCAAAGAAAATCGCAGCAGCACTGAACGGGGGTACCATCCGCCAGTCAAAGGGCGTGTGGCCTGCATCCCTATATAATCCTATTCCTGCGATGACCGCAGATGCAGCCGAGAGCAGAATCAGCAGTCCACTTACCCCGTGAATCAATAGTCGGCTCCGAGATGCACTGGATGTAACGGGGGCTACCTTGCCCCTGTCTTCTATATTGGTTTGAATCTTCTTCAAGAGATCGCGACGTACATGGGTTCTATTGCGGTCGTCAAACGCTGCTTTTTCCTTCTCAAATTCTCTGCGTTCCGCATCAATTTGTTCCTGTTGCATACGGATGCGTTCGTCCGCCTCATTCTGTTTCTTTTGAAATTGATTCTCAAGGTGTACTGTAAGGGCGCGTACCGCCTCTGAATCCTTCTGGATCATTTGAGTGAGAAATGTTCCGAGGCGACTGACCTGTGCTTCCAAACCTGCAACGGATTCTGCTCCGAACCGAATGACTTCCGCCATTTCTGGCGGAAATGAAGCCCCCAATACGGCATTTCTAGTGGTGATATTAAATTGCTTCCGTAGATTATCGAAAAGCGCGATCGCGAACGCCTTGTCATCAACTCTTTCTATTGAAAAGAAACTTTTTCCTTCTGACCCTATGTACTTTAGCTCAAACAAAGGTCGATCTTGTTGATGATTTCTGAGAAATGCGCTGGTGCATAGAATTTCAGGGCGCGTTGCCACCGTTTCGAGGAATTCCTTTACAGTTACGTTTGCCTCGGGGTTTTTTCCTGAAATTTCGGTGTTAATAGAGATTGAAGGCAAACCTGTTTCAATCGAGATAGCGACGCGCTGGCTCGACATCTGGTCCTTGGCGATCTGCACCAATCCTGTAGCAATCATATGAGCGGATTGAGGAAGGACGTTGAGTTCCAGCATTTTGAAAGTCCTTGCAAGAATGTTAGAGCTGCTAAATCCTTAGCCATACGCCCTCATGGAAGAGAAAAATGGACGTGAAGCATTCTATCGTGTTAATTGGAAAGAGCCAAAATTTCTTTGGGGACGGATCACAATGAAAAAATCCCAGGGAACGGGAATCATCTTGCCCCTTGAAAAGCTATCTGCGTTCATCCGTGCCCCATCTGTGGCAAGACGGAACAACCGGTCCGCTGAAGCGGACCCTACGCGGCTTTTTCTCTCCGTGCCCTCTGTGTCTCCGTGGTGAATTTTTCCCACGGCGACAGGGCTACTGGGTCGGCCGGGTTGCGCTCAGCGGCACCGTGCCCTTGTCCTTGAACGTGACCGAGTAAAAATCGCAGGTCCCATGGCAGCCCCAGATCGCAAAGCGGGAGTCGAAGGGGTGGTCCAGATTGCGGCGGGACACCATCATGGCATCCGAATCATCCACCTGCAGCACCACATCGAACCCGCGGTCGCCGTGCTTCCAGACCCGGCAGCGCACGATGTGTTTCACCCCCGGTTCGGACCAGCGGTTGAGCCGGGCCAGCGGATCGTAGACCATCTTGCCCGTCTCCGGGTCCAGATGCGCCCACCAGACGGCCATGGTGTAATCCGCGATGAAGACCGCCAGGCCCGATTGCAGGGCCCCATCCTTCACCTTGGGCGAAATGACAAACCCGGGGGCTGCCCCGCGCTCGGGGCCGATGGCGAAGGTCAGCTCGATCTGCCCGCCGTCGAGTTTCGAGTCGGTCATGAGCAGGGCGTTGTCCAGCCCGTTTTTGATCTGCTCGGGGGGAAACGAGTTCGTGCCCACCGAATCGGCCCGCTGCACCAGCGCGATCGGCCGGGTCTGCGGCCCCACCGACACCGGCGACCAGGCCGAGGCATCCCATTGGCCTTTGCTGAAATTCACCATTCGCTCTCCCTTGTCGGCGGCCAGACAACTGCCGGCCACCAGCACTGCCGCCATCCCGATCATGAACCGCCGTGAAATGCGCATCGCTCAGCCTCCTTGGGCGGCGATCTTAATCCATCGGGGGGAGAAATGAAAAGCGATACCGGGCCCGCACGAGAGCGGCAGGCAGAGGACGGTTGGCGGGCCGAACAACAACCAACCAATAACCCGTAACAGGTGACAAGCAACCCCTGACCGCTATAATGCCCGCCATGTCTCAACCGGCATACAAACGGGTGCTTTTGAAGATCAGCGGCGAAGGATTCGGCGGTGAAGGGGGGTTTGGCATTGAGGGGCCGGAGATCGAGACGATTGCCGCCCAGTGCGTGGAAGTGGCGAAGATGGGGGTGCAGCTGGCGATCGTGGTGGGGGGGGGCAACTACATCCGCGGCGCCACCTTCGCCGAAAGCGGCCACATTCCCCGGGCCACGGCCGACTACATGGGGATGCTCGCCACCATCATCAACGCTCTGGCGCTGCAGGAGACGATGGAAAAGCTGGGCCAGCCGACGCGCGTCCTCTCGGCCATCAACGTCCAGAGCGTCTGCGAACCGTTCATCCGCCGCCGGGCGGTGCGCCACCTGGAAAAAGGGCGGGCGATCATCCTGGCCGGGGGCACGGGCAATCCCTTTTTCACCACCGACACCTGCGCCGCCCTGCGGGCGACGGAAATCCAGGCCGATGTGCTCTTGAAGGCGACGAAGGTGGACGGCGTCTACTCGGCCGACCCCAAGAAGGACCCCGAGGCCCGGCTCTACACGGAGCTGACCTACGAAGACGCCACCCGCCGGCAGCTTCGCGTGATGGACCAGACGGCCCTGACGCTGGGGATGGAGCGCAAAATCCCGCTGGTGGTGTTCAATTTCAAGACGCCCGGGAATATCATCCGCGTGATCCGGGGGGAGAAGATCGGAACGAAAATTACGCCGTGAGTTGTTATTGGTTATTGGTTATTTGGTGTTTGCAAAAAACCAATAACAAATAACCAACAACAAATAACAAACAACAAAAGACGAGGTTCCCATGCCGGTTGACGACATATTGTTCGAATGTGAAGAGTCCATGGACAAGGCGCTGGAGCATTTCCGCCATGAGCTGCGGGGCTTGCGCACCGGGCGGGCCTCGCCGGCGCTGGTGGAAGGGATCAAGGTGGACTACTACGGCTCCCCCACCGACCTGCGCTCCATTGCCGCCATCAGCGTGCCCGAGGCGACGCAGTTGCTTATAAAACCCTTCAGCCCCGGCGACATCAAGGCGATCGAAAAGGCGATCAGCGACAGCAAGATCGGCCTGACCCCCCACAGCGACGGCAAGCAGCTGCGCCTGATGCTCCCGGCCCTTTCCCAGGAGCGGCGGCTGCAACTGGTCAACCAGGGCAAGCAGGCGGCCGAGCAGGCGAAGATTCAGATTCGCAACGCCCGCCGTGACGCCAATAAGGGGGTGGACACCGAGCAGAAGGAGGGGGGGCTGACGGAGGACGGCGTGGAGAGCGCCAAGGCGCAGGTGCAGGAGTTGACCAAGACCTACGAGCAGAAGGTGGACGACCTGATGGAGCACAAGCGGAAAGAGATATTGGAAGTGTGAACGCCCCTAGGTGGTTATTTGTTATTTGTTATTTGCTATTGGTTTTTGCAAACAACAAATAACCAATAACAAATAACCAATTACAACCCGCCCATGCCCCCGCTCTTCGACCAGCACTTCTTTTTCGATCCGGCCGGGGACCTGGGGGTTTTCCTGAAGCAGGTTCCGGCCAGGCCGGCCGTCTGTCTGCTGGCCGATGGCCAGGATCATCCCGTTCAGTTGTTGGCCGTGCGGAACCTGCGGGCCGCCCTTCAGCGGCGGCTGGGGGAGTCTGCGGCCGAGGAACCCAAAACCAAACGGCTGGATTACCGGGCGCTGGTGCGCCAGGTTCACTGGCAGCGCGTGGGGGGGGATTTCGAGGCGGACCTGGTCTATCTGGAGGCCGCCCGGCGGCTCTTTCCCGACACCTATCCCGAAATGACCGGCGTGCGCCTTCCGTGGTGGGTGCGGGTGGATCCGGGGGCCGAGTTCCCCCGGTATGTGAAAACCACCGACCCATGCGGGCAGGGGGGGCTGATTTTCGGCCCACTGCAGGAAAAGCAGGGCGCTGCCCGGCTGATTGAGCAGGTGGAAGACCTGTTTGATCTGTGCCGTTATCACCACATTCTTGTGCAGGCCCCGCGCGGCAAGGCATGCGCTTACAAGGAGATGGGCAAGTGCCCGGCCCCTTGTGACGGGTCGATCCCGATGGAATCCTACCGCCGGATGATGGCCCAAAGCGCCGAGATGCTCACCGATCTGCCGGCCTTTATTGCCCGCCAGGAGGAGCGCATGCGCCAGGCGGCGGCCGAGTTGCGGTTTGAGGCGGCGGCGCAGGCCAAATCGCTCCTGGAGCGGGCCGGCGCGCTGGGCAGGGGGCCGTTTCGCCACGTCCGCCCTCTGGAGCGCTTTTGCTTTCTCACCCTCCAGCCGGCGCCCGAGGCGCGGGGCCGGGCCGTGCAGCTCTTTCTGATCGTCCTGGGGCAAATCCACGTCCCCCTGGCCCTGCTCGATTACCCCGCCGACCCCCTCCCTCTGATCGAGTTGTTGCGGCAATCGGCCGCCGACCTTGATTCGATCCCGCTGGACCCCAGCGGCGTCGAGCGCATGGCCCTGGTTGCTCACCACCTCTTCGCCGCCAGGCGCGCCGCCGGCGCCCCTTGGATTCCCCTGGCCGACCTCTCCCCCGCCAAGCTCCGGGCGGCGTGGCGGCAGGTGCAGAAACAGCCTGCGCCGGCCGGGGAAGATGCGGCGGAGTCGTGGCGGGAGGGGTGAATGCAGCGGCTCCTTAGGGCGGCGCTGGAAAGGGAATTGGGGAGGGCGGGAGCGGGGGTTTTTTTTATGTCGCCTGAATCTGCCGCACGATGGTCGGGTCGGTGATGCGATCATCCTCCGCCAGCAGAAATGCCTTGCTCAAAATCAGCGACAGCGTCCCGTCCCCCTCAAACGGCAGGAAGAGATTTCCCTCGCTTCCGCCCTGGCCGCGCCCGGGGACGATGCACAGGTATTGATCGTTCGGCTCCATGAGGAT
>JBIQLO010000088.1:0-15686 GCA_044464175.1 Planctomycetaceae bacterium | reverse complement strand
CCAGTGGCCGCAAGGTCCTGTGGGTTCGACCCCCACCGAGGGCATTTCCCCCTATTTCACGCCAGTGCGAGCAGGAAGAGCATCCAGACGACATGGCCGGCGGCATATCCCAGGGCGATGCCGCCCAGGACATCGCTGGGCCAGTGGGCGTCCATGATGTAGCGTAGCAGGGCGCAGAGGATCGCCAGGGTCCAGAAGATGGCCGCTCCGGGCCAGTAGAGCAATGACAGCACCACCGCGAAGGCGACGGCCGAGGCGCTGTGGCTGGAGGGGAAACTCTCGCGGTAATTGGCGTGCTTGAGGGTCAGGCCCAGAAATTGGCCGGCCTGTTCGCGTCCGGGGCGGACGCGCCCGGTCAGGCGTTTGATCACCATGGCCGCCCCCGAGGCCAGGGCGGTGGCCGCGATTAACAGGATCGGCCCCCAGTGGTGCATCCGGTTGCTTTTGGGGTCCAGCCGCCAGATGAGCAGGGCGGCCACCACGGTGCAGACCGACTGTCCGTATTGGGCCAGCCAGCGCGTCTCGCGTTTCACATCCCCCTTGAAATTCAGCGCCAGTGTCACCGGCAGGCCGCGGCGTTCCAGCAGCATCAGCACGGCACATCCTGCAAGGAGAAAGATGAGGAGGGGATAGTTCATGGGGGCCGGAATGCAGGAAGCGGGCGGAGGCCAGAATGATCCTTAATCGGTCTGCCGTCCGCCTGCCCGCCTACTGATTGATCAAAAAGGTCGCTACGTGGTCGAAAAATGCCCGCAGGAGAGCGTCAATTTCCGGATCGAAGGCCATTTCATCCAGCGCTTCATCCATCAGTTTGCGCCAGCGGTGGCGGGCCGCGATGTCGATGGCGAAGGGGATGTGGCGCATGCGCAGGCGGGGATGGCCGCGCGCCTGCGAATAGCGCGGCGGCCCGCCGAATCGCTGGATCAGGAATTCCCGCAGCCGCCATTCGGCCCCGTGCAGGTCCTCGGCCGGATACATCGGGCCCAGGATGTCATCGCCCGGCACGCGGCGGTAGAACGCGGCCACCAGACGCGTGAATCCCTCGTCGCCAATGCGCTCATAGATCTGTGATTCCAGCAAACTCATCTCAGCCCATCACCACTGAAAACCGATCGCATCCAGCACGCCCCGGGCCAGCAGCATGTGCCCGGCGGGGGTCGGGTGCACGCGGTCGGGCCCCAGCTTCTCCAGCGGCAGTTCCTTCATGGCCTTGTCGAAGATCGCCTGCGTGTCCACAAACAGCGCGTCAAACTCACCGGCCAGCTTTTTCACGACGCCGCCGAAGCGGTCGGTGTCGATCCGCTTGGGTTCGTTGCGGTCCTCCTGCAGGTAGAAGGGGGTCAGGAGGATGAGTCCCTTGAGAGACGGGCGGAGCGACTCCAGCAGTTTGCGGTAAGTCTTTTCATACAGCTCGATCGATACATGCCGCTCCGGTTCATTGGGGAGCGAAAATCGCCGGTGCAGGTCGTTGATGCCGATCATGACGCTCATCCAGTCAGGCTTGATCGCCAGGGCGTCCTTCTCCCACCGGTTCTCCATGTCCACCACGGTGTTCCCCCCGATGCCGCGGTTGACCACCTGGATGTTCAACTGCGGGTAGACCGCGCCCAGCAGGGCGGCGGTATAGATCACATATCCGCGCCCCAGGGCCTCAAACTGCGACGGCGGCGTTCCTTCGCGGAGGCGTCCGGCGTCGGTAATCGAGTCCCCGATCATCAGAAACGTGCTGTCCTTTTGGATTTTCATGAGGGGATAATCTAAGCAGGGGGGGGCTAAAAGGCAAAGGCGGGAAACATGAAGAGGTGAACCCTGAAGCGGCGGGCGAAACTCGCGCCGCTTTGAGCTTCGTATCTTCAAATCGCCATATATTCCATGCTCGATCCCTTCCGTCGCCGTCGATTCCCTCTTATCCTTCGCGCATGTTCGTCTCCCGCGCCGGCCTGAAGCTTGAGCATGCCCTTGTGCAATTCGCCCTGGATGTGGCCGGGAGCGTCTGCGCGGACCTGGGGTGCAATGTGGGCGGTTTCGTGGATTGCCTGCTCCAGCGCGGGGCGTGTCGGGTCTATGCCGTGGATACCGGCTACGGGGCGTTGGAATACAAGCTGCGCAAGGACCCGCGCGTCGTGGCGATGGAGCGCACCAACGCCATGCACGTGACGCTGCCTGAGCCGGTGGACTGGGTCACCATCGACGTGGCGTGGACGCGCCAGAAACATATTCTTCCGGCCGGCCTGCGCCTGCTCAAGCCGACCGGGCGCATCATTAGCCTGATTAAACCCCACTACGAGGCCGACCGCGCGCGGCTTCAGAAGGGCATTTTGCCGCCGGAGGCGTTGCCGGAGGTGTTGGAGAGGGTGCGGGGTGACATCGCGGCCGCCGGGGGCGTCATTCATAGCCTGATTGAGAGTCCGATCCTGGGGACGAAGGGGAATGCGGAATATCTGGCGCTAATTGATCCGGCAGCCGTTCCGGCGTGAGGTCCGCCAGCGTCGCGGCCGAGGCGACGTCAAAATCGCCGACGCGCTGGCGGCACAGGGCGGTAAGATAGGCCCCGCACCGCAGCACCTGGCCCAAATCCCGCGCCAGCGACCGGATGTAGGTGCCGCGTCCGCAGTCGATGCGCAGGCGCAAGACCGGCCATTCGTACGCCAGTAGATCGATCCGGTAAATGCGCACCGGGCGGGGGGGCAATTCCACGGCATCGCCGCGCCGGGCCAGTTGATAGGCCCGCCGGCCGCCGACTTTCAGGGCGCTGTAGGCGGGGGGGCGCTGCTGAATGTCGCCGATGAAGGCCCGCAACGCAGTTTCGATCTCGCCCCGGTCCACCTCTTGCGCCCCGGCAAAGGGCGTTTCCGGCGATTCCGGATCATCCGTGGCCGTGGTTGCGCCCAGTTTGAGGGTCGCCTCATAGCGCTTGGGCGCGTCCATCAGCCGCTCGCACAGCTTCGTCGCCTTGCCGACCAGGACCAGAAGCACCCCCGTGGCGAATGGGTCGAGGGTCCCGGCATGTCCCACCTTCGTGCCGCGCGGCAGCAGTCGCTTGACGGCCGCGACCGCGCGGGCCGAGCTCAGATGCGCGGGCTTGTCCAAGTTCAAAATGCCGGTCAGGGGTTGCATGGGTACTGGGGACTGGGCGCGGGGTGCTCAGGAGCCGGTCTTCCGGCTGTTTCGCAGGCCACGAATGTCGCTCAAAAGTTCCTTGCGCAGAATATACCGCACCACGGTCGCACAGGCGAAAGGCACGATGAACAATTCCGGAACCCAGTGGTGCGGAATTCGCCACCCCAGCCAGCCGGCCGCCGCCCAGCAGGCGCCCCATTCGCACAGGGAAATCAGCCAGAAATCGGCCCACGGCCGCCGACTTACCAAAAACTCCCGCTGCGTGCGCACATAGCGCACATGAAACACCGCCGTCACCCCGATGGCGGCCAGATAGGCCAAGCCCACCGCCGGCACCCGGCCGACCCCGCTCCACAGCAACGCCCCATACACCACCGCCCCGGCCAACCACGACAAGACCAGCACGATCAGGAACTTTACCACCGGCGCGGCGCGGGGGTACTGGAAGTCATATAGCCGGCTTAAATGCTCGAGATAGCGGAACTGCTGCTTGAGCGTCAGTTTCGACTCTCCCTTTCGCCGCAGATCGAAATGGATCGGCACCTCCACGGGCCGGGAGATCCGGCACTTGCACATGAGTTCCAGCCCGATCTTGTATCCCAAGGGCGTGAGGCGCTGTGCCTGTTCATAGGTTCGCCGCTTCAAAGCAAAAAAACCGCTCATCGGGTCGCGCACCTTGCCGGAAAATGGGCGGGCCAGCCATGTCGCGACGGCCGAATTGAACCGCCGCGCCACCGACCAGGCCTCGGCGGTTTCGCCCCCGGGCACGTAGCGGCTGCCCAGCGTGAAATCCGCCTCATCCCGCTCCAGCGGCGCCACCAGCGCCCCAATCCGCTCCGGCGGGTGCTGCAGGTCCGCATCCATCACCACCAGAAACTCCCCCCGCGCCTGTTTCATCCCCTCCAGGACCGCGCCGCTGAGCCCGTGGCGGGGCCGCTGGCGCACGATCAACCGCAGCGGATACCCCTCGGCCAGCTTCGCACAGACATCCGGCGTCCCGTCCCGGCTGTCGTCATCCACGATCAGAATTTCATAGGCGCGGCCCTCCAGCGCCGCGGCGATGCGCTGGGCCAGCAGCGGCAAATTCTCGGCCTCATTCAGCGCGGGGATAATGATCGAAATTTCAGGCGTTGACACGGACGCAAGCGTACCTGCGTCTATCCCCAATTAAAACAACGCTGCCTTGTCATCCATCCATCATCACCCTCAATGGCCGGCAACCAACAACAGAAAAAAATTCTTGACTACCTCGCTTGGCAAGGTATTATACATAGACAAACATAGTAATCCGGAGGCCCACCATGGATTTTTCCCAGGACCTAGTTCGCGGCAGCATTATGCCGATCATTCTTTCCCTTCTGGACGAGCGCCCCATGTATGGCTACGAGATGGTCAAGCTCGTCAACGCCCGCAGCAACGGCCAACTTCAGTGGAAGGAGGGGACGCTCTATCCCGCCCTCCACCGCCTGGAGACCCAAGGCTGGGTCAAGGCCCACTGGCAGCCCGCCCCCGGTGGGGCCGACCGCCAGAGAAAATACTACGCCCTGACCCCTGGCGGGCGGGCCGAGCTGCGCCGCCGCGTCGCCGAATGGCAATCCTTCACCACCGCCGTGAACTCGGTCCTGAGCGCTGCCGCCTCTTATTAGCGCCGACGCTCTCGGCGGAATCGCCTCTCCCCTGGGGGAGAGGCCGCCCGCATGGCGGGCGGGTGAGGGGGAAGCGTCCCCAGCCGAAAGGTCCACCATGGCAAACAACCTTTCCCAGCAACCTACCGAACCGGAGCTCCCCATGGCCTTCTTCGACACCCTTCTGGACCAAGCCACGCACCGCCTCCGCATCGACCCCGAACTCCAGCAGGAAGTCCGCCACGAACTGCTTACCCACCTCGAAGATTCGGCGGCCGAGTACCAAGCCGCCGGCGCGACGGAGCAAGAGTCCGCTGAACAGGCAGTCAAGGCGTTTGGTGATGCGGACATCCTCTCCGACCAGCTCTTCACCGCCAACCGCCGCCGCATCCGGCTCCGCCAGGTCGCCAAGTGGACCATGCGCGCCATCCTCCCTCCGGCCGCCGCCGTTATCGCCGTCAGCCTGGCGTGGGGGGCGGTGCTATCAGTGGCGATGCTGCTGGTTTTGTCGCCGTCGCTGACGGTCCCTCCGAAGGCGTTGAAAAAAGTGTCCCAGATTGCCCAGGAACGGCTCATAAACCGGCTTTCACCGACAGATCGGTTTGTATTTCAACATTTAAGCGGGCCTCCATCGTTGGACAAAGCACTGGCGTTGGTGGAGCGATGGCCGAACGATCCGCTTTATCAGGCATATGCCACGACTTTGGCTCCTTCTCTGATCAATTCCTATTACCTGGCGAGGCACGACTTAACCATCGGCGTTCCACAGGTGGATCGGCCGGCGTTGAAAAAAGTCTTGGCGATCATGAACCAGGGAGAAAAAGTCGAACCGGATAATGGCTATTACAATCTGATGAAAGCGGGTGTCTTGTTCCGTGCATCGGCCCATGCCAAATATGACAAGCATCATGGGATGCCCGCATTGTCATTTAAGGACAACAAGGGCAGGCAGGTGCATATAGACTTCAATCAAGGTGTGACCATTACGGATGCGCCATTGTTCGAGCGTGCGTTGGGGGAACTTCGCAAAGCGGCCGCCAAGCCGTATCTGGATAGCCACGTCGTTGATTTGGCCAAGCGCCGGTTGAATTTGTTGCCGCCACCCGGGCGGCTATGCGACGAATTCCAGAGGAGTATTTTCGCACATCAGATAGAGATGCCGCAGGTGTCATTGTACCGCGGAATATTCGACGCCATTGGCATATATGCGGTGGACTTGGCCGCTCAAGGTCAAGAGAAGGTGGGATTGGCTCTCCTGGCCGAGGGCAAGATCATGGCGTTGCGCATGGCATCCCGCACTGAGACTCAGTTTGATCTTTTAATTGTGAATCAGCTCTATGATTATTTGACCTTGAACCAGGCCGGCATCTACCAGTATTTGAATAATACCCCCCTCTTCCAGCAGACGCGCAAGCAGGTGCGAAACAAGAAAGATTTCGCGGATCGGCTGGCGGAGGCCAGCGGAGGAGAGATTCAGAAAACCCTCGATAAGATGCGGAGGATCACGAGCGATGGCCACATCTATTACACTGATCCGAAGTTGATCGGCGGTGCCGCCGCCCAATGGCAGCGGCGGGCGGAATACGCGGTATCGGATCAGGCGGCCGTGGCGGTGCTGGTGGCGTTGCTCCTGATCGTGGGGCTGTTGCGGCACGGGGGAACATGGCTTCTGGAAAAAGCAAAAGGGGATCGTCCCATGTTCATCTTCGTCGGCTGGAGGCGACTGGGATTTGTGGTGTTCTGGGCATGCCTCGTGCCCGCGGCGCTCTATGGGGTGTACGGGTGGCTGATTCCAGGCACGAGAAAATACGGACTTTATGCTTGGCTCATTCACGGCACAGGCGTCTTTGGTCCGCACACGGCCGTCAGCCGAATTCTGGTGGAGTACGCCTTCTTTGCCGCCGCGATGTTCATGCTCCTGCGCCGTCTGGGAGATCGGGCAGTTTCTCGGCGGGCGGAGGAATTGGGCATTTCCTTGGCGCGCCTCAAGCCCATGTGGGGGGAGTGGCTGTGGATTGCGATATTCACCGCCACCACCATCGCATATGAAATCCTTTGGCGCATATCGTTTCAGAGGGGCGACAGCCATCCAGTTTCATTTTCCGTTCTCAAAGGCTCGGGATATTGTCTGGCGGGAGGCTTGCTGACATACGCCCTGTTTTGGTTGATACGCCCCTTCCGCGCCGATCCGACCGAAGGCGGCCAAACGAAAGCTATCGCAATGCTGCTGGATGCACTGAGCGCCATGGCGATCATGGGGATCATATTTTTGGCCATCTTCATGTACATTTACGGAACATACCCCCTGATCGCATTCGTCACTCCTTTGTTTGCATGGACCGCGGTCGGCTGCCTAATCGCGGCCGTTGCGGTGATAGGAAAGCGGGCCTTGGCAGGGGGACGGCACATTAACCAGGCGAAGGCTCCAGTGATCCGCCCCCACGGTGCCGTCCCCATCGTTCTGACGATGGCCCTCGTCCTCGGCCTGGGCTTCGGCGGCCTGCTCCGCTGGCAGGAGCACCGGTCCGTCGTGCAATTGGACCCCACGGGTAGGCGCTGGCTGGATCAGATTCATTTCGATCACTACCAGGTGCTGGCGGAATGGATGCGGAAGCAGACTTCCCCCTCCAAACCATAGAATGGGCTACCCAGCACGTCGCCTACGCATCCGCAGGCGCGCGAGGCATGTGGGCCTTCAGGGGGACTAATCCCATAGTCGCCTCACCCCAAACTGCCGCTATAATTGATTTTGGATGAATGATGTATCAAAGTTCTTCAATCCTCCATCCCGCCCGCGTGTCTCCAATGGCCTCTGAATCAACAGGCAGCGCAAACGAAGCGGGGCAGCGGCGGCGTTTTCAGGACTCAGGCGAGGTGTCCGGTCTGGCGGGCGAGCGGCTGGAGAAGGCAGCCTTGTCGCCTCAGACGCTGCTGAAGGCCTCGCCTCGTTCCTGGCGGAATGCCGCGGACTGGGCCAAGCGCGAGCTGGCGGTCCTGCGGCTGGCCGACCGTCTGGGGCGGGGGCGGGGTGCGCTGCGCCTGCTGGATGGCCTCTATCCACCGCCGGCGGCCCCGCTTCGGCCGGACCTGCGCGACTGGAAACGGCACGAGCTGGCAGCAGTGTGGATTGGGCATGCCACCATCCTGCTTCGCCTTGGCGGGCGAACCATCCTGACCGATCCGGTCTTTTCCCATCGCATCGGGCTGGGGGCCGGGCTGGTGACGCTGGGACCGCGCCGGTTGATTCACCCGGCCCTGTCCCTCCGCCAGTTGCCGCCCATTGACCTGATTCTTCTTTCCCATGCCCATTTCGATCATCTGGACCGGCCCACGCTGGCCCGGCTGGATCGCCGCACGCCGGTTATCACCGCCCCGCAAACGGCCGACCTGATCCGGGATTTGGGATATCGGCAGGTGCAGGAACTGGGGTGGAACCAGGCATTTTCCCTGGGGGACCTACGCATCACCGCGCAGGAGGTGGTCCATTGGGGGGCGCGCACGTTTTTCGACCGTCACCGCGGATTCAACAGCTATCTTCTGGAAACGCCCACCCGCCGCGTCTTTTATGCCGCCGACACGGCCTATACCGAGCGATTCGCCGACCTGGCTCCGGTGGACCTGATGGTGGTCGGGATCGGTGCGTACGATCCCTACATTGCCGCCCACGCCAATCCGGAGCAGGCCTGGGCCATGACCCGCCACGCCCAGGCCCGGCACGTGCTGCCGATGCACCATGGTACCTTCCGCCTGTCGCACGAGCCGATGGGCGAGCCGATCCAGCGTTTTGTTTCGGCCGCCGGGGAAGAGGCCGGGCGGATTGTCATCCACCGGATCGGCGGGCAGTGGAGCGCTACGGCTTCCCATTCCGCTGCTTTTGAGGGACGATAAGCCCGCCTATGAGATCAATCCGCTGGATCGTTCCCTGCCTGCTCCTGACGCTTTTGTGCGCCGGCCGCACCCCGGCCGCCCCGCAGCGCGGGGCCGAGTTGCAGGTGTTTTTGGTCACGATCGGTCCCGGCGAGGAGCTCTGGTCGAAGTTTGGTCACGACGCCCTGTGGATTCATGATCCCCAGGCGGGCACGGACCTGGCGTACAACTACGGGATGTTCGATTTCCAGTCCGCGCACTTTTACAAGAACTTCATTCTTGGGACGATGCGCTACTGGACGGATGCTTTTGAAATCGAACCGACCCTGCTTTTCTATCAGTCCCTCCATCGCTCCATCTGGATTCAGGAATTGAACCTGACGGCGGCTCAGAAGGCCCAGCTTCAGGATTACCTTCAATGGAATATCCAGCCGGCCAACCGGTACTACCATTACGACTACTATCGTGACAACTGCGCCACGCGCGTGCGCGATGCGCTGGACCGGGTGCTTGGGGGACAGATCAAGGCCCAGACCGCCAATCGCCCCGCGCATGCCACCTACCGGGACTTCACCCGCAAGGCGATGGACGGCTCTCCCATCGTCTATACCGCCCTGGAATACATCCTCGGCCAGCCGGTGGATAGGCCGCTGAGCCAGTGGGAGGAGATGTATCTGCCGATGCAGATGAGCCGGCACCTTCGAGAGGTGAAGGTGCGGGGGGAGGATGGCCGGCTGGTTCCCCTGATCAGGCAGGACAAGCAGATTTACGAGGGAAGCTGGCCGCTGCCGCCCCAGCAGGTTCCCCGCCATTGGGCGGCTTATGGGGTGATCGGCGTCGGATTGGGGCTGCTGTTTCTCCTGCTTGGTTGGGCATCGCTCCGATGGCGGCCGATGCGCTGGCTCCTGGCCATTATCGTGGCGTTGTGGACCTTTCTCCTGGGCAGCGCCGGACTGTTCCTGGCGTGGGGGGAGTTGTTCACCGGCCATGTCGCCATCTACCGCAATGAGAATCTGCTCCATTTCAATCCGCTGGCGATCGGGCTGGTGGTCCTGCTGCCGGCGATCGTGTTTCAGCGGAAGTGGGCGCTGCGACCGGGGTGGATCGTGCTGCTGCTGGTTGTGGCGTGCGGGCTGGTGGGGCTGGGGCTCAAGGCCTTTCCCTTCTTCGATCAGAGCAACTGGGGCATGATCGCCCTGACCCTGCCGGCCAACCTGGGCCTGTTGTTTGGAATGGGGCGGTTATGCGGGCGCGATTGCCTGCCCGTTCGGGCTCATTTTTCCAAACTTTGGGTTAGAAAGCCGTCGGGACTTCCGATAAACTAAACAGGACATGGAACAGGTTCTCCCTCCCCAAACCCTCGAAGGATCGGGTTTTGAGTTTACCCGCATCCGCCAGTTCACCGTCTTCCTGGAAAACAAGGTCGGGCGGCTGCAGATGCTCGTCCGCGCCATGGAGGAGGGGGCGGGGCAGATCGTCGGTTTGTCCATTGAGGAGTCGGGCGACATGGCCCTGGTCCGGATGGTGACGGCCCACCCTGATTTCGGGCGCGAGTTGCTGAGGACGGGCAATTTCCCCTTCGCCGAATCGGAACTGCTGGCGGTGGAGTTGCCCAAGAAGACAAAGAACCCCCTGATCGCCCTCTGCTCCACTCTCCTGGCGGCGGAGATCAACATCCACTACGCCTATCCCCTCTTTTACACCAAAGCGCGCGGGCCGGCGCTGGCGATGTACGTGGACGATCCCACTTTGGCCGCCCAGCTTCTGATCAAAAAGGGATTCAAGATCATCGGCGAGAGCGATCTGGCGTGAATGGGCAGGGGCGGTCGGAACCGGCCGGCGGTCCACCTACTCCATTCCGCATGGACCCGGGCCGCCGCAGCGGTGGCAGAAGCCAGGCTCGCCGGCGGGCGCTGTTTCGGCGGGGGCGCCGACGGCAAAGAGGCTCAGCGCCCGGTCAGTGCGAGTTGATCCACATTCGGGGCAAGTCACCTTTTCGGCGGAATTGAGGCGCTTGTGCAGGTGCTCAAACTGTTTCTTGCAGGACTGGCAGGTGTATTCGTAAATCGGCATGGCTATCTCCTGTCCGATTCTAGGGTCGCGTGGTGGCCGGTTTCGAGGCGGGGGCGGTCAGCAGGGTCGTGGGCGCTGATTCGCTCGCCTGAGTTGTCGGCGTTGAGGCCTGGGTGGTCGGCTCAGTTGCCGGCGCCAGCAGGACCGGGGCCTTGAGCTTGTCCAGCTCGTTTAGCCGTGTGCTGGCCTGATCCCGAAAGGCCTGGGATGCCTCCTTCAACTTTGTCACCGCTTCATATTGCTGACGGGCGGTATCCCAGTCGCCCCGGTTTTCCGCAATCGCGGCCAAGCCGAAATGGGCACTGACCACCGCCAGCGACTGTTTGGGGTACTTCTGAAGCACCTGGTCATAGGCCTGGGCCGCCTGCTCGAGATATTCCTGTTGCGGCTGAGGCAACTGCAGGGTGGGCCGGGTCGCCGCCCCGGGCAGGGGGGGCAGGTTGGCCAGGGTCCAATTCAAATCCCCCCGCGCTACGGCCACTTCAGCAAGCAGCGACGCTTCGCTGGAGTTCTTCTGCGCCGCGGCCAGGGCGTCGCGGGCGGTGTCGGCAAACTGCTCGCGGAGCGTGGCCGCCTGCTCCTGATCGGAGGCCTGCATGGGATTGAAGGCCTCCAGTTGCTGGATGTTGTAGCGCGCCATCGCCAGGTTCGCCCCGGCGGCCGAGGAACGCTCATGCGCCGCGCTGATGCGCTGATAGATGAGGATAATGATCAGCGCCACCAGGACCGCCCCCAACACCAGGCGCGGCCAGTATTGCCGAAACCAATCCGCCAGATCGGAGGTGACCTCCTCCGCCTGGTTGATCTGCACATTGTGACGCCGATCCGATTTCATAGACCCCCGAATGTAATGGCGAGGCCAGATCAAGGCAAATGGAACGGCTCTTCACTGGAAATGGCCTGGCGAATCCGCTACAACAGGACCCGCGGCGACGGATGCCGCCGCTGAGGTCCGGTTGCACGTTTTACCCGCGAGGCCAGGGATGGCGAAGCGTTCCATTCAATCGTATATGAGCCGGGTCCGCACCGCGGGCCGTCTGCCTGTCTGTCTTGTGTTCTCCGCAATGAGTCTGCTTGCCGCGGCCGGGTGCCAGCCGGAGCAGGCGACGATGATGCTGGAGGCGCCTCCGCCGCCGACGTTCAATCCGCCGGCCATCGCCCAGGCGCCGACCCCGCCGCCGCCGCCGCCCAAGCCGGCCCCTGCGCCCAAGCCCGCCCCTTCGCCGCATGCCGGGCTGGCGGCGCAGGCGGATGCCCCGCCGTCGTGGGTTCCCTGGGCCAAGCCGCGTCCGTGGAAATGGATTGTCATCCACCACAGCGCCACGGCCGCCGGCGGGGCGGCGCGGTTCGACAAGATGCACCGGGCCAAGGGGTGGGATGAGCTGGGGTATGACTTCGTGATCGGTAACGGCACCGACACGCGGGATGGGCAGATCGAGGTGGGGTCGCGCTGGCCCAAGCAGAAGTGGGGCGCTCACGCCAAGACCCCCAGCGAACAGTACAACAATTACGGCATCGGCATCTGCCTGGTGGGGAATTTTGACATCGACCGCCCGACGAAAAAGCAGATGGAATCGCTGGCGCGGCTGTGCGCCTACATGATGATCACCTATCACATCCCGGCCGACCACGTGCTGGGCCACCGCGACACCAAGGCCACCGACTGCCCGGGGCGCAACCTCAACCTCAACACCGTCCGCCACATGGCCGAGGCGGACATCCGGGAATGGGGGTATGACCCGAGGACGTTTGCCAAGCGGTGAGTGTCCATGAGACGGCGTCCGTGGGCCAAGGCCCATCCTGCATCTCCAGATGATTAACGAAGATGCCGGGTGAGCCAGTACATGAAGCCGAGGAAGGCCAATGCCACACCGAGGCTCAGGAACTTGTTCGCTGTCCTCTTCCCGATGCGCGCGCCCAGTAAGGCGTAAGCCATGCAGATGCCGATAAGGAGGGCACCCGTCGTAAGAACCCAATCCCATCGCACCTGATCCGTCACCGAAACAAGTCTCGACATGCGCAGTCCGCCCTCGATGGCGATGGCGATCAATACGACAGCGCTATAGAGGATTCCCATTCGCAAGGGCGCGACGAAGCGGGGGTTCGCAGATTCATCCGGCCCATCGATCAATGCCGCGGCGAACGCTTCTTTGATGCTGGCCGGCGGCGGCGAAGCAGTGAGCTTCGATACGGCTGTGCGGAGTTGGCCTTGAGCTGAGTAGTGCGCGGCCAGTTGCTCCCGCGTCACAGTGATTCCGTGCTCGGACAGCTCGCGCTCCGCCGCGTACACCGCAAATGGGTCAATGTCCGACAACACCATGCGGATGAAGGTCATGGTCGAGAATAGGTTGAAACATCCATCCCCAAGGGTCTGCTTCAGCAGACTCTAGACCGTCAACGCGGCTCGGCAAGGGTTGAAAACCCATGGCACACTATAGCAGATATCTGTGTTCATCCGTGACCCATTAGTGGCAAATATGAATCATTTCGGGGTTCCGTTCTCCGGGTGCTGGGGGTCCGCTGGAGCGGAGCGAAATCCGTGGCGGCGGGGGGGCGATGCCCATGCTACACATTTGTCGTTTTCCCCTTACCATTGCTTGCATGGCGAATGAACCGAACAAGATTATTTACTCGATGATTGGCGTCACCAAGGCGCACGACAAGAAGGTGGTCCTGAAGGACATCAACCTGTCGTACTTTTATGGGGCCAAGATCGGGGTGCTGGGGCTCAATGGGGCGGGGAAAAGCTCGCTGCTGCGCATCCTGGCGGGGGTGGACACGAAGTTTGACGGGCAGGTGAGCAAGCAGCCGGGGTACAGCGTCGGGTTTCTGGAGCAGGAGCCGAAGCTGGATGAGAGCAAGACCGTGCGGCAGGTGGCGCAGGAGGGGATGGGGCCGGCGCTGGCGCTGCTGGAGGAATTCAACAAGATCAGCGACCAACTGGCCGAGCCGATGGATGAGGAGAAGATGAACCGGCTGCTGGAGAAGCAGGGGGAGATTCAGGAGAAAATTGACGCGATCGACGGGTGGGACCTGGATGCGCAACTGGAAATGGCGATGGATGCCTTGCGCTGCCCGGAGGGGGAGACATCGGTGAAGGTATTGAGCGGCGGGGAGAAGCGGCGGGTGGCGCTGTGCCGGCTGCTGTTGCGGAAGCCAGACATTCTCCTGCTGGATGAGCCGACCAACCACCTGGACGCCGAAAGCGTGGAATGGCTGGAGCAGCACCTGCGGCGGTATGAGGGGACGGTCATCGCGGTGACGCACGACCGGTATTTTCTGGACAATGTGGCCGGGTGGATTCTGGAACTGGACCGGGGGGCGGGGATTCCATGGAAGGGGAACTATTCGAGCTGGCTGGAGCAGAAGCAGAAGCGGCTGGCGGTTGAGGAGAAACAGGAGAGCGCGCGGCAGAAGGCGTTGGCGCATGAGCTGGAGTGGGTGCGGTCCAGCCCCAAGGCGCGGCAGGCCAAGAGCAAGGCCCGTTTGAAGGCATATGAGGCGATGGCCGCCCAGGAGCAGGCAAAGAAAATTCAGGAGATGGAGATTTACATCCCGCCGGGGCCGAAGCTGGGGCAACTGGTGATCGAGGCGAAAAACCTGACCAAGCGGTTCGGGGAGCGGGTGCTGATGGAGGGGGTGAACTTCTCGCTGCCGCCGGGGGGAATTGTGGGAATCATCGGGCCCAACGGGGCGGGCAAGACGACGCTGTTCCGGATGATCGTGGGGCAGGAGAAGCCGGACGAGGGGTCGCTGCGCTTGGGGGAGAGCGTGCAGCTGGCGTATATCGAGCAGTCGCGGGAGGCGCTGGGGACGGAGCAATCGGTCTGGCAGGCGATCAGCGACGGGCAGGAGTTCATTCAACTGGGGACCCAGCGGGTGAACAGCCGGGCGTATGTTTCGCGGTTCGGGTTCCAGGGGACGGATCAGCAGCGGCCGGTGGGGACGCTCAGCGGGGGGGAGCGCAACCGGGTCCACCTGGCGCGGATGCTCAAGAGCGGGGCCAATGTCATCCTGCTGGACGAGCCGACCAATGACCTGGATGTGAACACCATGCGGGCACTGGAGGAGGCGATGGAGAACTTCGCCGGGTGCTCGGTGGTCATCAGCCACGACCGATGGTTTCTGGACCGGATCGCCACGCATATTCTGGCCTTTGAAGGGGACAGTCAGGTGCGGTGGTTCGAGGGGAATTATTCGGATTACGAGGCGGATCGGCGCCGGCGGCTGGGGGCCGACGCCGAAACGCCGCACCGGATCAAGTACCGGAAGCTGGTGAAATAGCGGGGCGCAGGAGTTCGATCATCATTTTGCCGTAGGTGCGCACGTCGTAGGGCTCCAGGCCCGGGAGGGGGAGGGTGTCGGCCGCATCGTGGCGGAAGATGACGGTGGCGTCGGGGCGGAGGTGGTGCTGAACCAGTTGGCGGGCGAGGTTCCGGAGTTTTTCCGGCTGCTGCTTGAGGAAGCGGTAGGGGGGATCAAGGAAGAGGAGGTCCGGATGGGGGGGCGGGGATTCGGGCTGCGGGCGCCCGGTCTGTTCCGAATTCTGCCGGTCAAACCAGGCAAACAAGTCGCCGGCGATGACCTGACTTTGCTTTTCCACCGCCAGGGTTTGGATGTTGCGGCGGAGGCGGGCGGCGGCGGAGCGGTCGGCCTCGAAAAAGAGGGCGCGGGCCGCGCCGCGGCTGAGACATTCCAGGCCCATGGAGCCGGTTCCGGCGAAGCAGTCGTAGACGAGGGCCTCGGGAATGAGGGGGGCGAGGATGTCAAAGAGGGATTGCTTTGCCCGGTCGGTGATCGGGCGGGTGGCATCGGAGTCGGGGGGGAGGAGCTTTCGGCCCCGGAATTGGCCGGCGATGATACGCATGAGAGGGGGACAATGGGTTCGTTGGGAAATACGCGCTACAGGCGGATTCACGGCAAATCGGCGTTTTTAGAGCGATAGAGCGGTTTTTCGACGGGTTGGTTTGGGTTCGTTCGTTGAGAGGGGGGTGCTGGGTT
>JBIQLO010000087.1:0-15710 GCA_044464175.1 Planctomycetaceae bacterium | reverse complement strand
CAGCCCCGGCGCCCACCCATTTGAGGTGCCGGCCCTGGTCCGGCAGGTGCGGGCGCTCAAGGGAGAGGCGGATGTGGTGCTGGTGATTTTTCACGGCGGGCGAGAGCACGCCCCCCTGCCGCCGGCGTATGTCGTCAATGGGCTGCGGCAGCTGGCCGAGGCCGGCGCGGCGGCCGTCATCGCCCACCACCCGCACGTGCCGCAGGGAATCGAAATCCACAGGGGCGTGCCGATTTTCTACAGCCAGGGGAATTTCATCTTCAACCACAGCGCGAAAGAATATTTCCAGAACGTGGGGTATCTGGTGCATCTGGATTTTGCCGGGGATCAGCTGGTGCAGTGGGAGATTACCCCCTACCGGCTGGGCGCCACCAGCGTGAATCGGTTGCAGGGAGAGGAGCGCGACCGGCTGCTCGAGGACCTGAAGCGCGTCTCGGAATTGCTGGCCGATCCGCAAGCCATTGCCCAGGCGTGGGATGCGTTTGTCGATGTGCGCCTGGGAGAGAGCGGGCTGCGGCGCACCCTGGAGACATTTGTGGGGCTCTGGCCGGATGACGCCGAGCTGGCGGCCGCCCGGCTGCACAATCTCTTTTTCTGCCCCGCCCACCGGTACGCCTACCTGGACGGGCTTAAACGCATTTCCAAAGGGCAATTCGGCAATTCGCCGCAGTGGGCCAAGGCGCTGGTTCAGGACTGGACCACGCGAAAGCTGCCGCCGGCGTAGGGCGTGGCACAGGCTCCAGCCTGTGTGAAGACGGCCGCCCGATAAAAAAATAAATGGGATGGAAGAAATCGCCCAGTCCGCGCAACTATAGAGTTGAAGGCCGATGAAGCGTCCCTCGCCGGGGCGCGGCTTCGACAGAAAGGCCGCTCGTGGAGCGACATCCGCCGGGAGCCGAATTGGTGGAGGAGAAGGATGAGATAGAGTTGGCGCGGAAGGCGGCCGGCGGCGATGAACGTGCGTTTGCGACTCTGGCCACGCGCCACATGGAACGGTTGTACCGCCTGGCATATTCGCTGGTGGGCAATGCGGCCGACGCCGAGGATGCGGTGCAGGAGACGCTGGCCGGGGCGTATGACGGGCTGGGCAAGTTCCGGGCGCAATCGGCGGTGCGGACGTGGCTGACGCAGATTCTGGTTCGACAGGCGGCTTTGGTGCGGCGGCGGCGGAAACGGCATGCCGCCCATCCGATTGAGGCGGCGGAGGATGTGCGGGCGGGCGGCAACGCGGCGGATGAGGCGGGCCAGGCGATGGATTTGCACGCCGCGCTGGAGCGATTGTCACCGGAGCATCGGCAGGTGCTGGTGCTGCGGGAGTTTGAGCGGATGAGCTATGAGGAGATGGCGGTGGTGCTGAGTGTGCCGCGCGGCACGATTGAGTCGCGGCTTCACCGGGCGCGGAGTGAGTTGCGGGAGCAGTTAAAGGCGTATCAATCATGAACGAGCCATGCAACATCCCGATCGACGCCTACCACGATGGCGAGCTCGCCGGCGCAGAGCGGCAGGCCGTGGAGCAGCATCTGGCGCATTGCCCGGCGTGCGCCCGGCGATTTGAGCGGCTGCAGGCGATTTCGGGGGTGTTTGCCGCCACGGAGCGGCCCAGGCTTTCGCAGATCGCCGCCGCGCGGATGCAGCGGCGTATGGAGGAAGTGATGCGGCGGAGCCGGGTGGAGCGGGATCGGATGCGCCTGGTCTGGCGCTGCGGCGCGGCGGCCGCGTGCATCGTGGTGGCGGGCTCGCTGTGGCTGTTGCAGACGCCCAAGCCGGCTGAGGCGGCGCCGCCGTGGATGGAGATCGCGGCGGCGACGGACACCGATCCGGCGATTCGCCAGGCCGGCTCGCCGGCGGCGCAGTGGTATCTGGCCTCGGCGTGGACGCCTTCGGAGGGGAACGCCAGCCAGTAATTCCAACCGTTTAGCGGGTGAACAACGCGGAACCGGACATGAAGAGTGGAAATCGTTTAATTTTGTTTACGACATTCCTGCTGCTGATGTTGGCGGGGGTGGTGCTCGGGCGGCTGTGGGGGCGGCTGCCGGAGCGGATCGGCCCGCCCGACCGGCCCCCTTCGTGGCTGGCGGACCAACTTGACCTCAGCCCCGAGCAGCGGCAGCAGATGGATGCGATCTGGGCCGACACGCGCAAGCAGATGGGCGAGGGGATGAAGGCGCGACACGAGTTGGACCAGCAGCGGGAGCAGTCGATTGTCGCGCTGCTGACGCCCACCCAGCAGGGCGAGTATCAACGAATCAATGAGGAATTCCGCCGGAAGCGGTCGGAACTGGACCGCAAGCGCGAGGCGTTGATCCATCAGGCGGAGGAACGCAGCCGGGCGCTGCTCAACCCGGATCAGTTGAAGGCCTGGGAGAGCGTGACTCAGCAGTGGCGTCGGCGGCACGGGCCGCGGCGTGGTCCGGCGCGCACCACGCAGCCCAGCAGCCGCCCGGCGGTTGAACCGGAAATGTAGGGGCGTGCCGGAGCATGCCCCGCCAGACAGGCGATACAAGAAAGGAGCCTGCGATGAAAGCGAGTCGAACGTTCGGATGGTTGTCGGCGGCGGTGCTGTCGGCGGCGGTGGCGGGCGCCACAGCGTCGACGTGGGCCCAGGAGAACCCCGGCGGCAACAACCCGCCGACCAGCCGGGACCAGAATCAGGCCAATCCCGGCGGCGGGCGGCAGCGCGGCAACATGGAGCAGTTCCGCCAGCGGATCGAACAGCGCCTCAAGGAGCAGCTGGGCGTCAGTGACGAGGAGTTCGAGGCGCTCAAGCCCAAACTGGAGAAGGTCAGCCAGCTTCAGCGGGAATTGAACCCGCGGGCCGGGATGATGCGGGGCCGTCGCGGCGGACCGGGCGGACCGGGTGGTCCGGGCGGTCCGGGTGCCAATGCCTCGGAGACGGGTCCGGTGCAGTCGGCGCGGGAGGATCTGCGCAAGACCCTGGACAACAAGAGCGCCTCGGCCGACGAGATCAAGACCAAGCTCGCGGCGCTGCGTGACGCTGAAACCAAGGTCCAGGGGGATCTGGACAAGGCGCGCCAGGAACTGAAGGAACTGCTGACCCAGCGGCAGGAGGCCGTCCTGGTGATGGATGGGGTATTGAAGTAAGGAGAAAGCTGATGGTTGGCGGTTGGCGGTCGGCCGTGATTGCTCCACGGCCGACTGCCACTGTCAACTCTCAACTGCCGACCCATGAACGACATCATCAATAAACTTCTTCAGGAAGGGCTGCTGGATGCCGAATCGGCCCAGCGCGTGCGGGAAGCCCTGGCCGCGGGGCAGCCGCTGGATGATGCGCTGCGCGAGGCGTCGGGCGCCGGGTACGACCGGATACTGCGTTTCCTGGCGGCCGATTTCGGGGTGCCCTTCATCGATCTGGAGAAGGAGGCAGAACGATACGCCCCTTCCAAGGAGACGTTGGCGAAATTCCCGGCGCGCATCCTGCTTGAGCACAAGCTGATGCCGCTGTCGGTCAATGGAAACGGGGATGGGGTCACCATTCTCACCTCCCGGCTGTTTGAGACGACGGGGCTGGACGAGTTGCGGCTGGCGACGGGGCTGGATGTGCATCCGGCCATCGCCCCGGCCAGTGAGATTGAGCGGTTCACCAAGCGGTATCTGGGGGTTGGGGCGGACACGCTCCAGTCGATGGGGGTCACGGATGAGCAGGATATCAAGGTCCTTCAGGAACAGAATGAGGATGACCTGGACCTGACCTCGGCCGCGCAGGACGCCTCGATCATCAAGTTCGTCAACCAGGTGCTGGCCGAGGCGCTGGAATCGCGGGCCACGGACGTGCACGTGGAGCCGTTCGAGGATCAGCTTCGGGTGCGCTATCGCATCGACGGCGTGCTGGTGGAGGCGAACATTCCGCCGCAGGTGCGGAAGTTTCACGCGGCCATCGTGTCGCGCATCAAGATCCTGAGCCATCTGGACATCGCCGAGAAGCGGCTGCCGCAGGATGGGCGCATCCGCCTGCGCGTGGCCGGACGGGAGATCGACCTGCGCGTCTCGGTCATCCCGATGATCCACGGGGAGGCGGTGGTCCTTCGCATTCTGGACCGGGGGGACGCCCTGCTGGGGCTGGAGCACCTGGGGATGAGCGGGCGCGACCGGACCGTCTGGGACGGGGTGCTGGAGCTGCCGCACGGGATTATTCTTGTCACCGGCCCCACCGGCAGCGGCAAGACGACGACGCTCTATGCGGCGCTGTCGAAGATCAACAAGACGGACCTGAAGATCATCACGATCGAAGACCCGGTGGAATACCAGCTCCGGGGCATCAATCAGATTCAGGTGAACACCAAGTCGGGCCTCAGCTTCGCGGCCGGGCTGCGCTCCATCCTGCGTCACGACCCGGACGTGGTGCTGATCGGCGAAATCCGCGACCGGGAGACGGCGGAGATCGCGGTGCAGGCGTCGCTGACCGGGCACCTGGTCTTCAGCACCCTCCACACCAACGACGCCCCCGGGGCGGCGACGCGGCTGGTGGATATGGGAATCGAGCCGTATCTGGTCTCCTCCTCGCTCGAAATGGTGGCCGCCCAGCGGCTGGTGCGCCTCATCTGCAAGCATTGCAAGGAGGAAATGCCCCGCGACGAGATGGAGCGGCTGCGCCAGCAGTTCGGGAAGGAGACGCCGGAGGTGATCTATCGCGGGCGCGGCTGCCGCCACTGCCAGGGGACCGGCTATCGCGGCCGCCAGGGGGTCTTTGAGATGATGCCGATCACGGATGAAATTCGCTCGCTCATTCTGCAGCGCTCCAGCTCGCGCGATATCCGCAAGATGGCGGTCCAGCAGGGAATGAGCAGCCTGCGGGCCGACGGGTGGCGGCTGATCCGGGAGGGATTCACCACGCCCGAAGAGGTGCTGCGCGTGACCAAGGATGAGGATGTGGCGCTTGCGGTGCCCGCACACGGGACGGCCGGCATCACCGCGGCGGTCGGTGGCGTCGCCAAGTCAACAATCCCGACCACAGGCATCACCATCGGAGCGGAGCGCTGAACCATGGCCACCTTCACCTACACCGCCCTGAGCGCTGAAGGCCGCCGCACCGCCGGCACGGTCGCCGCCGATTCGCGCATCGCCGCCATGACGGAAATCGGACGCCAGGGGCTTCACCCGATCAGCCTGGAGGAGGTCAACGGCTCGGCCGCCAGGGCCGGGCCCGCCGCCGATGGCGGCGCGGTGCGGGGGAAGGTGTCGCAGAAGGCGGTGGAATCGTTCACGCGCGAGCTGGCGAACCTGCTGGCCGGCGGGGTGCCACTGAGCCGGTCGCTGGCGCTGCTGCGGCGCGAGGCGTCCAACGCCGCCGCCCGCCAGCTCTGGAGCGACATTCACGATGATGTGGTGGGCGGTACCGCGCTGGCCGACGCCATGGCCAAGTGGCCCAAGTCATTTTCCAGCGTCTACGTCGCGATGGTGCGGGCCGGCGAGGCGGGGGGATTCCTGGATGTGGTGCTGACGCAGATCGCCGACTTCCGCACGCGCGAGCGTGACCTGACCGGCAAGGTCAAGGCGGCGATGATCTATCCGGTGATTCTGGCGATGCTGGCCGTGGGCGTGCTGGTCTTCATGCTCACCTTCTTCATTCCGCGCTTCAGCGGCATCTTCCAGCAGTTCGGCGGAAACCTGCCGACCCTGACGGTCTTCATTATTGCATTGAGTGACCTGATCAAGCATTACGGCCTGCTCGTGGCCGGGGCGGTGGTGGTCGCCGTCATCCTGCTCAAGCGTTCGCTCGCCACGGAATCGGGGCGGCGGCAGGTGGAGGTGGCGATGCTGCGCATCCCGCTGGTGGGACGGATCATCGCCCACTTCGCACTGGTGCGCTTTGCCCGCATGCTCGGCACGCTGCTGGGGGCGGGCGTGCCGCTGATCGCGTCGCTGCGCGTGGCCCGCGAGGCGATCGGCAATCAGACACTGGCCGACACCGTCACCCACGCGATCGAGCAGGTGCAGCGCGGCACGGCCCTGTCCAAGAGCCTGGGAGACTCGCAGCGCCTCTTTCCCCCGTCCGTGGTGGAAATGATAGCCGTGGCCGAGGAGACGGGGCGGCTGGACAAGGAACTGCTGCGGCTTTCGACCGCCTATGAGGCGGACCTGGAGCGGCAGTTGCGGATGCTGGTGGCGGTGGCCGAGCCGCTGCTGCTGTTTCTGATGGCCGGCGTCATCGGCACGGTGGTCATCGGCATGCTGCTGCCGATTTTCAATCTTCAGGACCTCATTCATTGAGAGCAGTGGGCGCAAGACAGGAGACAGAAGACAGAATCAGGAGATGAACCCTTTTTTATGGACAATCATTATGGAAATTGAAGCAACTGACATCACGGCCGATTCCCTTCGCGCCTCCGTGCCTTCGAGCATTCGTGCCATCCGCCGCGGCTTCACACTCATTGAGCTGCTGCTGGTGATGGTGATTCTGGCCATCCTGGCGGCGGTGGTTGTCCCGAAATTCACCGGGCGCACCGAGCAGGCCCGCGAAACCGCCGCCAAGACGGATTTGGCGAACCTGAAAACCTCGCTGGGTGCGTTTGAAATCGACACCGGGCGGTTCCCCACGACCGATGAGGGGCTCAACGCCCTGATCACCCCGCCGGCCGACATTCAGGGGTGGCGCAAGCCATACCTGGACAAGATTCCGCTGGATCCGTGGGGCCATCCCTACATCTACCGCTCCCCCGGCAGCGACAACCGCGACTTTGACCTCTTTTCCACGGGTCCGGACGGGCGCGAAGGCAGCGCTGACGATGTGCAGTCGTAAATTTCGACGAATCGCACCGGGCGATGAGGAAGCTCCATGAGACAGGCACGAAGGCAAAAAGGCAGACAGGCACTACGGGCGGCGGCGACGCCCGTTCGTGCCTTGCGCTGCGCCTTCACCCTCATGGAACTGGTGCTGGTGATGGTGGTGCTGGCGATCGTCGCCGGGATCACCGCCCCCTCGCTGCGCGGCTTTGGCATCAACCGGCAGACCGACAATGCCGCAACGTTGATCGTGACGCTGGCCGATTACGCGCGAACCCAGGCGATCGCCGAGGGGCGCACCTACCGGCTGAACATCGACCCCGACGCCCGGGCATTCTGGCTGAGCGTCCAGGACAGCGGCGCTTTCGTGGAGCCGTCCAACGATTACGGGAGGCACTTTGAACTGTCGGCGGGCCTGGAGATCCAGACCAATCTGACCCCGCAGCCGGAGGGGCAATACGTCGATTTTCATCCCACCGGCCGGGTCGATCCGATCCATCTGACGATCACAAACCAGGATGGCGGCCAGGTGGAAATCGCCTCCCTGTCGGCCACCGAGCCGATTCGGATTCTCAAGCCGGGGGAGGTGGCACCATGACAGGCACAAGGTTGAACCGTGCAGGGGTGGCTTCAGCCGCCGCGGCGTCGGCCAATCAGCGGCCCATGGCTCACGCCTTCACCCTCATCGAGGTGCTGGCCACGCTTTTGTTGATGGCGATTGTCCTGCCGGCGGTGATGCAGGGTGTGACCCTGGCCACCGGAGCGGGCAGCGCCGCCCGATGGCGCACCGAGGCCGCCGGCCTGGCCAAATCCAAACTGTCGGAGATCATCGCCACCGACCAGTGGCAACAGGGGAACCTCTCGGGCGATTTCAATCCGGACTGGCCCGGCTTTCAATGGCAGGCGACGGTGCAGCCCTGGCCGGGCGACACAAACGGAACGGGCCTTCAGCAGGTGGACCTGACGGTCACATGGACCGAACGGGGGCGGAGCGAATCGCTGACGCTCACCACCCTGGCCTCGGGGGGGAATACGCCATGAGACAGGCACAGTGGCACAAACGCGCGGCGGCACGCAGGGAGATGCGCCATGCATTTCTCCCGGCCGGGGCGCACGGTTTTACGCTTCTGGAATTGATGCTCGCGCTGGCGATCGCCGCCGTGCTGGCGACAAGCCTGTATGCCGCGATGCAGGCCGCCTACACCGCCAAAAAGTCCGCCGAATCGGCCGTCGAACCGCCGCGCACGGCGGAGCTGGCGATGGAATGGCTCGCGGCGGATTTCCAGAACGCACTGCCCCCCACCGGCATTCTGGCCGGGGCGTTCGTGGGCTCCGACGCACAGGATGAGCGCGGGCGCGATGCGGACGATGTGGTCCTCTACACGACCACCGAATCGCCCTACAACCCCGATCTGGCCAACGGGGATGTGAAGATGGTCGAGCTGCTGGTGACCGTGCCGGACAACAGCACGGATCATGTGCTGGTGCGGCGGGTGTCGCGCAACCTTCTTTCCCAGGTGGAGACGACGCCGACCGATGAGGTGCTGTGCCGGGGCGTCGGCGGGTTCAACGTCCGCTATTACGATGGGACCCAATGGGTGGACACGTGGGATTCCACCCAGCAGGGGGATGTCCTGCCCACGGCCGTGGAGGTGACGCTGGAACTGGACCGCCCCACCGCCGCTAACCAGCCGCCGCGCACGTTCCGCTTCACGCGCGTGTTCCCCCTCCCCTGCTCGAACCTGACGGCCCAGTTGGGAGGGACGCCATGAGATACCAGGCAACCGGGCGACGAAGCGACGGAGCGACGAAGGGGAAAGGGCAAGGCGCCCCCTTGTTCCCTGGCCGCTCCAGCCACGGCATGATCTTCGTCATCGCCATGGGCATCATCGTGATTCTGTCGGGGATGCTGCTGGTGTTTGCCCGCTCGATGCGGACCGAGGCGCTGGCGTCGGCCAACCGCCTCTCGGCCCTCAAGGCCCAGGCGATCGAGCAGGGCGCGGAGCGCTGGGTGCTGGCACAGGTCGATCAGAACAGTTCGGACCCCACCACGCTCACCCAGGTTTCCGCCGAGGCGATTCAGGTGGGCGACGGCTATTTTTGGATTCTCCGGTTCAACTCCGATTCCGACCAGTCCTATGACTTCGGGATCACGGATGAATCGACCAAGGTGAACCTCAACACCGCCCAGAGCGACGCCCTGATGGAGGTGCCGGGCATGACACAGGACCTGGCCGACGCCATCGTCACCTGGCGCAGCAATCCGGGGGAGGCCAGCGGGCAGGGCGCCGAATCGGACTACTACGAATCGCTGCCCGACCCGTACGAGGCCAAGAATTCGCCGTTTGAAACCGTTGAGGAACTGTTGCTGGTCAAGGGGATCACGCCCGAGGTCCTGTTCGGCTATGACCTGAATCACAATGGCGTGATTGAGGAGCAGGAGCGGAATGCCGGCGGCATGGGATCGATGTTCAGCAGCGTCGCGCAGGACAGCCGGGGGCTGTTCAACTATGTCACCGTCTATGGCGCACCGGCCCGTTCCTCGTCCGGCGGCTCAGGCGCCCCCGCCGCCCCGGCGGCCGGAGGTGGAGGAAGCGGCGGCGGAAGCGGCACAGGGGGCAGTGCCGGCGGAGGCGCAACGGGAGGTGGAAGCGGCGGCAATCGCGGCGGCGGCAGCGCCACCCCCGGCCAGGGCCAAAGCGGCCGGGGTGGATCGGGCGGATCGGGCGGCACGGAGCCGACCTCCATGTACTCGGCCGACATTGTCGCCGTCACCGCCGACGGGCGCGCCTTCAAGCGGGCGCGCATCGTCGTCAATGGACGCCAGCCGCCGGCCAGAATCATTTACCGCAAGGACCTGACCGGCCTGGGATGGCCGCTGCCGGATGAAATTCGCACCGCCTTGCGCGCCGGTCAGCCGCCTCCGACGGGATTGGGCGTGCCAAGCAGCGGACTGGGGACATCCATCGGGCAATAAAGCATCCAAAAGAGGCATCGATTGAAACCGTTTCGTTCCAACAAGATCCTGGGGCTGGCCATCGGCGAACGCTCGCTTCTGGCGGCCGAAGTTCTGGCATCCGAGCGCCCGCGCGTCCGGCGCGTGGCCCGGTTTGATTATCCCGAAGGCCTGTCGCTGGCCCAGCCGCAGGCGCTGGGGGCCGCGCTGGACCGTTTTCTGCGCGAGCACACCTTCACCGCGCGCGCCGTCGTCGCCGGGCTGCCGGCCCGGTGGCTGCTGGTCAAGTCCAAGGAGGTGCCCCCGGCCGATGAGGCGACCACCAGCCGCATGCTTCGCCTTCAGGCGGAGACCGAGTTCTCCTCGGAGCTGAAGGACCTGGTGTATGACTACATTCCGGCCGATGGACCGGCCGGCGGGGCCGCCCGCCCCGTGCTGCTGCTGGCAACGCAGCGGCAATACATCGCCGCCGTTCAGGCGCTGTGCCAGGGGGCCAGGCTTCGGCTGGAATCGATCATGCCGCAGGCGACGGCCCTGAGCCGGGCCAACGAGCCGGCCCTGGACAGGGCGTGGATTCTTCATCTTCATGCCGACAGCGCGGAACTGGCCGCCCAGAGCGGCGGCGCGCCGCTGGCGATCCGTCACTTGCGTTCCTCCGCCACCGGCCCGCAGTTCGCCGGGGAGCTGCGCCGGGCCATCGCCTCGGTCACCACCCCGCAGCGCCCCGGAGAGCTTCTGGTGTGGAACGATGAGCCGATCGATTCCAGCTCGCTCACCAGCCAACTGGGGCTGCCGCTGCGCATCGGGAAATTGTCCGAACTGGGCGTCGACCTCCATCTCAACGGCACCGCGCCGGCCGATCCCCAGACGCCGATGGGGCAATACGCCCCGGCCGTGGCTTTGGCACTGGCCGGGCTCAATGACCGACCGACCATCAATTTTCTCCGGTCGCGCCTGGCGGCCCCCAAGGTCCATCGCGTGCCGCGCTGGGCGATCATCGCCGCCGCCGCCCTGCTCGTGCTGGTGGTGGGCGTGGTTTATGCCTGGCGGGAACTGCAGCAGCAGGAGGCCCAGCTCACCGCCCTTCAGACGCGGTTGGATGGCATGAAGGGGGAGATCAAGACCGCCGAATCCTTCGTCTCGATGGTGAACTTCGCCCAGCAATGGCACGGCGGCGAGGCGCGATATCTTCTTTGCCTGCGCGACCTGACGCTGGCCATCCCCAACGATGGCAGGACGTATGCCACGAATCTGGTCGTGCGTGACCCGGCCACGACGGCCGCGCCCCCCCGATCCGCCGGCGCGGCCAAAACGCCCGAGGTGCGCACGCTCGCCGGGCAGCTTTACGGCAAGGCGCACGATCAGCAGGCGGTGCAGGTGCTCATCGATCGCCTCAAGCACGCCAAGGGCTTCGGCGATGTCAAACTCGGCGGCACCCAGAATGCCGCCCGCAATGGGGAGGTCGCCTTCTCCATCACATTCAGCTACCAGCCCCAGGCGACGCCCGCGCCGCCCGCCAAAGCCCCGGCCCCAGCGGTCGCCCACAAGCCCTCAACCAATCCCACCGGGAGGCAGCCATGACCCTGAGCAAACGGGAACGCATCATCGCCATCGTCACCCTGTCGGCCGCCTGCATCTTCGCATTCGACCGGCTCGCGCTGACGCCCTATCTGGCCTGGCGGCAATCCCTCGCCGACCAGCGAGCCCAACTCACGCAGCAGATGAACGCCGCGGGGGACCTGTTCGCCCGCCAGCGGCAGCTGCGCCGGGTCTGGAATGACATGCAGGCCGGCGGGCTGGGCCAGGATGTCTCCAGCGCAGAGAGCCAGGCCCTGCAGGCGATCGTGAACTGGACGCAGGCCGCGCGGCTCAACCTCACCGCACTGAAGCCCGAGCGGGCCTCAACCCAGGGGCAGTTTCAGGTGATCGGCTTTCGCATCGTGGCGACCGGACCGATGCGGTCGATTTCGCAGTTGCTCTGGTCGATCGAGACCACCGCGCTTCCCCTCCGCGTGACCGATTTCCAGATCACGCCCCGCAAGGAGGGAACCGACGACCTGACGGTTCAGATCGGGGTATCGACCATCAGCCGACTGCCCGAGGGAACCAAAACCGCGCCGCAGGGAGGCCGAACATGAGAAAACAGATGCATCATCCGGCTTTGATTTCCGTCAGTTGCCTGCTGCTGGCGCTCAGCGCGGGCGCCACGGCTACGGCCGCTCCGGCCACGCGCCCCAGCCGCATGCCCGAGGACTTTTCCGTGCTGCTCTCCCGCAGCATCTTCGTCAAGGGGCGCGCGCCGACCCAGCATGCGCCACCCCCCTCCACCCGGCCCTCCAGCGCCGCCCGGGCCGAGACGGTCCTGGTCTTCAACGGGGCGACGCGCACCAGCGGCGGATACACCGCATTTGTGGAGGATCGCTCCACCGGAAAGGTGATGCCGCTGCAGGTCAACGATCCCCTGGCGCGCGGCCGGGTGGTCGGGATCACGCTCGATGCGCTGACCTATGAGGTCAACGGGCAAATGCTCCGCATCGCCATCGGAGACAATCTCCAGGGCCAGGCCATGGGCCGCCCGAGCAGCCGTCCCACTTCGGCCGGCAGCACATCCGCGCCTTCGCCCCAGATTCAGAGTGTTCTGGAGCGCCTCCGCCAAAAACGACAGCAGGAACTGCAACACAAATAAGGATCACCATGCCCAAGCACCGCAAGTTATTTCTGGCCGTCGCCCTTTTGCCCGCGAGCCTCTTCTTCCCGCCATTTGCGCCGGGGACGGCCGCCGCGCAGACCACGGCCCCCGCACCCGCCACGGCCCCTTCGCCCGCCACGCGGCCGCTGGCCCAGACCCGGGCGCTGCCGGTGACGCGCCCCGTCGCTACCACGCGGAGCACGCGCCCCTCGCAGATTAGCCTGAATTTCAAGGATGCCCCTATTGACGCGGTGCTGGAGCACCTGTCCCAGGCGGCCGGGTTCGTCGTCCTCAAGGCAGCGCCCGTGGACGGACGCGTCACCGTCATGAGCAAGCAGCCGGTCTCCCCGGAGGAGGCCGTCACGCTTCTCAATGCCGTGCTGAAGCTCAACGGGTACACCGCCGTCCAGATGGGGCGCATCCTGAAAATCGTCTCCCGTGACGCGGCCAAGAAGGGAAGCATCCCGGTCTACTTCGGGGCCGATCCCGAGGACATCGTCCCCAGCGACAACCTCATCACCCAGGTGATTCCGATCCGCAGCGTCGATGCGGTGAAGCTCAAGCAGGACCTGCAGCCGCTGGTCAGCTCTGACGCCGACCTGACGGCCAACGCCGGCAGCAACACCATCATGATGACCGACACCTCGGCCAACATCCGCCGGGTCGTCGAGATCATCTCCAAGATCGACAAGCGCGACCTGACGGAAAACACGATCATCGTCAAGCACCTCAATTACGCCGACGCCACCAGCGCCGCCAAGGTGCTCACGGACATCTTCAAGGCCAACGAACCGGCCCCGCAGAACAACAACGCCTCCCGCTCCCGGTTCTTCCGCGGCGGTCAGCAGCCCAACACCCCCGAGCCGCAGGGGAACATCGCGCGCGTCACCGCCTCGGCCGACCCGCGCACCAACACGGTCGTCGTCACCGGCCCGACCGACACGCTCAAGACTGTGGAAAACATCCTGGATCAGCTGGACCGGCAGGACATGCAGATGAGCACCATCCGCGTCAAGCACCTGCAATACGCCGACGCCACCAGCGCCGCCAAGCTCATCACCGACATCTTCAACGACACCTCCAACGCGGGGCGCGGCTCCTCCTCCAATGACAATTCCCGCCAGGCGCGCTTTTTCCGGGCGATAGCCGCGGCCAACGGGCAGCAGGAGCAGAGCGCTGCCGGTCGGGTCAACGCCTCGGCCGACGCCCGCACCAACACGATCGTGATCTCCGGCCCGGCCGAGACGCTGAAGGTCGTGGACAACATGCTCGAGCAGCTTGACTCCAACCCCGCGGTCGATCAGACCTTCTTCTTCTACGCGGTGAAGAACGGGCAGTCGCAGAACATGGCCAACGTGCTGAACAGCCTGTTCGGCGTCAACACCGGCGGGACCAATCCCAACAGCTACCGCAACAACCAGACCGGCAGCCCCGGCAGCCGCAATTCCCTGGGCGGCAGCGCTTCATCGATTGGAAACCGCAGCGGCGGCGGCAACCGAGGCATCACCGGCTCCACGGGCATCGGCGGCGGGCGCGGCATCACCGGCTTCGGCTCCAACACCCCGATCAGCCGTGGCCAGACGCTGGCGGCGGCCAACATTCCGGCCAACGTCGCCGGGGCGGCGGCCGAGCTTGTGGGGCAGGTCTATGTCGTGGCCGACTCCGACACCAATTCTCTGCTGGTCGCCACCGCCGGCAAGTACCAGCAGCGCGTGCTGGACATCATCCAGCAGCTTGACCGCCCCGTCCCGCAGGTGCTCATCAAGGTCCTGCTGGCCGAGGTCACCCATGAAAACGACGCCGACTTCGGCGTGGACTTCTCCATCCTCAACACGCGAGCCAGCGGCAACGGGCAGTCGGCCCAGACCAACTTCAACACCCCGGCCCTCACCAACGGCCTTGCGATCTCCGTCATCGAGACCAACGTCACCGCCACGCTCCGCGCCCTGGCCCGCGACAATAAGCTCGATGTCCTCTCCCGCCCGTACATCCTGGCCTCCAACAACCAGCTGGCCACCATCACCGTCGGGCAGGTCGTCCCCATCGTCACCAACACCCGCGTCACCGACACCGGGCAGACGATCAACTCGATCTCCTACCAGGACATCGGCATCATTCTCAACGTCACCCCCCACATCAATCCCGACGGGCTGGTCATCCTGGACGTGGCGCCGGAGATTTCCCAGTTGACCACCTCCACCGTGCCGATTTCCGAGAACCTCAATGCCCCCGTGTTCGACCTGCGCTCGGCCGACAGCCGCGTGGGCATCAAGGACGGGCAGACCATCGTCATCGGCGGGCTGATGGAGGACAAGAAGACCACCGACGTCCAGAAGATTCCGCTGCTGGGGGACATCCCGCTGGTCGGGATGCTCTTCAAGCGCACCGTCACCCAGAAAAGCAAGACGGAACTGCTGATCTTCCTGACGCCGCATGTGGCCCAGTCGCCGGATTTCCTTCGGCCCATGAGCGAGGATGAGATGCAGGGGACCAAGCTGACCCCCAACGCCGTGGCGCCGGGCGTCTTCCAGGAGCAGATGCGCGGCATGGAACGCGGGGCGGTCACCCGACCGACCACCGCCCCATCCCCTAAATGATCCAACGGCTGTAAGATTCATGGGCATGAAGCATCTACTTCCCGTTGTTGCCGTTCTCCTGCTGATCGCCGGATGCCAGAGCGTCCAGAAGCCGACCAGGGGATCGTCGGCCGCGCCCCAGACGGTCGTCGATCCCTGCTCGGCGCGGCTCCATGACATCGGCGGCGCGATTCTGATGTACTACGCGCTGCATCGGCAGATGCCCCCTCGCCTTCAGGATGTGGCGACCCTGGGCGACATTGATGCGCCGCTGGAGTTCACCTGCCCGGTCTCCGGCCAGCCGTACATCTATAACCCCCGGGGCCTGGCCATTCCCGGAACCGACAAGCGTCTGATCGTGTATGACGCCCTGCCCGCACACGATGGGCAGCGCCGCGGGCTGCTCATGCCCCCTATCGCCCCCGGCCAGGCGGTTTCGACCGACGTGCAGTCCTTTCCCGAGCAGCTGTTCAGGACATTTCAGGCCGCACGGTAACGACTTGCCACCGGTCGATTGTCGGTTGCCGGCAGCGAATCCGGCAGCGGACAACTGGCAAGTAACCATCGACAACTTATACTTTCTCCCATGGCAGAAAATCCCGAGCGTTCGATCGCCAATTCCGAAGCAGCGTTTCTCAAGGCCCGCCAGGTTATGCCGGGCGGGGTCAGTTCCCCGGTCCGCGCCTTTGCGGCCGTCGGCGGCACGCCGCGGTTCATTAAGGAGGCCAACGGCTGCCATCTGACCGAC